>NZ_CP071462.1:0-318624 GCF_017352155.2 Haloterrigena alkaliphila
ACGTCCCCGTTTCCCTCTCGGCGGGTACGCTGGTCGCCACTCGAATCCACAAAGATAGCTATTAACCGTCGTCGTGCGAACGCCCGGGCATGGCAGTTTCGAGCGCTCCCGGCAAGGTGTACTTATTCGGGGAGCACGCGGTGGTCTACGGCGAGCCCGCGGTCCCGTGTGCCATCGAGTTACGGGCGCGGGTCGGCGTCGAGCAACGGGCGGACAGCAAGCTACGCATCCACTCGGAGGACCTCAGTCTGGACGGCTTCACCGTCGAGTACGACGGGACGACGGACGAGCGACCCGACGTGGACGTCGCGGAGTCGCTGCTCACCGCGGCGATGGGGTACGTCGACGAAGCGATCGAGCAGGTCAAGGACGTCACCGGCGAGGAGGACGTCGGCTTCGACGTGTCCATCGAGAGCGACATCCCGCTCGGCGCGGGACTGGGTTCGTCGGCGGCGGTCGCCGTCGCCGCCATCGACGCCGGCGCCCGCGAACTCGGGACGACGCTAGCGATCGACGAACTCGCGGAGCGAGCCTATCAGACGGAGTACGAGGTCCAGGGCGGGCAGGCCTCCCGCGCGGACACGTTCTGTTCGGCCACGGGCGGGGCCGTCCGGGTCGAGGGCGACGACTGTCGATCCCTCGAGGCGCCGGATCTCCCGATCGTGATCGGCTTCGACGGCGGCGCCGGCGACACCGGCGAACTCGTCGCCGGCGTTCGCGACCTCCGCGAGGAGTACGACTTCGCTGCCGACACGGTCGAAGCGATCGGCGACATCGTGCGCAACGGGGAGGACGCGCTCGCCGCTAGCGACGTCGAGGAACTCGGCCGACTGATGGACTTCAACCACGGCCTGCTCTCGGCGCTGGGCGTCTCCTCGCGGTCGCTGGACTCGATGGTCTGGGCAGCCCGTGACGCCGGCGCCGAGGGAGCGAAACTGACCGGCGCCGGCGGCGGGGGCTGTATCGTCGCCCTCGACGCGAGCGACGAGACCGAGACCGCGCTGTCGTACACGCCGGGTTGCGAGGACACCTTCCGGGCCGAACTCTCCGAAGAAGGGGTGGAGCGACTCGAATGATCGTCCTGAAACTCGGCGGCAGCGTCATCACGGACAAGGATCGAGCCGAAACGCTCGACGGGGAAGCCCTCGATCGGGCCGCGGACGCCGTTTCGAAAGCCCTCGAGGGCGGTGTGGAAGACCTCGTGATCGTCCACGGCGGCGGCAGTTTCGGCCACCACCACGCCAGCGAGCACGGGATCACCACGACCGCGGGCACCCGCGAGGCCGCCGCGGCGCTGGACGTCCACGGCGCGATGAAGACGCTCAACAACTTCGTCCTGAGTCGGCTGCTCGAGCGCGACGTCGAGGCGGTGCCGGTCCACCCGTTCTCGGCGGCCCACCGGGACGCCGACGGCGGGCTCGACCTCCCGACCGGACAGGTCGAGACGCTGCTCGAGGAGGGGTTCGTCCCCGTCCTCCACGGCGATATGGTCGCCCACGCGGGCGAGGGCGCGACCGTGATCAGCGGCGACGAACTGGTGGCCGAACTCGCGCGGAAGCTCGAGGCCGATCGGATCGGCCTCTGTTCGACGGTATCCGGTGTGCTGGACGACGAAGACGCGGTGATCGACCGGATCTCGGCCTACGAGGACGTGGCGTCCGTGCTGGGGGCCAGCGACGCGACCGACGTCACCGGGGGAATGGCCGCGAAGGTCCGGGCCCTGCTCGACCTCGAGGCCGAGGCGTCGATCTTCGGACTCGCGGACCTCGAATCGTTCCTCGACGGGGCGAATCCGGGAACGACGATCGAGTAACGGCCGTCGGGACTGAGGTACCGATCGGCGGGATTGAGGTACCGATCGGCGGGATTGAGGTTCCGATCGACGGGATCGAGTACCGACCGCCGACACGGGACGCGACCGGTCTCACGAAACAGTGAACTGGATTGCTTCGGTGGTCTCCACCATGGTCGACAGCGACGCAGTCCGCCGGGGGTACGACGCGCTGCGGGAGACGTACGCCGCGGAACGCTCCGCCGACGGTCGCGAACGCGAGATTATCGAGTCGTTCCTCGAGTCCCTTTCGGAGCCTGCACGCGTCCTCGACGCCGGTTGCGGGCAGGGAACGCCCGTTCTCCATCGCGGACGCGAGTCGATGTCGATCGTCGGCGTCGATTTCTCCCGCGGACAACTGGAACTGGCCGCGACGGCGGTCTCCGAGGAACCCCTTGTTCAGGGCGACCTGACGGCGCTCCCGGTGGGCGACGCGGCGGTCGACGCCGTTACCGCCCTTCACTCGGTGATCCACGTCCCCCTCGAGGAACACCGGACCGTGGTCGACGAGTTCGCGCGCGTCCTGCGGCCGGGGGGCCGAGTGCTCGTCTCGGAAGGGCCCGACGAGTGGCGGGGGAGCAACCCGGACTGGCTCGACAGCGGCGTCGAAATGCAGTGGCACGTTGCCGGCGCGGACGCGACGCGAGACCAGTTGCGGGCCGCCGGATTCGCGATCGACCGGGAGTGGACCGCCGCGGACGAGTCGGCGTGGGTGTTCGTCTCGGCGACGCTCGAGGGTTCGTGACTGGGGAACTTCCGCACGGTTGCCGATCACGAGGATGCATCAGAACGCCCGCCTGCGGCGTTCTCGAGCGGAGCGGCGACGCCGGTGAGGTGTCGAGCGCCACGGCGGCCAACCCACTGCGTTTTTAACACCCCGGCGTGTATGGCCCAGTAGCGAACCCCGCGGGCAAGTGCGTGCGGATCCACGATGTCGTGGACCGGGAGGCGATCGCCTCCCCGTGCGCATAGCGGGATGGCCGACGCGCTGTAAGACGCCGGGGCCGTACAACCGGGAGTCCGCGGACCGTTTCGTGAGAGTCCAGCGCGGCTTTCAGTACAACGAACCATGGAAATCGAAATCGCAACAATCGGCGGCTACGAGGAAGTCGGCCGGCAGATGACTGCCGTCCGCGCCGGCGACGACGTCGTTATCTTCGACATGGGTCTGAACCTCTCGCAGGTCCTGATCCACGACAACGTCGAAACCGAGCGGATGCACAGCCTCGATCTGATCGACATGGGTGCGATCCCCGACGATCGGGTCATGAGCGACCTCGAGGGCGACGTGAAGGCCATCGTGCCGACCCACGGCCACCTCGACCACATCGGCGCCATCTCCAAGCTAGCCCACCGGTACGACGCGCCGGTCGTCGCGACACCCTTCACGATCGAACTGGTCAAACAGCAGATCGAGGGCGAGCAGAAGTTCGGCGTCGAGAACGACCTGATCAAGATGGACGCCGGCGAGACGATGTCGATCGGCGACTCCGGCAAGGTCGAACTCGAGTTCGTCAACGTGACCCACTCGATCATCGACGCGATCAACCCAGTCCTGCACACGCCGGAAGGCGCCGTCGTCTACGGTCTGGACAAACGGATGGACCACACGCCCGTCATCGGCGACCCGATCGACATGGAGCGGTTCCGCGAAATCGGTCGCGAGGGCAACGGCGTACTGTGTTACATCGAGGACTGTACGAACGCGAACAAGAAGGGGCGAACCCCCTCGGAAAACGTCGCCCGGGAACACCTCCGGGACGTCCTCTACAGCATGGAGGACTACGACGGCGGCATCGTCGCCACCACATTCTCGAGTCACATCTCGCGCGTGACGTCGCTGGTCGAGTTCGCGAAGGACATCGGCCGTCAACCGGTCCTGCTGGGTCGCTCGATGGAGAAGTACTCGGGCACCGCGGAGCGACTGGACTTCGCCGACTTCCCCGACGACCTCGGGATGTTCGGCCACCGCAAGTCCGTCGACCGCACGTTCAAGCGGATCATGAACGAGGGCAAGGAGAACTACCTGCCGGTCGTCACCGGCCACCAGGGCGAACCGCGCGCGATGCTCACCCGGATGGCCCGCGGCGAAACGCCCTACGAACTGGACGACGGCGACAAGGTCGTCTTCTCCGCCCGCGTCATTCCGGAGCCGACCAACGAGGGCCAGCGCTACCAGGCCGAGAAACTGCTCGGGATGCAGGGCGCCCGCGTCTACGACGACATCCACGTCTCGGGCCACCTCTGTCAGGAGGGCCACTACGAGATGTTAGACGCCCTTCAGCCCCAGCACGTCATCCCGGCCCACCAGGACATGAAAGGCTACTCCAGCTACATCAACCTCGCTGAGAATCAGGGGTACAAGCTCGGACGAGACCTGCACGTCACGCGCAACGGCAACCTCATCCAGCTCGTCGACTGATATGACAAGTCCCGAGGCACGCGAAGAGGCGGTGCTCGAGGCGGTCCGCGAGCGCCGCGAGCTGGTCAACGAGGCCATCCCCGAAGAGTTGCCGATCAAGCGTCCCGAGCGGCTCTACGAGGCGTCGCGGTACCTGCTCGACGCGGGCGGGAAGCGGCTTCGACCGACCGTCCTGCTGACGACGGCGGAGGCGCTGGTGGACGTCGACACCCTGAGCGTGGATTATCGCGAGTTCCCCACGCTCGACGGAGCAGAAATCGACATCATGGACGCCGCCGTCAGCGTCGAAGTCATCCAGTCGTTTACCCTCATCCACGACGACATCATGGACGACGACGACCTCCGTCGGGGCGTCCCCGCCGTCCACAAGGAGTACGACCTCGAGACGGCCATCCTCGCGGGTGACACGCTCTACTCGAAGGCGTTCGAGATCATGCTCGAGACCGGTGCGGAGCCCGAGCGGACCGTCGAAGCGCTGGACGTGCTCGCGACGACCTGCACGAAAATTTGCGAGGGCCAGTCGCTGGACGTCACCTTCGAGGAGCGCGGGGACGTCACCCCCGACGAGTACCTCGAGATGGTCGAGCAGAAGACCGCGGTGTTGTACGCCGCCTCCGCGTGTCTCCCGGCCGTCTTGCTTGGCGCCGACGACGAGACGATCGACGCGCTCTACGGCTACGGGCTCGACGTCGGCCGCGCGTTCCAGATTCAGGACGACGTGCTCGATCTGACCGTCCCGAGCGAGAAACTCGGCAAGCAGCGAGGGAGCGACCTCGTCGAGAACAAACAGACGCTGATCACCGTCCACGCCCGCGATCAGGGCGTCGACGTCGAGGGACTGGTCGACACCGACGACGTCGAGGCCGTCACCGAGGCCGAGATCGACGACGCCGTCGCCGAACTCGAGGCCTCCGGTTCGATCACCTACGCGAACGACAAGGCGCGGGAACTCGTCGCCCGGGGGAAGAACCGACTCGAGGTCCTGCCGGACAACGAGGCCCGCGAACTGCTCTGTCAGCTGGCGGACTACCTGATCGAACGCGGCTACTGAGACGGCTCGTCGTCTCGGTTTCGTCTTCGGTCATCGTTTCTCGGTATAGTTGATCTATAGCGGCGAGGCTGAGCGTTCTGCTATCGTGGCAACAGGGAATTGCCACGCCCTCCCCAACCGATTCGCTCGTTCCTTTCAGTCACTCGCTCATCCCTCGCACGACTCCGTCGGCTGGCCTCGTTGTCACTCGGCCAACCGCCAGCGCGCGCCACCGCACGCCGGATGCCAGTTCGACGGGATATCGAATCGAACGTCGGCTCCAGTATCACGGAATTTGCGCAAAACGACCCGCGAGCGACGGCCCGACATCGCGGACGTTTTGGTCCGGGCACGAATACCCCCGCCTAATGAACGACGAGTTGCGCGAGCGCGTCGAGCGCGAGGCCGAAAAGCACGCGCTGTTGAACGCCGTCAAACACGAGAGCGACGCCGACGTCGGCGCGATCATGGGCCCCCTGATGGGCGACAATCCCGAGTTCCGCGAGCACGGGGACGAGATTCCGGGCGTGGTCGGCGGCGTCGTCGGCCGGGTCAACGACCTCGAGTACGACGCAAAGCGCGAGCGCCTCGAGGAACTCGCCCCCGAGGAACTCGCCGAAATCGAGGCCGAGGACGAGGAAGACGAGCACGACCTGCCCGACCTCTCCAACGCGGAGGCGTACGACGAGGTTCGGATGCGCGTCGCGCCCAATCCCAACGGCCCGTGGCACGTCGGCCACGCGCGGATGCCCGCCGTCATCGGCACCTACAAGGAGCGCTACGACGGCTGGTTCTGCGTCCGCTTCGACGACACCGACCCCGAGACGAAGCGGCCAGATCTCGAGGCCTACGACGCGATTCTCGAGGACCTCGACTATCTCGGCTTCGAGCCCGACGCGACCTACCGGGCGAGCGATCGGCTCGAGACCTACTACGACCACGCCCGCGAACTGATCGACCTGGGCGGAGCCTACACCTGCTCGTGTTCGGGCGAGGAATTCTCCGACCTGAAGAACTCGGGCGAGCCCTGTCCCCACCGCGACAAGGACGTCGAGACGGTCCGCGAGGAGTTCGAAGCGATGATCGACGGCGAGTACAGTAGCGGCGAGATGGTCCTCCGCGTGAAGACCGACATCGAGCACAAGAACCCCGCGCTGCGCGACTGGGTCGCGTTCCGCATGATCGACACGCCGCATCCGCGCAAGGAAGCCAGCGAGTACCGCTGCTGGCCGATGCTCGACTTCCAGTCGGGGGTCGACGATCACCTGCTCGAGGTCACCCACATCATCCGCGGCATCGACCTGCAGGACTCCGCGAAGCGCCAGCGGTTCGTCTACGACTACTTCGGTTGGGAGTACCCCGAAGTCGTCCACTGGGGGCACGTCCAGATCGACGCCTACGACGTGAAGATGAGCACGTCGACCATCGCGGAACTGATCGAACAGGGGGACCTCGACGGTTGGGACGATCCGCGCGCGCCGACGATCAAGAGCCTCCGGCGGCGGGGGATCCGCGGGGCGGCCATCGTCGAGGCGATGAGCGGCCTCGGGACCTCGACCAGCGACGTCGACCTCGCGATGAGTTCGATCTACGCGAACAACCGCGACCTGATCGACGAGGAGACCGACCGGCGGTTCTTCGTTCGCGACGGCAATCAGGTCCCCCTCGGCGGCAGTCCGCCGGACGAGGCGAACCCGCCGCTCCACCCCAACCACGAAGAGCGCGGGGTCCGCGAGATTCCCGTCGGCGACTCCGTGATGCTCGAGCCCGAGGACGTCCCCGAGCGCGAGGAACGCGTCTGGCTCAAGGGACTGGGCTGTTTCCAGTTCACGCGCGGCGCGCTCCAGTACACCGGGGAGGACATCGACGTGGTCCGCGAGGGCGACGTCGACGTGATCCACTGGGCGCCGGCGAGCGAGAGCGTCGCCGTCCGGATGCGAACGCCCGACGGCGACGTCCGGGGCCACGCCGAACCCGGCGTCGGCGACCTCGAGCCGGACGAGATGGTGCAGTTCGAACGGGTCGGATTCGCGAGAATAGATCGCCACGAGGACGAGGCCGACGACGACGGAACCGCGGACGCCGAGACGGTCGTCTACTACGCCCACCCCTGAGTCGACGACGATCGATCGGCGGATTGAGTCCGTCGCTGTCGACCGTCGGTTCGGTCTCGAGGCCGCTCCTCACTCCGATTCCGCATCTCGCTCCGATTCCGACTCCGGATCCGTCGAGACCCGTTCGATCTCGCTGCTCCCACACTCGGGACACGTCTCCCGCTCGTGGTGGATCCCGGTATCGCAGTTCCGACAGCTGAACTCGGCGCTCTCCTCGCGGGCGTCCACCGCCTCCTGTTTGAACCGTTCGACCTTCTCGCCCAGCCGCTCGAACATACTCATGCGAACGACATCGGTCCCCAGCCTGATAAATTGCGACGCCGGACCGAGAATCGAAATCGGCGACCCCCTATCGCGACTCGAGCGTCACGTCCCGCGTCGTAATCCGACCGAATCGGACGGCGACGTCCGTCTCCGCTCGTTCGTAGCCGTCGGCGTCGACGTCCATCGCGTACTGGCCGTGAGCGAGTTCCGCCTCGAACCGGCCGTCGTCGCTGCTCATCGTTATCATCGTCGACCGGTCGTCGAGAAACCGGACCACCGCGTCGGGAACGGGACGACCGTCCGCGTCCGTGATTATCCCGTCGACCCATCCGTTGCGGTGGATCTGGCGATCCTCCTCGGTGCCCTCGACGATTGCGAGGGTGGTGGCGTCGGGGTCGACGTACACCTCGGCGTACCCATCGCCGTAGCCGTCGACCGCCGAGGCGCGAACCTCCCACCAGCCCTCGGCGACGGCGAATCCTCGGTTCCAGTGGTCGCCGTCCGGAATACTCCCCGCCGGCGCGATCGTGCTGTGCTCTTCGCCGTTTCCGTAGATCGTTACCCGGGATTCGAGCGTCGATCCGCCGCCTGGCTCGACTACGGCCACCTCGAGTTCTCCCTCACCGGGTCCCCACTCGCGGTCGAGTCGGAGATCGACCCTCGTCGTCTCGTCGGCCGTAACCTCGATTTCGCGCGTCTCGTCCGCGTAGCCGTCGGCCCGCGCCGCGAGCGCGTACGTCCCGGGCCCGACGTCCAGTTCGAACGACCCGTTTTCCTCGGTTTTCGTGCCCCGTTCGCCGTCGAGCGTTACCGTGACGTCCGCGACGGGCTGGGGGCCGTACGTTATCGTTCCCGCGACGCGACCGGTCGCCGCGGACCCCGAGCGGCGCGCGTCCGCGTTCGCGGTCCCCGTAGCGGTGAGCAGGCCGGCGGTGACGAGACTCGAGCGCTGGAGGAACCGTCGACGATTGGAATTCATGGACAAGTGGAGTGGACGAAGGCACATCCGACCATATCTCTTCTGAAACGCCACCTATATGAAGTTGAGAGTGTAGGAAAATAGTGAGTATCGAAACCTTCGGAGAGGCGCTCAGGCCTCGAGCGCTCACCCGTCTTCGAGCAGTTCGTCGCCGCGGTCGGTGATGGGGTCGGCGACGACGCCGTCCTGCCGGCCGAGCACGCGAGCGTGGGCGGCACAGACCAGTCGGTTGTCGGTCCACGGGATGTGGAGTTCGACGGTGGCGGGCCGCTCGCAGTCGTCTTCGGCGCAGTCCATGGGCGGCCGTACGACGGCCTCGAAGTCAGTGTTTGCGTCCACCGAGGGTCGCTGGACCGACGACCGGGGGCGCGGCGTCAGAGGATGAAGACCGCGACGAGGAACGCGAGCAGGATCGTCACCGTCAGCAGCACCTGGATGGCCGTCGAGGCGAGCATGCCTCCGGCCGCGTACGCCGCCGAGCGGGCGCTGCCGCCGGCGTCGCGACCCCGGACGAATTCGACGACGAAGACCGTCCCGAACAGTCCAGCGAGCAGCCCCAGCGGCCCGGTGACGATCATGAGGACGATGGCGACCACGGTGGCGATCGTCGTCGTGGTCCAGGATGCGCCGCCCGCTCGAGCGGCGATCGACCCGCCGAAGAGTTCGGCGACCACCGTCAGGACGCCCAGCAGCGTGAGGACGGCCAGCGTGAGGGTTCCAGGGTCCGCGAAGCCGGAGTGCCACCAGTAGAGGTAGAGTCCCGACAGCGAGAGCAGTCCGCCGGGGACCAGCGGGGCGACCGTGCCGACGACGCCGCCGACGAGCAGCGCAACCGCGAGGATCGTGACCACGTCGACCATACGGTGTGCGACGACGGGCCGCGACAAAGGCGTAGGGCCTTCAGAATGGGGGCAGGCTGTCCGAGACGGAGTGAGCGGCTCGAAAACCGGACGTGCGGTGGCGGCCGCCTCGTGCCAGTATCATTACGTGCCAGCGGCCGAACGTGGGGGATATGACCGAGACACGCGGTGCGATCATCGTCGGCGCCTCGTCGGGGATCGGCGAAGCGCTGGCGCGGGAACTCGCCGACGAGGGGTATCGGATCGGACTGGCCGCCCGCCGGACGGAACGCATGCAACAGATCGGCTCCGAACTGCCGACCAAGTCCTACGTCGCGACGATGGACGTCACCGACACCGCGGACGCCCGCGAGGGGTTCTTCGAACTCGCCGACGCGATGCAGTCGGTCGATCTCGTCGTCATCAGCGCCGGGACGGCGGCCGTGAACCACGACCTCGAGTGGGAACCCGAACGCCAAACGATCGACGTCAACGTCCGCGGATTCACCGCGATCGCGACGGCCGCGATGGAGTACTTCGAGACCGTCCCCGACCACGCCAGCGAGCGGGACGGTCACCTCGTGGGCATCTCCTCCGTCGCGGCCCACTTCGGTAACGGGGGGACGCAGGCGTACAACGCGTCGAAGGCGTTCGTCTCGACGTACCTCGAGGGCCTTCGGGACCGCCAGGCCGGCAGCGACGCCGACGTGACGATCACGACGATCGAACCCGGCTTCGTCGACACCGACCTCTCGCTGGGCGGCTTCTGGGAGGCCTCGCCCGAGCGGGCGGCCGAACAGATCGCTCGCGCGATCCGCAAGAAGCGAAACCACGCCTACGTCACCAGACGCTGGCGACTGGTCGCGTGGTTCCTGAAAGCGACGCCCGACGCCGTGCTTCGGCGCCTGCTTTCCTAGGACGCCAGTCGCTCAGTACTGGCTGATAACATACCACGCTTGGTTGAAGAATCAGCGTGCGGTGGCGCGCGCTGTCTGCCGACCGAGCGATAGCGAGGTCGGCCGACGAATTCGTGCGAGGGATGAGCGAGTGAGTGGCGCGGGACCGAAGGTCCCGCGAACCATGCGAACGGGCGCATCGCGCCCGTGAGCAGACACCGCGAACGAGTGAATCGGCTGGGGAGGGCGTGGCGATTCCCCGTTGCCACGATAGCAGAACGCTTGTTTTCAACCACTTTCCTCCCCAATACTCCGTTTAACAAGTAATACTGGTTATTTGATTTTCTCCTCTCGGAGAGCGGGAGTACTCGACTCGTTCATGACTCGAAACTGCGTCGATCCACATTGACAGCACCCCCTCCCAATCGGTTGGATCGTCCCGTCACTCCATCGTCGAGCCGCATAGATGGATTCACAGGTGCGACATTCGGCGACTGTCCGTTCGATTTCCCCCTCGGGCATAGTGTCTACTGTGGACGGCCAGCAACGTGAGCGTAGCTTCGTGCTATACAAAACCTTTTTTAGCGCTATCGATTTGGTCGTTCAGTATCGGGCAGTGTCCGCCCGAGAACGTGCTTGATTCCGCGCCGGAGACGAGACGCGACGGCCTGCTGGGAGATGCCGAGTTCGTCGCCGATCTCTTCCATCGTTACCTCGCGCGGAGATTCGAAGTACCCGCGCTGGTAGGCGCGTATCAGCGCCTCTTGCTGGGTTTCGGTGAGGGCTTCCTCAGTGATCGTCTCGAGCGGCGTGAGTGCATGTACCTCCGTGAGCGTGATCGGGATGTCCTGCTCTCGACAGCGTTGCTGAAAGGCCGCGAGATCGCTTCGAGAATCGCCGCGTACGTCGAACGTCCATTGTTGGGTCGTGCCAATCGCTTTGATGAGCGGAATCTCCGTCTCGACCAGTGTACTGAGAACGCCGGAATACTCGAGGGCCCACTCGACGCGTAACAGGTACTCGTCGGCGACCGAATCGACGAGGCGAATGTCGACCACGCCGGGATGGCCGGCAAACGCGTCCTCGATGTCGTCGACCACGGTTCCTCGCACCCAGAAGTACGGTATGACAACGTCCTGAGCCGGGATTATCCGTTCCAGTTCGACGGTCACGTCCGGCAACTGTTCGAAGATCGTTCCGAGGGGGAACTGATCGGACGGAACCGTAAAGGTGGCCTCAGTAGCCATCAGCCGAATTGTCTCGTTCCGGCGGTAAATAGCCCCCAGAGAGGACTCGTCATTCGTCGCGGAACCGATCCCGAACCTCGAGCGCGGCCTCCGACCCGTATCGATCGACCAGCGGACAGAACGCCTCACCGAGCGCCCGCATGCACTGCCCCGTCGAGTGATACTCGAGGCGGTCGGCGACGGCCTGCCAGTCCCGGCCCTGAAGCGCGCGCAGGACGAGCAGCCGTTCCTCGCGGGGAGTCAGGTCGACGTCGCTCGGGTCCTCGACGAAGTACCGCACGACGAGGGGGCGGAACGCGCCGGGATCGACGTCGAACAGGCCGGGGCCGTACGCCGCGCCCGCGACGACGCGCCACTCGTGGTCGGAGCGCTCGAGTTCTGGCGCCGCCGCGGCGTCGACTGACCGCAAGACGGCGCGGGCGACGTCGGGATCGAGGTCCGGCAGGGCGTCCGTACAGAGGCCGGGAAACCGGCGAGCGAACCAGTCGGCGTGGCGGTCGCACAGCGCCCGCCCCGCGGCACTCGTCGCCGCGAGCATGAGCGCCGAGTACTCGCCGCTGGCGTCGTTGCGCGTCGTCGAGACGTGGACCGTGCGATAGCCGTTCTCCCGCCAGAACTCGAGCAGGCCCGGGGTGGCGCCGAAGCCGGTGCCGAGCCAGTCGACGTCGGCCGAAAATTCGTCGCGGACGCGCTCGAGCAGCCGCGATCCCACCCCTCGAGAGCGGGCCGCGTGGTGGGTCGCGATGCGGACCACGCGCAGGCCCGCGGGGCCGCCGGCGTCCTCGTCACGTAACTGGCTGGTGAGGACGTCCGGGAGCATGTTCCCCCGGATACGGCCGCCCTCGTACATCATCGAGCGTATCTCGGGCGGGAGGTTTCCCTCGCGGGCGAGCAGGGCGACGCTGACGACGTGGCCTTCCCCTTCACTGCCGCCTTGCCCACCGTCGGCGGGGTAGACCAGCGCGCGGGCCTCGAGATTGGGGGCGTCGAGCAGTCGCGCGAGGTCGTTCGGTTCGGTGCGGTAGTGGGCGAGTACGAGCAGGCCGAAGGCTTCCCGCAGGAGCCGTTCGTCTGCGAGCAGGTCGTCGGGCTCGAGACTGCGGTACGCGACGGTCTCCGGTGTCGCGTCGGCAACTAGCGGGTCGACCGGGGGTCGGGCGTCGAGCAACAGCGCGCGGAAGGCCCAGACCTCGACGGGGTCGCCCGCCGCGTACCGGATCGGGTCGACGAGCGTGCGGTCGACGACCGCGTGGTCGCTCTCGGCGAGTCGGTCCCGAAATCTCACCGAGAAGCCCCGTCCCGCACCCTCGTAGCCGTGGATCGTCGTCGCGAATGCGACGCGGTCGGCAGCCAGCAGCGACTCGAGAACCGAGACGGGCAGCGCGGCCGCCTCGTCGACGAGGACGATATCCGCCGACTCGAGGCGGTCGCCGTCGACGGCTGCCGACGGCTCGAGGTATCGAATCCGACCGCCGGCGGCCGTCTCGATTCGGTGGGAATCGGCTGCGACGTCGGCGTTCGGGTGCGTCGCATCCGCGTCCCCGAGCGCCGACAGCAGTTCCTCGGCCCGCTCGAACAGTTCCGCCGCGTTCCGCGACCGGGGCGCGGTGACGAGCACGTCCAGTCCGTCGGCGGCGAAGGCGCCCGCCGCTAACCCTGCCGCGCTCGATTTCCCTCGGCCGCGGTCGGCCTCGAGGACGACGGCCCGCCGTGGAGAGTCACCATCGCCGTCGGTCTCGCCGTCCTCGAGCAGTGACTCGAACGCCGCGACGGCGTCTCGCTGGTCGTCCGTCAGACACGCCTCGTAGGTTTCGTCGGGGAACCGAGCGTCCGCCGGCGCTTCACGAACCGTCGCGTTCGACCCGTCGACCAGCCGCGGCGCCGGGTCGGTCAGTCCGTCGGCCTCGATCCGGTCGGCCTCGAGGTCGACGATCGCGATTCCGCGGTGTGCCCGAAGCGTCTCGACGAGTCGCCGCCGGAATCGGCCGGTGACGTCCGACAGCGAGAACGGCGGCACGGCCAGCGACTCGTCGAACGCACCGCGCCGGTCGGGCCAGTCCTCGAGCGTCGGCGTCAGGAGGACCAGCAGGCCGCCGCCGTCGACCGCGCCGACGACTTTCCCGAGGGCGTTCGGTCGGAGCCCCTCGTGGGCGTCGAGGGCGATCACGTCGCGGGTCGTCCCGAGGAGTTCGCTCGCGTTGGCCTGCGGCAGGTGCTCGCACCGCAGTCGGTCGTCGGGCCCGACGAGCGTGGTGGTAGTGATCGGGACGGGCAGCCCCTCGAGGACGGACTCGAGGGCCTCGTAGCCGCGTTCCGGATCGCCGGCGAGCACGAGCAGCCGTCGCTCGTTCGTCCGCGTCGCCTCGTCGAACAGCGATGCCGCGAGTCCGACGACGTCAGCGTCCATGGTCCGTTCCTCGGGGGGTCGGGAGTAATAGGCACCGGACCGCGACCGATCCCGGGAGGCCGGTTCGTCGGCGGTCGCGGGTCGCGGCCGCGTGAACAGACCAGTAGCGGGCGTTCGCCAGCGTGAGACTCCGGGCACTCACTCCGAGATGGAATCGAGGTACTCGAGGAGGTCCTCGACTCGCTCGTGTCGTCGGTACCGCACGTCCTTCGAGCGGGCGTCGTACTCGAGGAGTCCCACGTCCGTCAACGCCGGGAGGTGAACGTGGTGGAACGCGATCTCGAGCTGATCGCGACCCGGCCGTTGGCCCGTTCGGGCGACCTCGAGGTCGCTGACGTGGTTCATGAGTTCGTCGATAGACGCGGTGTGGTCGGGCGAGTCGACGAGCACCCGCAGAATCTCGCGTCGGTGGTGGTGGGCCATCACCTCGAGTATCGCGTTCAACGACAGGTCGGCGCCGGATCCGTCCGGCACGAGCGGGTTCCCCCCGCGGTCGTCCCTCCGTTCGCCCATCATGAATTACCACACATTGCGGGAGAAGGTATATCCTTGGTAATAATTAGCAGTGATGGCGGGAGAATATAACAACGATCGTATAGATGCAGGTGCTGGCCGAGTGCGTAATCGCCGTGGGGACGTATCGCACGGCCTCGGGCGTTTGAACACGCTTTTAAGGGGGGCAACGCTACAGACGTAGTACACCCTATGCGGGGTTGATGATGCTCCTAGCTTCACAGGACTTCCGCCGGGATCGGCCCGGCACGGGTACCCAGTGCCCGGACGGCAGGGGAGCGCGAGCCCACGCGTAGGAGAGGTGAACAACCAATGTCAGTCTACGTCACAACCGACATCCCAGCCGACCTCGCAGACGATGCCCTCGAGGCCCTCGAGGTCGCACGAGACACCGGACGCGTAAAGAAAGGAACGAACGAAACCACGAAAGCGATCGAGCGCGGCAACGCCGAACTCGTCTACGTCGCCGAGGACGTCTCCCCCGAGGAGATCGTCATGCACCTGCCCGACCTCGCCGAGGAGAAGGGCATTCCCGTCGTCTTCATCGAGACCCAGGACGACGTCGGCCACGCCGCCGGCCTCGAGGTCGGCTCGGCCGCCGCGGCGATCGTCGACGCCGGCGAGGCGAGCGACGACGTCGAAGACATCGCCGACAAGGTCGAGGACCTCGACTGAGGTGATCAGAGATGAGTGCTGAAGAGGACGGAAGCGGATCAACGCCCGCCGAGGTCATCGAGATCGTCGGCAAGACCGGCATGCACGGCGAAGCCATGCAGGTCAAGTGCCGAATTCAGGAGGGCGAGAATCAGGGACGTATCATCACCCGAAACTGCCTCGGGCCGGTCCGCGAGGGAGACATCATCCAGCTTCGCGAGACCGCCCGCGAGGCCGATTCCATCGGAGGACAATAATGGTCGAGAAACGAACCTGCGACTACACGGGCGAAGAGATCGAGCCCGGCACGGGCATCATGTACGTCAAGAACGACGGCAGCGTGCTCCACTTCGTCGACTCCAAGGCCGAGAAGAACTACAAGCTCGGTCGCGAACCGCGCGACCTCGAGTGGACCGAGGACGGCCGTCGCGGCAAGGGTCCCACCCAGGCCGAACAGGTCGAGGCCGACGAAGACGAGGACCTCGAGACCGAGGCCGAAGCCGTCGACGAGGACGAGGACACCGAGCCCGCCGGGGACGAGGACGTCGCCGAGGGCGAGTCCGTCGAGGGTGAGGCCGACGCGGCCGCCGAAGGCGAACCCGACGACGTCGCCGGCGGTCAGGAGGACAGCGACGAGGCGGCGGCCGAAACGGAAGCGACCGAGGCCGACGTTGAGGAGACCGAAGCCGAACCCGAGGAAACCGAGGCCGAACAATGAGTGACCACGAGCGCACCTTCGTGATGGTCAAGCCAGACGCGTTCGCGCGCGGGCTCGTCGGCGAGGTCGTCTCCCGACTCGAGGACCGCGGGCTCAAACTCGTCGGCATCAAGGTCGAGACCATGCCCCGCGAACGGGCCGAGGAACACTACAGCGAACACGAGGACAAACCGTTCTACGACGACCTCGTTGACTTCATCACCTCGGGACCGGTCGTCCCGATGGTCTGGGAGGGCCAGGACGCGACCCGTCAGGTCCGCCAGATGATCGGCGAGACCGACCCTCTCGAGGCCGAACCCGGCACGATCCGGGGCGACTACGCGCTCGACCTCGGTCGGAACGTCGTTCACGCCGCCGACCACGAGGACGAGGGCGCCAACGAACGCGAGATCGGGATCCACTTCGACGACGACGAGCTGATCGACTACGAGCAGCACGACGCCGAGTGGCTCTACGAGTAACGCGGCCGCGACCCGACGGCTGACGCCGCCGGATCGATTCGATTTTCGCCGTAATCGACACCGGGCACGTTCCTCACCGAACGCCGCCGATACGTTATTACGCGCCGAATTATATTCCGGAGAAAACATATATGTTTTTCTAGGTAGACGTAACATCTAATGTGACCGCTGCAGTAGGGACGGTTGGTGGTTTCGAATGGTAACACACGGTAGGTGGTTCGTGGATGCGTGAAACGGAGGGCGAATCAACGGGCGTTGCGGCTCCGGGAACGCCGTCGCTGGACCTGATCTTCGATATTCTCTCGAATCGACGCCGGCGGTACGTACTCTACTATCTGCACGAACAGCCGGACGGCGTCGCGACGGCCGACGAGATTACCGACGCCGTCGTGTCGTACCAGTACGCAACCGCGAGTGCGGACGGCGACGAGACGGCGGCTGCGGACGGCGACGATTCGGAACCCGATCTCGAGCAACGACGGCTGCGGGTACAGACGGAGCTCCAGCACACCCACTTGCCGAAACTCGAGGACGCGGGCGTGATCGAACACGACAACCGCAGCGAGGCGGTCCGCTACTGGACCCAGCCGTCCCTCGAGGAGTGGCTCGAACACGCGAAGCACAAGGAGCGCCTGTAGGGCCCCGATCGGTGCCGATACTCGGCCGCGGTGGCTGAAAGGTTTAACACGGGATTCGTCGTGGGATTACTGGCGGCGACGAATCGTCCAGGGAGCGAACGATCCAACGTGCGACATGGTATCGTTTCTCTCCTTAAAACTTAACAGGCGAGCAGTAGATATCACGGTATAGGTGATTCCAATGGCTGACCACGAACTACCACCACTTCCCTACGATTACGACGCGCTGGAACCGGCACTCTCCGAGCAGGTACTGACCTGGCACCACGACACCCACCATCAGGGCTACGTCAACGGCCTCAACTCCGCCGAGGAGACCCTCGAGGAGAACCGCGAGTCGGGCGACTACGGTTCGACGCCCGGCGCGCTGAGCAACGTCACCCACAACGGCTGTGGCCACTATCTCCACACGCTGTTCTGGGAGAACATGTCCCCCGACGGCGGCGGCGAACCCGAGGGCGACCTCGCCGACCGCATCGAGGAGGACTTCGGCTCCTACGAGGGCTGGAAGGGCGAATTCAAGAAGGCCGCCAGTGCCGCCGGTGGCTGGGCCCTGCTGGTCTACGACCCGGTCGCCAAGCAACTGCGGAACCTCGCGGTCGACAAGCACGATCAGGGCGCGCTCTGGGGCGCACACCCAGTTCTCGCACTGGACGTCTGGGAACACTCCTACTACTACGACTACGGTCCGGACCGCGGCGAGTTCATCGACGCCTTCTTCGACGTCGTCAACTGGGAGAAGGCCGAGGAAGAGTACCAGACCTGCATCGACCACTTCGAGTAACGCTGCCGGCACGCGACGAGCCAGTCAATCTCCACGTTTTTTCGCGACGCCATCGCTCGAGAGCACCGCAGCCGTCCGGCGCCGGCGCCGACATCGTGTGCGAGTGACACGCACTGTTTTGGTACTCGACGGACGAGTGCTCCCATGGCAACGGACAGCGGTGGGACCGACGGCGTGCTCGATCCGTCCGCGAGTACAGCCTCCGGAGACGCGGCGGGCGACCTCGCGGCCGACCTCCGGGACGCCTGCGACGGGGACGTTCGATTCGACGAGTACACGCGCGTGCTCTACGCCACGGACGGGAGCATCTACGGGGCCCAGCCCGCGGGCGTCGTCTTCCCGCGGGACGCCGACGACGTCAGCGCGGCCGTTCGCGTGGCCGCTGAACACGGCGCCCCCGTCCTACCCCGCGGCGCCGGCTCTTCGCTAGCCGGGCAGGCGGTCGGCCCCGGCTGCGTCGTCCTCGACCTGTCCCGGCACATGGACGAGATCCGTGCGATCGATCCCGACGAACGGACCGCAACCGTCCAACCGGGCGTCGTGCAAGACGACTTAGACGACGCCCTCGAGCCCCACGGGCTCCGCTTCGCGCCCGATCCGGCCTCCTCGAACCGGGCGACCATCGGCGGCGGGATCGGGAACAACTCGACCGGCGCCCACTCGGTGCGCTACGGGATCACGGACGCCTACGTCGAGGAGTGCGAGGTCGTCCTCGCGGACGGCTCGACGATCCGGGCGCGGGACGTCGTCCTCGACAGTCCCGAATGGGAGGAGATCGTCTCGAAGAACGACCGCGAGGCGGCGATTTACAGGACCGTCAGAGAGATCGTCGAGGACAACGCCGACGAGATCGAGGAGCGGTATCCGGACCTCAAGCGCAGCGTCAGCGGCTACAACCTGCAGAAGGTAATTCGAAAAGATGTTGAAGGGAATCGGATTCTCAACCTCTCGAAACTGCTCGTGGGCGCCGAAGGGACCCTCGGCGTCGTCGTCGAAGCGACGCTCTCGCTCGTGACTCACCCCGAGGAGACCGCGCTGATCGTCGCCTGTTACGACGACCTGCTCGAGGCCCTCGCGGCGGTACCGGAAGCGCTCGCGCTCGAGGCCAGCGCGGTCGAACTGATGGACGACGAGGTGTTTCGGCTCGCTGCGGAGTCGTCGGAGTACGCCGAGTACGCCGACCCGATCCCAGACGGGACCGCGGCGGCGCTGATGCTCGAGTTCGACTCCGAGGTCGTCGACGACCTGCCGGACGCGATCGCAGCGGCTGGGGAGCAACTCGTCGACGGCGGGGGCGCGTTCCACTCGATCGAGGCGTTCGCGCCGGCGACGCAGGACCGGCTCTGGAAGCTCCGGAAGGCCGCCATCCCGCTCCTGATGAGCATGGAGGGCGATCCGAAGCCGTACCCGTTCGTCGAGGACGCCTCGGTCCCGCCCGCCGAACTCGCCGAGTACGTGGCGGGCTTTCAGGAGATCCTCGAGGCCCACGACACCACGGCGGCCTACTTCGCCCACGCGGGCGTCGGGACGCTCCATATCCGGCCGGTGCTGAACCTCAAGGACGGCGACGACGTCGAGAAGATGCGCGCGATCGCCGACGACGTCACCGACCTCGTCCGCGAACACCAGGGGTCGTTCTCGGGCGAGCACGGCGACGGTCTCGCCAGAACCGAGTTCAACCCGAAGCTCTACGGGCCGGATCTCTGGCAGGCGTTCAAAGACGTGAAGTCCGCGTTCGACCCGGACTGGCGGATGAACCCTGGGAAGGTCGTCTATCGCGACGAGGACCCGACTGACATCCGTGAGTACCTCCGTTACGGACCGGACTACGCCTCGCTCGAGCCGCGGACGACGCTGGACTTCGACGACCAGGGCGGCTTCTCCCACCTCGTGGAGCTGTGTAACGGCTGTGGCACCTGTCGGCAGACCGACGGCGACGTGATGTGCCCGACCTATCGCGCGACCGAAGAGGAGATCGCCACCACGCGGGGGCGGGCTAACCTGCTCCGGGCGGCGATCAGCGGCGAGATCGATCCCGAGGAACTGTACGGCGACCGGTTCCAGCAGGACGTGCTGGACCACTGTATCGGCTGCAAGGGCTGCCAGAGCGACTGCCCGACCGGCGTCGACCTCGCGAAACTCAAGGCCGAAGTCAAACACCAGTACCACGACCGCGAGGGGACGACCCTCCGAGAGCGGCTGTTCGCGAACGTCGACCGACTCGCGGCGCTCGGGAGCGCGACCGCACCGGTGGCCAACCGCGCGACCGATCTGCCGGGTGCGCGGACCCTCCTCGAGAAGACTGTCGGGATCGCAACCGAGCGGACGCTGCCGACGTTCCAGCGGGAGACGCTGGTCGACTGGTTCGAGTCGCGAGGCGGATCACAAGTGGCCCCCGAGACCGCGTCGGCAGGCGTCGTCCTCTACCCCGACACGGACACGAACTATTCGAACCCCGTGCCGGGGAAGGCCGCCGTCCGCGTGCTCGAGGCCGCCGATATCCGCGTCGCGATCCCCGACCTCGGCCCGACCGGTCGGGCGGCCTACTCCCAGGGGATGCTCGACGTTGCCGCCGAGCAGGGGCAGGCACTGCTCGACGACCTCGATCCCTACCTGGAGCGGGGCTGGTCGGTCCTCTTCGTCGAGCCCTCCGACGCGGCGATGATCGTCGACGAGTACCGTTCTCTGCTCGCGGACGACCGCGTCGAGGCGCTCGCATCGAACGCGTACGGCGTCTGCGAGTATCTCGACCGGTACCGGCTCGATGACGACCTACCCTTCGACGCCACGGTCACCGAGGATGAGCGGCTGACGTTCCACGGCCACTGCCACCAGAAGGCTCGCGGCGCGGACCACCACGCGGTCGGCGTCCTCCGGCGGGCGGGCTACGCCGTCGACCCGGTCGATTCGGGCTGCTGTGGCATGGCCGGCAGCTTCGGCTACGAGGCCGACCACTACGACCTCTCGCGAGCGATCGGCTCGCTGCTGCGCGATCAACTCGAGGCCAGCGTCAACCAGACTCGCGCGGCCCCCTCGAGCGCGACCGACGGCGGTGAGACGAGCGAAGCGAGTCGAACGTCGGAAGACGGCGAGTCGACAGTCGTCGCGCCGGGAACCTCCTGTCGAACGCAAATCGGCGATTTCGAGGGGTACGACCGACCCGTACATCCGATCGAGCTACTCGCTGAAGCGCTCGAGCAGTCACGATAACCGCGTTCGGCAGGGCGCGCCGACGATCACCGCATGGGGACGTCGGCGCTCCGGTCGGAATCGTCGTTCGGGGCCTCGTCGTCGCTCGAATCCGCGACTGTCTCCGACTCCGCGTCCGGTTCGGAACCGCCCGAGTCAGTGATCGATTCGACCCCGCGGAACTCGAACCGGGCGCCGCCGGTCTCGCTCTCGGCGACGTGCACCGACCAATTGTGGGCAGCAGCGATCTCCTCGACGATGCTTAGTCCCAGTCCGGTTCCGTTCTCACCGGTCGTATACCCGCTCTCGAGAACCTGCTCGCGGCGACAGGCCGGAATACCGATCCCGTCGTCGGCGACGAAGAACCCCTCGATCGAGCCGTCACCATCGTCGTCGATCGTTCCCACCGTGATCTCGAGGTCGGTCCCGTCTCCCGCCTCGTTCCCGTGTGGTACGGCGTTGCGCTGAGTGTGCGAAGCGGGGCTCGTAGAACCATGTTCTACGGCGTCCTGCTGAGTGTGCGAAGCGGGGCTCGTAGAACCATGTTCTACGGCGTCTTCAGAACCGCCAGGTTCTGAATGGCTCGTCGAGCCGTGTTCGACGGCGTTGCGAAAGAGATTCTCGAGCGCCCGTTGCAGGCGTTCGGGATCCGCGAGGATCGTCGCGTCGCCGTCGATCCCGATCGACGCCCCGCCGGTCTCGACGCCGTTCCAGGCGTGCCGGGCGACGCGCTCGAGCGGGACCGGTTCCGGATCGGCCACGTCGGCTCCCTCGCGGGCGAGCGTGAGCACGTCGTCGATGATCGTCTCCATGCGCTCGTGTGACTGTGCAACCTCCTCGAGGTGCGCGTCGTCGTCGGTCTCGCGAGCCATCTCGAGGTAGCCGTCGGCGACGTTCAACGGGTTGCGCAGGTCGTGAGAGACGAGACTGGCGAACCGCTGGAGACGGGAGTTCTGGCGCTCGAGTTGCTCCTCGTGGCGCTTGCGTTCGGTGACGTCGCGGGCGACGAGCAGCCAGCCGACGCGCCGATCGCGATCGTCGTCGATCGGCGTCGCCGTGATCCGAACGTGAGTCGCACCGACCGAGAGTTCGGTGGCCGTCTCCGCCCGTCCGTTCGTGACGGCCTCGTACCAGTCCCGGAGCCCCGTCTCGTCGAACAGCGACGGGAACGAGCGTCCGACGAGCGATTCGGTTTCGACATCGACCGATGCGAGCAGCCGTCGGCCCGCCGGATTGACGTCGATGAGGCGATCGTCCGTATCGACGACGAAGATGCCGTCGGCGACGGTGTCGAGGACTCGATTGCGGGCGATCGGCATGAGATCGAGGAGCCGGTACCGGCCGATCGCGACCGCGAACAGGACGCTCGAGAGGATCCCGCCGACCGGCATCGGGTCGATCGCGGTGAGATCTGCCGCGTACACCGCGTGTGCGATCCAGGGCGCCAGCGCACCGCCGAGCAGCGCGAGGCTCTGTCCGCGATACACCGCGCGGGAACGGTAGACGAACGCCAGTACCATCGCCGTCGTGACGACGTTTATCCCGTACGCGTAGACGGTATAAACCAGGGCCCCGGGCCCGAACTCGTACTCGATCGGGAGCGGGCCCGCTTCGGCCGGTTGCAGCGTCGTATAAATGAGGTCCGCCGGGTTGGTGAACGAGAGGATCACCACCGCTACGGGCGGGATCGCGAGCGCGCCAACGATCCGCGGCCGGAGCAGGTGTTCGCGGCCCGTGTACTCGAGGACGAAGACGAGTTTCAGCATCGAGACGAAGGTGATACCGACGGACGTCGTTCGGAGGGAAAGCGAGGCGACCGTCGCACTCTCGGTACTCAGGAGGAGAAGAACGGCTCCGTTCCAGATCGCCATCGCCCCCATCATCAGGAGCAACGCCAGCGCGCCGGTTCGCTCCCGGTACTGCCAGAGCATGACGATGGCCCCCACGGCAGTGAGCGTCGCGAGCGCGTAGATCGTCTGAGTACTCAGCAGGGAATACGCCATCGTCTGTAACGCAGTCGGCACCAAGTAATAGACTGCGGCCGAAAACGACAGTAGTCCGATCGATCGTCGCCCTCGAGCGGTGCGAAGGGAGCGGCGGAGAACTGACTACGAGCGCCTCGACGGCGGATCGAGCGTCTCGGACGAAAGTGTCGAATCATCGATATCTGGTTCGACCCCATCGGCGCGTTCGACGCCGGTGAACTCGAACCGCGCACCGCCGGCCTCGCTCTCGGTTGCGGTGACCGACCAGCCGTGTGCCGCGGCGATCTGCTGGACGATACTCAACCCGAATCCGGTTCCCTCGTCACCGGTCGAGTAGCCGTCTTCGAAGACGCGTTCGCGCTGATCCGCCGGGATACCGTTACCGTCGTCCGCGACGGAAAACGCGATCGTGGAACGGTCCGGATCGTCCTCCACACTCACCGAGACCACGAGCGAATGGTCCTCGTCTTCGGTTCCGTGTTCCACCGAATTGCGAAAGAGGTTCTCGAACATCCGTTGCAGCCGATCGGAGTCCGCGAGAAGCCGCGCGCTCGAGTCGATCTCGAGGCTCCCATCGACCGTCTCGACGCCCGCCCAGGCCCGCTCGGCGACGGTCGCCAGATCGATCGGTTCCGGATCGGTCACGTCGGCTCCCTCGCGGGCGAGCGCGAGCACGTCGTCGATGATCGTCTCCATGCGCTCGTGGGCCTGCGCGACCTCCTCGAGGTACTCCTCGTCGTCGTCGGTCTCGCGGGCCATCTCGAGGTAGCCGTCGGCGACGGTCAACGGATTGCGCAGGTCGTGGGAGACGAGGTCCGCGAATTGCTCGAGGCGCTCGTTCTGGCGCTCGAGTTGTTCCTCGCGGCGTTTGCGCTCGGTGATATCGCGGACGACGAACAGCCAGCCGAGGTGGCGGTCGCGACCGTCGTCGATCGGCGTCATCCGGACGAGGAAGTACTCGCCGTCGACCGCGAGTTCGCGTTCGGCCATCTCGGGAGTCGCGGTCAGCGACTGGTACTCCTCCTGCAGCTCCGGCCAGTCGGCGAACAACGAGTCGACGCCGGCGCCGATCGGCGACTCGTCGACGTCCGTCAGCAGGGCCCGTCCGACGGGATTCGCGTCGATCACCCGGTCACGATCGTCGACGACGAAGATACCGTCCGTGACGGTGTCGAGGACGCGATCGCGGGCGATCGGCGTGATGTCGGCCAGTCGGTAGCGGACGATCGCGATCGCGTACAGTACGCTGGCTCCGAGGAAGCCGATCGGCGAGGTGTCCAGTTCGTACGGGCCGAAGAGGTAGACGGCGTTGGCGACCCAGGCCATGACGGTGCCGGTGAGCAACGCGGCGCTTTGCCCGCGGTATAGTGTCCGCGACCGGTACAGGAACCCGAGCATCAGTACCGTTGCCACGGATAGAACGACGTAGGAGTACCCGGTGTGGAGCCAGAACGCGATCCCCCAGTCGACGAGGCCGTCCTCCCGAAGGGTATAGAAGAGTTCGTTGGGGTTGACAAGCACGAACAGGACGGCGAGAATCGGTTCGATCGAGAGCGCAGCGAGGATCGACGGCGTGACGAACCGCTCTCGACCGGTGTACTCGAGCGTAAAGACGAGCGTCATCATCGTCGCCCCTCCGGCACCGAGGAACACGGCGGCGAAACACACGAGCGCGAGTAGTCCCGGTTCGAGGTTCGTCACGACGAACAGGGAACCGGCCCACAGGCCCGTAGACAGGTTCAGGGCACACAGCGGTAGTACGGCTCGGCGGTCTCGATACCGAGACAGTACGCCGACGAGGATGAGGCTATTGACGGCCGCGACCGCGTAGATCACCTGTATGGGATCGAGTCCCGAACCCGTTGGCATCGTCCGTACTCGAGTGGGAACGACATAAAGTGCACTGGCCGTTTCGCGAGTCTGGCCCGACGAGTCGGGCGACGACCGCCGCGTCGGGTCGCCGTTCAGTCAGTAGTCGCCGTGGTCGATTCCGTCCGAGCGGCCGCGTCGACGGTCTCGATACCGGTGAACTCGAACCGAGCGCCTCCGTCCTCGCTCTCGCAGGCGTCGACGGTCCACCCGTGAGCGGTCGAAATCTCTTCGACGATGCTCAGTCCGAAGCCCGTTCCCTCCGCGTCGGTCGTGTACCCCTCTTCGAAGACGCGCTCGTGGTCGTCGGGCAACCCGCGGCCGTCGTCCGCGACGTAGAACCCGTAGTTCGGACTCGTTCCGATGACGCCGACCGAGACGGTCATGGGCGGCTCCCGCGAGTCGTCCGCTCCCCTCGGCTCGTCGACTCCCTCGGGATCGTCGACTGGACGGCCGTGTTCGATCGAATTTCGAAACAGGTTCTCGAGGAGCCGAAGCAATCGCGTCCCGTCGCCGAGGAGGGTCGTCGTTCCCTCGATCGACAGCGCTGCGTCGCCGGTGTCGACGTTCGCCCAGGCCTGCTCGGCCAGCGACCCCAGGTCGACCGGCTCCGGATCGGTCACCGCCTCCCCCTCGCGTGCGAGCGCGAGGACGTCGTCGATGATCGTTTCCATACGCTCGTGAGCCCGCTCGACTTCCTCCAGGTGATCCGTGTCTCCGGTCTCCCGGGCCAGATCGACGTAGCCGTCGGCGACGGTCAGCGGATTGCGCAGGTCGTGGGAGACGAGGTCCGCGAACCGCTCGAGGCGCTTGTTCTGGCGCTTCAGCTTCGTCTCGCGGCGTTTGCGCTCGGTGATATCGCGGACGATGAACAGCCAGCCGACGTGGCGATCGCGGCCGTCCTCGATCGGCGTCACCTGCACGTGGAAGTGGCCGCCCATGAGCGCCAGTTCGCGTTCGGCTTCGACCGGCGCTTCGGTCAGGTCGGAATACTCCTCGCGCAACTCTGGTATGTCGGCGAACAGCGCGTCGACGCCGGTACCGATCGGCGAGTCGTCGAGTTCCGCGAGCAGTTCCCTCCCGACCGGGTTACAGTCGATAACCCGATCCTCCCTGTCGACGACGAAGACGGCGTCCGAGACGGTGTCGAGCACGCGATCTCGCGCGATCGGGACGACGTCGACCAGCTGGTAGCGGAAGATCGCGACCGTGAGCAACGCGCCGCTGACGAGGTAGCCGATCGGCATCGGATCGAACGGGAACATCTCGGTAAGATACGCCAGGTTCGCGAGCGCCGGAACGATCGTGGCCCCAAGTAAGGCGGCGGCCTGCCCGCGGTAGACCGATCGGGACCGATACAGGAACTCGAGGACCAGCACGGACGCGGTCACCAGGAGGAGATACGAGTAGAGCGTGTGAACGGCGGCCGCGGGTCCCCAGGTCACTTCGAGACCGGTGACGGCCGCCGCATTCGGTTCGAACGCCTCGATGAACACGTTTCGTGGATTCGTGAACGCGAGTCCGACGACGACGATCGGTTCGATCGCCAGCGCGGCGATCGTCCGCCGGGTGACGAGGTGTTCGCGACCGGTGTACTCGACGAGGAACACGAACAGCGTCGCGATACTGGTCGTGATGCCGATAAACAGTACCCGGATCATGAGCCGCGACACCGCGAAACTGTCGGCGACGCTGGCGACGAACAGCGACCCCGAGTACAGCGCCGTCGCGAACAGGCAGATGGCCAGCGGGATCGTTCCACGTCTGTCGCGGTGTCGCCAGACGACGACACCGAGGGCGACCCCCAGGAGGGTCGCCAGCCCGTAGCCCCCCACGATCACACCGTGGCCAATTGCCATCGCCACAACTCTATCGGCAATCTTATAAAGTGCTGTGGCGAGCGGCGTGAATCCGGAAGGGACCGGGTCGAACCGTCGCGGACGACCGGAGCGCGGTCGGTCGCGAACGAACGTTTTACGCGTCGCCCCGCAGTACGGACCACACATGCCCGTGCCCAAGGACGAGTTCGACAGTTTGCCACCCTGTGACTTCTACACCCCCGCGGAACTGCTCGAGGACGACCGGATGTACACCGTCTACGAGATCGCCCGGCTCCTGCAGGGGCTCGAGCCCGACGCGGAGATCGACGAGGGGACCGAGGACGTCCTGCTCGACTGGGCGATTCCGTGGGTCATGACCAACGCCGACGACCTCGTGGTCGCGGAACCGCGGAGCGACGACGAACCGGGCTACTACGGCCTGAAAGAATGATCCTCCTCGTGGTCGGTGCCGACCGCGTCGACGCCGGCAAGACCACGTTCTCGGTCGGCCTGCTCGAGCGGACCGGCGCGGTCGGCTACAAGCCCCGAGCCGGCAACGACTACTGGTTCGACCACGACGACTGCCGACGAGCGTTTTCCGGCGGGAGACTCTACGGCAAGGACGCAAAGCGCCTCGCGCGCGCCGAAGCGCGGGGTCGCCAGCCGGAACGGCTCAATCCGGTTCACCGACTGTGGCAGCCGGCGCCGGGCGGCGGCACGGGGCTGCTCGGACGGGCGGACCGGGAGTTCGTCGTCGACCGCATGGGGCGCCCGGACGGGGACGGGGACGACGAGCGGTTACCCCTGTTCGTCCGCAACGCCACCGCCGACGTTCCCGCGGTCGTCGCCGATGCGCTCCCGCTCGAGGACGCGATCTCGGTCGAGACCGTCGCGGAGTTCAACGAGGTCGCCGAGCGGCGGTACGTCCCCGCGTTCGAGGAACTCGCGACCGAAATCGAGTCGGCGGAAGTCGCCGTCGTCGAATCCTACGGCGACATCGCCCAGCCGCTGCAGTCGCTCGATCACGCGGCGATCAGCGCCGTCGCCGCCGTCGAACCGGGCCGCGCCCGGATCTATCCCGCCGACCGCTACTGCCGGGCCTGCGAAATCGCCAGTTCGAGTCCGAAAGACGGCGCCCTCGAGAAACGCGTCCCGGACGTCCTCGACTACCTCGATCCGCTCGAGCGCGTCCCACTTCCCGCGCTGGGCGGCGACGAGCGGGCGGACCCGTCACGCGTCGCGGGGGCGTACGGCGACGCCTACGACGCGTTGCTCGAGGCGGCCGGGCAGGTCTGAGCGCGCGGACCAAGCCTGAGCACGACGGGCCAAGCTTGAGCACGGTGGATCGGTCTGGGACCGCTCCGTGCTTCGTCGCCGATAGCGTCTCGAGACGCTCTTCGGTCCAGCATTCTCCGCCGGCGGGGCTGATTTTTCGACCCCTCGATACTGACGAAACTCGGGGGTAACGGCAGCAATGTCCGCGATCTGTCGACCACAGGGGTTAAGACCACTCAGTGGAACCACCGTGTAATGAAACGACGAACGGTCGTCGGCGCGGTCGCCGGCGGTGCGACGCTCGGCGTCGCGGGCTGTCTGACCCGGGACGGAAACGGTGACGGGAACTCGAACGAGGGCGACGGGACGCTCACCGTCGTCACCTACCCGTCGATGATCGACGAGGAGAACGCCGCCGGCCCGTGGCTCAAGGAAGCGTTCGAATCGGAGCATCCCGACGCCGAACTCGAGTGGAAGCAGTTGCCGGATCAGCGGATCAACCACTACATCGGGCAGGCCGACGGCGGCGGTGAAATCGACGCCGACGTCTACCTCGGACTGAACGTCGACGACCTGGTGGCCGTCGACGACAACCTCGCGGACGGCGGACTCTTCCGCGAACTCGAGACGGATCGGCTCGACCGGGCCGATCGAATCCGCGACGGGCTGGATCTGGGCGATCCGCACGGTCGCGCGCTCCCCTACGACACGGGCTACATCAGCCTCGTCTACGACGAGAGCGAGGTCGACGAACCGCAGACGTTCGAGGATCTGACCGAACCCGCCTACGAGGACGCGCTGCTGGCCCAGAACGCACAGACCTCGGATCCGGGACAGGCGTTCCTCCTGTGGACGATCGACGCATTCGGCGAGGACGGCTACCTCGACTACTGGCGGGAACTGGACGAGAACGGCGTCCGCATCCTCGACGACTGGAGCGAGTCCTACTACGGCGCGTACATGGAAGAAGAGCGGCCGATGGTCGTCTCCTACTCGACCGATCAGGTGTTCGCGAGCGCGGAAGGAAACGACCTCACGCGCCATCAGATCGCGTTCCTGAACGGACAGGGTTACGCCAACCCCGAGGGAATGGGGATCTTCGAGGACGCCGGAGACGTCGACCTCGCCTACGACTTCTTCGACTTCGTCCTCTCGAACGAGGCGCAGGCGGAGATCGCCCAGCGCAACGTCCAGTTCCCCGCCGTCGACGAGGAGTACGTCGACCTGGACGAGGAGTTCGACAAGTACGCCCACGTGCCGCCGGAGGCGGTGACCGTCGGCTACGACAGGCTCCGGGGCAATCTCGACGGCTGGGTCGAAGACTGGGCTCGCGAGTTCGCCAGCCAGTAACTGTCGGGCCGATCCATGCCCGCCGCAGATCGCGTCGCCGCCGCCCGCGACCGCCTCGAGGGCGTCCGGTCGTGGCTCGAGCGCCACGGCCTCTCGCTCGCCGCGCTCGGGACGACGGCCGTCCTCGCCGTCATGCTGTACCTCCCCGTCGGCGTCGTCTTCGTCGAGGCCGTTCTCGAGGAGGGGCGGCCGACGCTCGCGCACTTCGCCGAGGTCCTGACGGATCCGTTCTATTTCGGGGCCCTCGCGGACGTCTTCGCCGACCCGCTCGCGGTCGGCGACCACCTCGCCTCGCTGGCGGGGTGGCTGGGGGCGATTTCCGTCGCCCCGACGCTCGCGTATCCGATTCCCGGCCTCGACCTGCCGGTGCCGTGGCTCGCCCTCGACGCGCCGCCCGTCCGGAAGGGGCTGTTCGGGTTCACGGCGTATCAGGCCGCGCTGTCGACCGTCGCGAGCGTCGCGATCGGACTGCCCGCCGCGTACGTGCTCGCGAACTACGAGTTCTACGGCCGGCGGACGCTCCGGTCGTTGACGATCCTCCCGTTCGTCCTGCCGGGCATCCTCGTGGCGGTCGGCTTCTACTCGATGTTCGGGCGGACGGGGACGCTCAACAGTCTGCTCGGGGCGGTCGGCCTCGGTCCGTTCGCGTTCGTCGAGACGAGTCCGCTCGCGATCGTGATCCTCGCGCACGCCTTCTACAACGCGCCGCTGGTCGCCCGACTCACCGTCGCGGCGTGGGAATCGGTCGACGCCCGGACCGTCGAGACCGCCCGCAGCCTCGGCGCGAGTCGGCGCCGGGCCTTCCGGGACGTCGTCGTCCCGCAACTGCTCCCGGCGGTGCTCACCGGCGCACTGCTGACGTTCATCTTCACGTTCATGACCTTCCCCATCGTGCTCGCGCTGGGCGGGCTCCGGCTGGCGACCGTCGAGGTCTGGATCTACGACCGCGTCCAGCGGCTGGCCTACGGCGAGGCGGCCACGCTCGCCGTCCTCGAGACGATGCTCTCGCTGGGACTCACGTACGCATACCTCCGCTACGAGTCCGCGCAGGCGGGGTTCTCCAGGGCGCCCTCGCCCACGCCGAAAGAACCGCTCTTCCCCGACCTGCGGACGGCGCTCTCGCCGCGGCGACTCGCGGTTCTGGGCTACGGGCTCGTCGCGCTCGTCCTCTTCGTCGGACCGATGGCGAGCCTGCTCGTCGGCAGCGTCACGGACGGCGCCGGGTTCACGCTCGACCACTACGCGTTCCTCCTCGAGCGTCAGCTCGAGGGCGCGAGCTTCCAGACGCTGCCGCTGCCCGCGATCCGGAACTCGCTGCTGTTCGGCCTCGCGACGCTGGCCGTCGCGGTGCCGATGGGGGTCGTAATCTCGGTGCTGACGGTCCGCGCTGGGCGAAGCGGCCGAATCGTCGACGCGCTCGCGATGCTTCCGCTGGCCGTCAGCGGCGTCGTGTTCGGGATCGGACTCCTACAGGGACTGGTCTTCGGCCTCTCGCTGCCCGGCGGCTGGCGGCTCCAGCTGACGGGCTCGGTCGCCATCGTCGCCGCCCACGCGGTCGCGGCCTACCCGTTCGTGACGCGGAACGTCTCGCCGCTGCTCGCGAACCTCGATCCCGCGATGGTCGAGTCGGCCCGGGCGCTCGGCGCGTCGCGAACGCGCGCGCTGCTCGACGTCGAACTCCCGCTGGTGCGAAGCGGCATCGTCGCGGGGGCCGCGTTCGCCTTCGCCATCTCGATCGGCGAGTTCTCTTCGACGGTGATTTTGGCCAGCGGGAGCGAGAGCTACACGATGCCCGTCGCCGTCGAACGCTATCTGGGTCGCCGCTCCGGCCCCGCGATCGCCATGGGATCCCTGCTGTTGCTCGTGACGGCGGCGAGTTTCGTCGTCATCGACCGCGTCGGCGGGGGTGAGCGGGCGTGACGGAACTCCGACTCGAGGCCGTCACCAAGCGCTACGGTGGGCGCGCGGACGGAGCGGGTGGAGAGGATGGAGCGGGGGCGGGCGGGGAGAACGGAGGCGGGGGCGGAACCGTCGCGCTGCGAGACGTCGACCTGACGGTCCGCGACGGCGAGTTCTTCACCCTCGTCGGCCCCTCGGGCTGCGGCAAGACGACCACGCTCCGAACGATCGCGGGGTTCGAGGAGCCGACGAGCGGGTCGGTCAGCTTCGACGGCGAGCCGGCGACCGGCGTCCCGCCCGAGGAGCGCGACGTCGGCGTCGTCTTCCAGAGCTACGCGCTGTTTCCCCACATGAGCGTCGCCGAGAACGTCGGCTACGGCCTCCGGTTCCGGGAGCCGCCCGGCGGAACGACTCCCGGGGAGCGTGTCCGCGAACTGCTCGAGCTGGTCGACCTCGAGGGGATGGGCGAGCGCGATCCGGACCAGCTCTCGGGCGGCCAGCGCCAGCGCGTCGCGCTGGCCCGCGCGCTCGCTCCCGAACCCGATCTGCTCCTGCTCGACGAGCCGATGAGCGCGCTCGACGCGCGCCTGCGGGAGTCGCTGCGCCGTCAACTCAAACGCATCCAGTCGACGCTCGGGATCACGACGGTTTACGTCACCCACGACCAGGCGGAGGCGCTGGCGATCTCCGACCGTCTCGCCGTGATGCGCGACGGGCGGGTCGAACAGGTCGCGACGCCGGAGTCGCTCTATCGCGAACCGGCGACGCGGTTCGTCGCCGAGTTCGTCGGCGACAACAACGTCTTCGAGGGCGCCGTTCGCGACCGAACCGGTGAACGGGCGCGGATCGCTATCGACGGAGTCGACCGCGAGTTCGAGATCGCGGGCGTTCCCGCGGGCGCCGACCGGGTGAGCTTCTGCGTGCGGCCGGCCGCGCTCGCCCGAGGCGCCGAGACCAATCGATTCGACGTCGCCGTCGAGACTAGCGAGTTTCGGGGCGAGGGAGTCCGCGCGTACGGCCGGTGGAACGACAGGCAGATCGTGTTACTGCTCGAGGACGGCGTCGACGGCGACGTTACCGTCGGCTTCGAACCGACGGACGTCCACGTCTTCGACGCGCGATAGCCTCGATTCGCGACGGCGACGGCTCAGGCCTGTCGAGCCATCCGCGCGGAGAGTTCGACGTGTTCGTACGGATTGTTCGTCACGCTGGGCCCGTGGCCCGTGTGCATCGCCGCGAGGTCCTCGTCGATCCGCTCGAGGACGCGGTCGATGCTCTCGACGAGCGCCTCGCGGTCGCCTTCCTCGAGATCGGTCCGGCCGAAACTCCCGTTCTGGAAGATCAGGTCGCCCGCGAAGAGGACGTCGGCGTCGTCGCTGTAGAAGCAGAGGTGGTCGTTCTTGTGTCCCGGCGTGTGGAGCGCGACGTACTCATGGTCACCGAGTCGGACCGTCTCCTCGTCCTCGATGGCGTGGTCGACGCCGTCGATCGAGGGATCGTACCCCCACGCGTCGACGCCGAAGGCGTCCGTGACGGCCTCGAGGTTGCCGACGTGATCCCGGTGGGTGTGCGTGAGAACGACGGCGTCGATGTCGTCGATCCGGTCGCGGATCGCGTCGACGACGTCGAAGTTCGCCCCGGTATCGATCAGCACGGTCCGCTCGCCGTCGACCAGAAAGACGTTGCTCGTAAACGCCCGTACGCCCTGCGCGAGATTGGCGATCATGGGAGACGGTAGGTCGTCGTCCGGTTTGTGCGTGTCGACACGCCTCGAGCACCGAATCGTGGGCGTTGCCGCGCTGAGGCCGGACGTCCGGCCGGGAACCCCAGGGCCGTCTGACGGGGTGCCAGTATTCACAAGGATTTTTAGCTACGGCACGTAGTGGTAGACGAATGAACCGGTCGGTCTCCGTCGGCATTATCGTTTTCGTCGTCGCGTTCGCCGCCGCAGTCGGCGCTCCGACGACGATGGCCGCCGGCACACCAACTGCCGAAGGGGACTCACCCCACACCCAGCAATCGACGACGGATCCACGGATCCAGCTCCAGTCGTCGACCAACTCGATCGCCAATACGCAGGATTTCGACCAGACGACCTTCGAGATTACCGTCCACGAGAACGGGAGCGCGACGTGGACGTTCCAGCACCAGCGCCGATTCGACAGCGAGAACGAATCCGAGGAACGCGAGGCGTTCCAGACGTTCGCCGAGGAGTTCGAATCGGAGGAAACCGACCTCTATCAGCGCTTCACGACGCTGGTCGACTCGCTCGTCGAAACCGGGATGGACCGAACCGACCGCGAAATGGAAGCGACGAACTTCCGGCGGTCAGCCCGGGTCGAAGAACAACTCGGCACGAGCCGGGGTATCGTCGAAATGTCGTTCACCTGGGAGGGGATCGCCGAGGTGGACGGCAACACGGTCACGGTCGGCGACGTCTTCGAAGGGATCTACCTGGCGGAGGATCAGGCGATCGAAATCTCGGCCGGAGACGGGCTCACGTTCGAACGGGTCGAACCCACCGGGGAGGCCCGGTACACGGGCGAATCGGTCAAGTCGACGAACGAGGTGGTCTGGCGGGGCGAACACCAGTTCCTCGACGGCCAGCCCCAGGCGGTGCTCGTCACGGAGGCCAGCGACAGCGCATCGTGGCCGTTCGCTGCCGGCGGCCTGCTCTTGCTCGTGATCGCCGTCGGCGCCGTCTGGTATGGCCGCCGGTGGTGGCCCGACGCCGGCGCCGATGAAGGGTCGGAGCCCGAGACACCGGCGCAGACGGAGGACGCGACGGCCGAGACCGCCGCCGCGGGAACGGCAGCGGCAGCGGCGGGTACCGACGACCGGACTGAGGCCGCCGCGGCGTCGGAGCCGCTCACCGACGACGAACTGCTCACCGACGAGGACCGGGTCGTCAAACTGATCCGCGAGAACGGCGGTCGGATGAAACAGGTCAACATCGTCGAGGAAACCGGCTGGTCGAAGTCCAAGGTCAGCATGCTCCTCTCGGACATGGAGGAAGACGGCACCATCAGCAAACTCCGCGTCGGTCGCGAGAACATCATCAGCCTCGACGGGTTCGAACCCGAGGCGACGAAGTCGCCCTTCGAGGAGTAGGTCCGGCGCTCGAGGGAAACGTGGTACGACGCGACACTCTCGAATCGAAACGGAATGCTTAAACATCGTACCGCGCAACGAATGCATGCAGAGGAAGGCCGAACGCTCCGTTGCCGAGATGGACGACGTCCGTCGAGGCTCGGTGCGAGAACGCAGTGAACGCTCCGTTGGTGTAGTCCGGCCAATCATATTGCCCTCTCACGGCAATGACCAGGGTTCGAATCCCTGACGGAGCACTACAGCGAGCGAGTTTTTACGAGTGAGCGAAGCGCGGACGGAAGGGATTCGAATTAGAGAAACGCGAGCGATCGCGAGCGTTTCGTGTCGTTCGAACCCCTGACGGAGCATTTTCCGACGACTACAGTCGCGAGTCGTAACGGCGTTTCTGGATCCAACGGGACCACTGGTTTCCGGGGGTTGAGAACGCAACGTCTCAGTCGATGTGTTCGAGAAATTCGTTCAAGGAGGCGGAGCGTTCGTCGGACCAGTCGTCACCGTCGGGGGGTAAGAAGCGAATGACGACCGTCTCTTGTTCGTCGCCGTCACGCACCGTCTCGACCCACCGCGTCTTTTGCCAGATACCGGTGACCTCGACTGGACCGTGGTGGGCGTGGTCGTACGTCCGACCGTGCTCGATAGGGCGGTCAGACGCAGATGTTAGCTTCTGCTCCTCGTTCATAGTGTGCGCTTCTGTCCCCTCCTTCGTTTCTTGATTGCTTGCGATTGGAAGGATCTGACCCGGCCGAATACTAATTCGCCCGTAAAACGGCACGAGAACCCACTCATCCGGTGTACGCACCATCCGACACCGAGCGACTACAGCGTCGTCACGAGGTCGTCCGGATTGAGGGGTTTCGTGAGAGACGCGTCCGCCTGTGGATGCTCTCGCTCGAGGCGCTCGATCGCGGCGCCCGACCCGGAGAGCACGACCAGCGGGACGTTCTCGAGAGCGCGATTACCCTCCAGTTCAGCCAGAATCTTCCGCCCGGTTGTCCGAGGCAGGTGCCAATCGAGCAGGATCAGCTCGGAGCGCGGTGCGTCGGTGTACTCGCCGCGTCGGTGGAGGAAGTCCAACGCCTCGTCGCCGTCGGTCGTGATGTGGACCGTCGAGTTCCAGCCCAGTTCTCGAAGAATTTCTACCGTGAGGCGAGCGTCACCCGGATTATCTTCGACCAGGAGGATGTCGTCGAGCGAACCCGGGTCACTCAGTACCGGTTCGATGAACCGGGGCCGGCTAACTGATTCGGATGGGATGCGAGTGGGGTCGTCCACCGGAGCCGGTGCAGAGCACTCGCTGCCAACGGATCGGGTCACACGTTGGATCGAGCGGCTCGGATGAAGCAGGATTCGTCCAAGAGGGCCGAAGGTCGCGTTCTCCTCGTCTTCGCCGTGAACCAGCCAGCGAGAACCGTCGGAGAACGACTCGGGACCGGTGCTGGCAGAACGGCCGACCGATTCCCGACGGATGGGGGTGGGATGAGTCACCACGAACGGGACGTCTGCCTCTGACACGGGGAGCGGTGGAACCCGTCCTGCTCTAATATATCGGATCGGATGAAATAGTCGTTCGTCCAATACGATTTGGTATCCGGACGGCGCTCGAGGCTCGGCGGCCGCGTCTCACGCGGGCCATCGGCGCCGGGGAGACGGATGGAACGGTGCCTCGGACTTCAACGACTTGAACGTGTAACGCGACGGAAAAACCCCGGCCGGAGCAAAGAGGCGATAGATGGGACGTCGCAGAACGGGGGGTGCGATACTCGTCGCAGCCGTCCTGATCGTATCGACTGCCGCCTACGGCGTGATCGCGGCGGACCGACCGCGGATCGAATCCGTCGAGAACGAGTGGGGGACCGTCACGGACGAGCGGACGGAAATCGAAACGCGAATCGCCGTCGACAATCCGCTGGTCCTCCGCGTCGGCGACGCCGCGGCGGACGTCTCGTACACCGTCTCGGCGAACGACATCGTGATCGCCTCGGAGCGGGAGAACAGCGTCCGACTCGCCGGTGACGAGAGTACCGTCGCCGTCTCCACGTGGCTCGACAACGACGAGATTCCGGCGTGGTGGGTCTCCCACGTGAACGGGAACGAGACGACGACGGTGCGCGTCGAACCGGACGTCGTCGCCACCCGGGGTGTCGTTGAGCTCTCGTCGGAGGAGTGGACGCAGGAACGGACCGTCCAGACGAACCTGCTCGAGCCGTTACGAACGAATCAGAGCCAGCGAGTTCAGGCGTACGAACGGACCGTGTTCGTCGTCGAGGAGACGGACGCGCAGTGGGGGAACGCCACCAGTAACCGAACGCCGATCGACGCGTCGGCGACGGTGACCAACCCGACCGGAATTCCGGTGCCGATCACGGAGATCGGGTACACGGTACGACTCAACGGAATCGTCGTCGGGGAGGGCGTGGCTGCCGACCGAACCGTCATCGAATCGGGCAGCACGCGAACGATCGACGCCAGCGCGGCCATCGACAACGCCCAGCTAGACGACTGGTGGGTCACGCACGTTCGGAACGACGAGACGTCGAATCTGACGGTGGAGTTCGATGCGACCCTCGAGTACGCGGGGCTCCGGCGGGAGGTTCCCCTGGAGTTCCTCTCGTACGAACGGGAGTTCCAGACGGACCTGCTGGGAACGGCGAACGCGAGCGCGAACGAGTCCGCCCCCGAACGGGACGGATAGCGGGAACGAGTCCACTTTCGGCGGACCGCTCCAATGGCCGGCACATTCTTCTCGAGCAACCCGGTTCCCACGCCGAGCAGATTGTCCAGTGGGTCCAGTCTCATCTCGCCGCGGCCGACTCGAGTCGGGCGCGGAACCGTCGACCAGAATGACCCTCTAGAGCATATCGGTAAGATGAGTATTCTAAGATTGTAAAAGATAATTACAAGAATTCACCGTTGTCAGCGATACTTGAATAGAATACCGATATCGGGATATGTCGGGACTTTAGCCCGCTCAATCCCGATACCGAATCGGTAGTACCCTCGGCCGGCCTTCGAACATTGGAGACGTCGCTAATGGGCCGATTTCGGTCCTATGACCGCCCCATATTCCCATTCTATCGGTCGCATTCGATATATTGGATAGTGAATAGCCATATAAAATCCGATATACATGCTATTATGATAGTTTTCCGTCTCCCTTAGCTCGAGAGCATGCCCGTCCGTCGACCGAAGCCGTGCGGCTCGTTCCGATCTCCGGACCCCCGGAACAGGAGCCAAAGAACGAAACGGGTTGCTCTCGAAGCGAGTACGATGACCGAGTCGTCTCTCGGTGACACCACCGCGGCGATTCGGCACGCGTCACCGGTCCAGTTCCGGATAAGACTGAAGATTCAGCCCCTCGATGCTCCCGACGTTCAATGGATGTCTCCCTCGTGTTACCGCCGGAACCCGACGAACGGTGGGACCTCGCCAAACAGGTCGGAGTCACCAGCGCGGTCGTACACACCCTCGAGATCGGCGACGGGAGCCGCCCGTCGGCGTACGAGACGCTGTCGCGCTGGACGGAGCGCTTCGCCGACGCGGGGATCGACGTGGCCGTACTCGAGGGCGGCGTCCCGCTGACGGATACGACGCGGCTGGGGCGACCGGGCCGCGACGAGGAGATCGAGGAGTTCTGTACGCTCCTTCGCAACCTCGGCGAACTCGGCGTCCCGGTCGTCTGTTACGACTGGATGGCGGGCATCCGCTGGGCCAGAACCGACACGGCCGTCCCGGCCCGCGGCGGGTCGCTGACCACCGCGTACGACGACGAGGCGATGCGCGAGCGACCGGCGCCGGACGTTCCCGATATCGCCCGCGAGGAGCTCTGGGCGAACCTCGAGTACTTCCTCGAGCGGGTCGTCCCCGTCGCCGAGGAGGCGGGCGTCAAACTGGGACTCCACCCCGACGATCCGCCGCGGGAGGACGTCCACGGGGTCCCGCGGATCGTCAACAGCGTCGAGGCCTACGACCGCGTCCTCGAGATCGTCGACAGCGAGCACAACGGGGTCACGTTCTGTCAGGGGAACTTCGCGGCGATGGGCGTCGACATCCCCGAGACGATCCGCCACTTCGGCGATCGGATCAACTTCGTCCACTTTCGGGACGTCGACGGCGACGCCGACGCGTTCGTCGAGACCTGGCACGACGCGGGGTCCACCGATATGCGGGCTGCCATGGCGGCCTACCGCGATATCGGCTTCGACGGCCCGATCCGTCCGGACCACGTGCCGACGATGGCCGGCGAGGAAAACGACAACCCCGGCTACGAGACGAAGGGGCGGCTGTTCGCCGTCGGCTACATGCGAGGGCTGCTCGACGGGATCGACGGCGCGGAGTGAGAGCCGTCTCGAAGCGGACTCGAGAGCGCGTCCGCCGCGACGGGTAGGTTTAGAAGTCGTCGGGGCATGGCGGAACACATGGTCCGATTCGGATGGTTCGCCTCGCTCGAGGAGTTCTCACCCGCCGAGTGTCTCCGGCAGGTCGAACTCGCCGAGGAGACCGGCTTCGACACCGCGTGGGTCAACGACCACTTCCACCCCTGGTTCGACCACTTGCAGGACGGCTCGCCGGCCAACGGGGGCAACTGCTGGACGTGGCTTCCCGCCGCGCTCGAGCGCACCGACGAACTCGTGATCGGCACGGGGGTCAGCGCTATCGTTCACCGGTACCATCCCGCCAACGTCGCCCACCAGCTGGCGACGCTGGCCGAACTGTATCCCGACCGGACCTTCCTCGGGCTGGGGTCGGGCGAGGCGCTCAACGAGAGTCCGCTGGGCCTGCCCATGCCCGAGTTCGGCGAGTGTGCACGGCGAACTGCGGAGGCGATCCGGATGATCCGAGCGCTGTTCGAGGACGAGTTCGTCGACTACGACGGGCAGTTCTGGTCGCTCGAGGACGCGACCCTCTACACGGGTCCCGACGAGGCCCCGCCGATCTACGTCGCGAGCAACGGCCCGACGTTCGCCCGGATGGCCGGCGACCTCGGCGACGGCTACGTCACCGTCTACGAGTCCCCCGAGCGCGTCCGCGAGGAGCTATTCCCGTCCGTCGAGCGCGGCATCGAGAAGTCCGACCGGAACGACTCGCTGTCGGATCTCGATCGCTCGATCCACCTGCACGTCTCCTACGACCCCGACAGCGAGACCGCCGCCCTCGAGCCGTGTCTCCCGTGGCGGGGGACGATGCTCGACATCTTCTTCGAGGCCGACGTCGCCGACCCGCGGACGATCCAGCGCCACGGCGACGTGGTCGACCCCGACCACCTCGCCGAGCAGATGACGATCACGACGGACCCGCAGGACATCGTCGACGTGACCGGCGCGTACGTCGACGCCGGCTTCGACCACATCGTCTACCAGAGCCACAGCCCCGATCAGGCGGCGTTCTGCGAGGTGCTCCGCGAGGAAGTGTTCCCGAGTTTCTCGGACGCGAACGTCTCTACCTGAGGCGGTTCAGTCGCTCCCGTTGCCGTTTTCACTGCCGTCGTCTCTGCCATCGGTATCTTCACCGCCGTCGTTGCCGCCGGCTTCGTCACCGTTACCCTCGTCGCTCTCCTCGAGCGAGAGCGTGGCGTACGCCTCGGCGTTCGCCGGCGACGGCTCCTCGGGAACGTCGCCCGGATACAGGAGCCAGACGATTCGCGCCGTTTCGTTCGACGACTCGTCGGTCGCCGGATCGATCGTCTGCTCGATTTCGTCGCTCTCACCGTGCTCGAGTTCCGTCTCGAACCGCGCGAGTTCCCGCTGCGTTTCGACCGCGAGGTCCCCGGAGTCGTCCGTCGCGAGCTCCTGCTCGACGGCGACGACGGTGTAGGAGACCGTCCGGTGTTCCCCGTTCTCGATTCCGACGGTGACCGTCGAGTTGTTCCCGGCCTCGAGCGTCGCCGACTCGTTGGCGAGGAGGTCGCCGGAGTCGTCGAGGAGGTAGATCGCCGAGAACCCGTCGTCCCCGGCGGTGCTGGTGCCGTCGAGTCCGGGACCGGCGACCGCGAATCCGACGCTCGCGACGGCCACGCCGACGGCGACGACCAGCAGGCCGTTCAACAGCACGTCCCCTCGAGTTTCGTTGGGTAGCAGTGACCGGCGGACTCGCGCCGCCCACGGGCGGACGGGGGTGGCAAACCTCGCGGACGGAGCGACGGCCGCGCGCCGTCGAGCAGCGACGACCGTCAGGAGCACCGTCACGACGGAGACGGCGGCGACGACGGGTCCGGGTCGGATCCCCCAGGGCGTGTAATTCATCGCGAGTCCGACCGTCGGGACGAGGATCGCACTGAGGACGATCGACAGGGCGAACCGATCGATGCCGTCGATCCCGCCTCCGGTTCCGAGCCAGCGTTCCCGCCCGCTCTCGTCACCTCCCTGGTCGACGGAACGGTCGCGCTCCGGGAACAGCGCGGCGACGAGGGCGTAGCCGGGGACGAAGAGGACGAAGGCGATCGCGACCGGGACGTGCAGCGGCGTCCCTCGAAGGACCGGTGCGAACGCCACGACGACGGCGAGACCGGTCGCGACGAGGACGGCGGCGAGATCCGTCGGGAGCCACCCGTCGTTCCGTGCGGGGCTGTCCTGAGTCGCGCGTCTGTCAGCCATTTCCCTGCCCTTCCATGTCCGTCAAGTAAATTGGATGGTCGGTTACGCAGATTTTCAGGAATTTTAGAGTGTCTACCGACGGTAGCGTCCGTCTCGGGAGTCGATTCGAATCGCGTCGCCGCGGCGTTCTGCGGACCGAACCGAGCGTAGCGTACCCATTACTTTCACCCGAATCGTCACTAGAACCGGGACGAATGCGCCGTTCGCGCCAGTCGTGGGCCGGTCGTTCGTCGCCCCAGCGGTGGGCCAGTGTCGCTCGGCTCGAGCCGACTCCGTCTCTCGGCAGTAGATGGCGGCCGCTCCTGCAGGTGAACGCGAACAACACACAGTCATGAAGGCGAACGAACCCAACGAAGACGTCGATCGGAGCATCGCCGAAACCGAACGACCGCCGGACGTGACGCGGGCCGAACTCGCCGACCTTCGGAATCGGGTCGACCGGCTGACGACGCGAAACGAGCGGCTCCGCGAACAGGTCGATCGATCGCGCCAGTCCGGGACGCGACGGATGACGTACGGGCTCGTCGGGCTGGCGATACTGAGCGTCGGAGCCGGGTTCGTCGTCTCGAGCGCACAGCCCGTACTGTTCGCTCTCGCCGGGGTCGCGCTCGTCGGGGCACTGCTCACCAGCACGCTCTCGCTGGGACGGTTCATCGAACGCGGCGATGCGACCGAGGTGTACGCGACGTGTGCTGCCAATTACGAGGCGATCGTCGCGGCGTCCGGACTCTCCGACGAGCGCCACTACGTTCCGTCCGACGACGACCGTATCAGACTGGTCGTCCCGCGCGATCCGGATGCCGCCCCGGAGACGGTCGAGGCATCCGTCGACGCCGACCCCGGCGGGCAGGGGCTCGTTCTCGAGCCGATCGGCACCGGCTTCGTCCGGGAACTCGAGGAAACGCTCTCCGAGGCCGTGACGCCGACGGCGGCCGCGACCGTCGATCAGCTCACCGACGCGCTCGAGGATCGATTCGAGTTCGTCGCCGCGGCCAACTCGACCGTCGACGAGGGGCGGGCCGAGATCGCCGTCACCGCCAGCGCCTTCGGCCCCGTCGACCGGTTCGACCACCCCGTCGCCTCGATCCTCGCGGTCGGCCTCGTGGCGCACCTCGAGCGACCGGTCCGACTCGAGGTGACCGAGGACGCGGAGCGCGGCCAGTGGCTCGTCACCTACCGCTGGGACGTGGCGCCGACGAACGACTGACGCGACCGTCGCGAGCGGGCTGCTCGAGGGCGGAATCCGAACGTCACCTCCTGCCGAACGGTGTCTCGTCCGGGAGAAACGGATCGATAGCGATCGCGTCGCGTCCCGCAACATCGAGCCCCGTTCGCCCGTATCGTCGACCGCCTCGTTCGACGCATCGTCGACCGCTTCGATCGACGTATTGCCGTGGTGGCTCGTTCCGTACCGGTCTCGTCGTCACCGATCCTCAATGCTGTCATCGGTCGTCGACGCAGTCCCGACGGCCTCGAGGGACGCTCACGGGAGTACCCCGGGCGCGAACAACTGGAGAACGCGGACGCCCGCGGCGATCACGGCGGCGACGAGCGCGAGCGTCACGAACACGTCGAGGTCACCGTCCCAGCGCGGGGTGACGTCGACCGGCGTCAGGAGCTCGGCGATCGTGACGAACCCGATGACGGCCAGCAGGACGAACAGCGGGTACGAGAACGCGCCCGCGAGGACGAGCGCGAGCAACAGGCCGAGCAGCCAGGCGAGCTGGACGCGGACGAACCGGAGACGGAACGGAGTCGGCATCGCCGCCGATCTAGTACGAAGGGAGAGATAAAGCTATTCGACGATAATCGCGCCGAACAGACGGTAATCGGTTCGTACGGACCGCAGCATTCGTCGGCCGCGAGACGAGCGGTGGTCGACTCCGACGCGATCGGTCATCGATTCTCCGCCGATCGACGACTGTGGTCGAGACGGCCCACTACTCCGGCATCGGCGGGTGCTCGGCGTGTCGATTCCACCGCCCCCACTTCCAGAGCGGGGTTCCCGGGAGTTCGACCCTGAACAGGGACATCGTCCCGTACGGTTCGAACTCCGAGGACTCGATCCCGTATCGGGCGACGTTGTCTACGCCGGTGTCCGTGTAGATCGGCGCCGCCGGATCGCGCTCGAGGATCCACTCGGTGCGAACGCGGTTGATCTCCTTGAACAGTCCCAGTCCTCTGTACTCGGGTTCCGTCCCCGCGTCGAACAGCCAGTAACACTCCTCGTCGCAGATGGAGTCGGGCAACGCGCGCGGCGCGCGTTTCGATTCCGGAGTCAGGATCCAGCCGTAACTCATGAGGTCGCCGTCGTCGTGGAGCGCCATCCCGACGTAGCCGTCGTTCAGGTACTCGAAGTACCGGTCGCGCCACTCGGAGTCGTCCCCGAAAAACCGCCGGACGGCGTCCGTCTCGTCGACGAGACTCAGTTCGTACTCCGTCGACGCGTACGATTCCGCCGGCAGGTCGCCCGCGAACCGGTAGACGGCGAGGTCGAGTTTCGCCTTCTTCGCTTTACTGACGAGTGACATCACGGAATGTAGACGGAATTCGCTTACATATCGATGGGTGATCGTTTTACCGGCCGGTGACACGACCCGGTTCGCCGGTGCGACGGAATTCGGTGCATACACGCTCGAGGGGCGTTTCAGGCGGTGAGTATCGGTACTGTCACCAGTCAGTATCGTTCACGTATCCGGTAGTTACACGCATACGCTCACGAAGCTATTAGTTCGCGTCTCGCATCACCGTCGGCGTAGCTATCGCGGTGACACGGCGCCGACTGACCGCCGCACCGGCGACCGCGAGTCGAACCCACGCGGGCCGTCGGCGACTCCGTTCGCCGGCGACGCCGGCCGCGAGCATCGGTCCTCGAGTGCCGGCGGCGCGGAACGCACACCGGTGCCGAGCGGGACTGCCGATCGATCGCCGCTGACACGATACTACCGGTCATCTCCCCATGGCGAACAGACTCGTATCGAACATCGTCTCCGATTTCGGCGGGCGGCTCGTTCACGTCGCATCGACCGGGATCCTCCTGCTCGTGCTCACCCGCACGCTCGGGCCGGAGTCGTACGGCTTACTCGCGCTCGCGCTCTCGATCTTCTCGTTCTCCCGGTTCCTCAGCGAATCCGGGCTCCCGTGGGCGGCCGCGAGATTCATCGCGGCGGACAGGGAGGACGCGGACGAACGGGCCGTCGCGGCGGTCGTCGAGTCGTGGATCCTGGTCCTCGTCGCGTCCCTGATCGTCGCGGTCGCGTTGCTCGTCGGCGCCGAGTTCATCTCGACCCTGCTGGGCGAGGCCGGCCTCGCCGGCCTGTTGCTCGTCGGGTCGGGGTACGTCCTCTTCTACACCCTCTACCGGTACAACCGGGCCATCCTGCAGGGGTACGAGGCGATCACCGCCTCCGCGAAACTCCACGGGATAAAGGGAGGGCTCACGCTCGTATTCGTCACGGTCGCCGTTTTGCTCTGGCCGTCGCCGACGGCCGCCGTCGTCGGCTACGTCGTCGCCTACGGCGTCGCCGCGGTGCTCGGCCACTGGATGGTCTGGCGCGTCAGCGGCCTGGATCGCTCGAGCGTCGCCACCGACGGCGCGGTCAGGATGGACATCCTCCGGTACAACCTGCCGCTGAGCGTCACGCGGTTGTCCGCCGAAGTCGACGGCCATCTGGACGTCATCCTGGTGGGGTTCTTCACGAACCCGACGCAGGTCGCGTTCTACACGATCGGCAAGCAGATCAGTCAGTTCACGCGCGTCCCCGCGGCGTCGATCGGATTCGCGCTGTCGCCCTCCTACGGCGCGGAGACGTCGAAGGGCCGAACCGAGGCTGCCACCTCGGTCTATCAGGAGAGTCTGGTCAAGACGCTGTCGCTGTACGTCCCCGCCTGCGTGGGCATCCTCGTCGTCGCCGATCCGGCCATCGTCACCGTCTTCGGCGACGGGTACGCCGGCGCGGTCCTCGTCGTGCAGGTCCTCGCGCTGTTCGTCCTCTTCGAGGCGCTCGAGAACATCTCCGGCCCCGCGCTCGACTACCTCGGACGGGCCCGCGCCCGGGCGGTCCTCAAAGCGGTCACTTCGATCGGGAACGTCGCCCTGAACGTGCTCCTGATTCCCCAGTTCGGGGCGGTCGGCGCCGCGGTCGCGACCGTGATCACGTACGGAACGTACGCGATCCTGTCGGTCGGCATCGTCTACACGGAACTGCCGTTCGACGCCCGGACCGTCGGCCGCTGTATCGCGACGGCGGCTGGGATCTCGGTCGGGATGGCGGCCGTCGTCGTCGCGTTACTGGGCGTCTTCTCGGGGCCGGGTGGGTTGGTACTCGCCATCGCCGCGAGTGGGATCGTCTGGCTCGTCGGTTGTCACGCGTTCGACCTGATTAACGTCGAACAGGTGGCGGATCGGCTCACGGGCTGACCGGCGCTGCGCCGATCAGCCGTAGAAGGCGACTTCGGTCGAGTCGTACACCCTGCTACGGGTCGCGAGTTCGTCTTCGGGGATCGACTCGCCGTCGACGTACTCGGAGAACTGTAACGGCCGATCGCGGTCCTGGAGTTCTCCCTCCCTGATGAGAACGCCGTCGTAACCGGCGAACACCCCTCCACCCTCCTGGGGGACGGTGACGATCGAACACGATGACGAGTGGAGCGCGACGAGATACCGACAGGACATCCTGTCGGCGCCGATCTCGCCGTCGTAGCCCGCGTCGATCGCCTCGAACGACGCCCGCTCGGTGTCGGTGAGGTAGAACGTGTAGAACTCCCGCTCGACGACCGGATTGTCGGAGGCGGTGTACTCGTTCGAGACCGCCGTGAACGCGAAGCCCGACGTGAGCACGAGAAGCGCGAGGAAGACGGCGACCCCACCGCGGTCGACCAGTTCGTACAGCCCGTAGCCCGCGGTCAGCGCGATGAACATGAAGCTGTAGTGGCCGAATCGGCCGACGTTGACGCCGGCCAGCGAGTCGAGCAGCAGCGTCGGCCCGGGGAAGGCGACCGGAACCAGCAGGATAGTGAGAACGCCGAGCGACGTGAACAGCGGGACGTTTCGACTCGGCCAAAGGCGCCGGTGGGCCGCCGTCGCTTCGCTCGCTTCACCCGCGGCGATCCGTCGGTGCCAGAACAGGAACCCGAGGAGGACGAACAACAGCGCGAACGCGTAGGGAACGAAGTTGGCGACCTCGACCCAGGGACTCGAGAGCACGCCCGCGGTCGCTCCGGCCCCCGACCCCCCGGTCGATCCGAAGAAGCTGACGGTGATGGTATCGAGGATCCGGCCGACGATGAACTCGGCGTTGTAGAGCCAGTAGGCGGCCGTGAGTAGCACCGTCACCGAGAGGACGTAGTTGTCGACCGCTCGGACGGGGGTGTCGATCGTCAGTTCGGTCAGATAGAGGACGGCGAGGATCACGAAGACGAACGGGATCGACACCGGGTGGTAGACGACGATCCCGCCGATGAGCACGAGGCTCAGCGCGCGCATCCCGGCCGACGGGCGGTCGACGAGCGCGAGCACCAGTGCGAGGAAGAGGATCGACGTCACGCTGCGCGGAATCGAGTACATGCCGTAGAAGAGGTACAGCGGGAACGAGATCAACACCAGACACGAGAGGAGTCCGACCGCCTCGTTCGGGTAGACGCGCCGGGCGACGCCGTACATGAGACCGACGCCCGCGGCGAAGATACCGCCCGAGAGGAGGTACATCGTCGTGTGCGCCGCGACCGCGTCGCCGAACAGCTGGGTCGACACCGCGGCGTAGACGTGCCACAGCTGGAACGCCTCGTACTCCGGCACCATCACGGCCGTCCGGGCCGTCTCCACGATGGACGTCGTCAGCGCGATGTGCGTCGTCAGGTCCCCGTGACCGACGAAGAAATCGTAGTGGAGGGTGACGCTGTAGATGACGAGCGTCGCGATGGCCATCAGGTGGTACAGCCCGAGCGCGTGATGGCCGCGAGTCGACGGCGTGGTCGTTATCAACAGAAAACAGAGGACGTACGCGAGCGCGACCCCCACGTAGAAGGCGAGCGGGCGCACGTCGGTGACCAGTAGCAGTGCGACCAGCCCGCCCACCAGTAGGTGGAACGCGATCGACCACGCCCGCCAGTCGACCCGCGGGACGTGCCAGTCGCTGCGCGCGAGGAGCGACCGATCGGTGCCGAGCGCCCGGACCAGTAGCGGCGCCGCGATCATCGGAACGGCGAAGTACAGCCCCAGAATCGCCAGACTCGTCGCTCCGAGTAGCACCGGGACGGCGATTCCGACGACGGCGACCAGCGGCAACGCGATCGACGAGGCGCCGTAGATCGCGTCGACGATCCGTCTCACGGGGCATCACCGACCGATATCGGCCTCGAGACGCGACTCCGGTCCCGCGAGAGCGGATGTACGCCCTCGAGCGGGCCGTCCCGTTTCGGTTCGGTTCCCGACCAGCACCGTCGCGCAGTCGTCGGAATACGCCGCGCTGCGAGACTGCTCATCTGTCAGCGCCCTACACGACTGGCGTCGAAAAGCATTTCACATCGTTCACAGAATCTGAGAATCGGGTCGCATATGCGTCGGGAAGAGGCCTAATACGCTCGGATTTACGACACAATATTTGAGCGTAATGTGATATATACGACGCAGAAGTATGTGTCAGAAGTGTACGGTATCACCATCGAACGAGTGGGCTGCAGGGCGCTGCGCTGTAAGCCGACCGTATCGTGAATCGGTATCGCATCGCCCGGGATCCTCGTCAAACACCGGACCGGACCTCGCGGAGTCTGTGGACCGTAACTAAAGGAGTCTGTGGTAGTTGGAGAAACGAAATGGTCGACCGACGGTCGGTGTTGAAGCTCGGCGGTGGGGCCGCCGCGCTGGGGGTAACGGGGGGAGTGATCGCGCTCGTCGCGCGCAACGGCGATGACGGGGTCGGCGACGGCGAGGCGTTCGAATCGATCGACATCGACTACGGGGAGTACGACAGCCCCGAGGCGATCTATCGCGTCTGGACGGGGTATCCCCGCCGGTTCTCGTTCGTCGACGACGGAGCGTACACGGGAGAGACGGCGTTGCGGTGTGCGATTCCGGCGAACGCGAGCGACGGAAGCAACGCGATGTTCTGGTTTCCCGACAACGGATACGACCAACCGCGCGAGGTCACCCAGCGAGCGATGGTCCGGCTGAGCGACGACTGGACGATGGCCGACGGAGACGTCTGCCGGTTCTGGTCCGCGGGGCTGAACACGGCGGCCGGCCCGCACGGCTCCGGCGGTCGCGGCAGGCCGTCGGGCGACGACGGGTGGTCGAGCATGTTCGCCGTGACGGAGAGGGAGACCGACAGCGACGCACTGTACAATCTCAGCGCGTACACGTACCACATGGATCAGGACGACGCGAGCGGCGAGTTCGAGGTCATCGACGCGCCGGTCCCCGCCGGGAAGTGGTTCCGATTCGCGACGTCCGCCCGGATGAACACGGTCTCGGACGGAGACGCGGAACCCGACGGCGAGGTCCGGTGCTGGCTGAACGGGGACCTGGTCTACGAGCGGACCGACTTCCGCTGGACGACGACCGAGACACAGGCGATCGAGTACGCCGGGCCGCTGGTTCGCTACGGCGGGGGCGAGACCGCGCCGACCGATCTGGCCGTCTTCTACGACGATCATCGACTCCGGGGAAACGGCGCCGCCGACGGATCGGCCCGCGACCCGGACCCGTTCGTCGCGGATCCGTCCGAGATGGACGCCTACGAGAGTCGGATCACCGTCGCGACCGACGAGGAGACGACGTACCGGCTCTACGTTGACGGCTATGCGGTGCACACCCAGTGGAGCAACGTCGACGGCCACGAGGCCTTCCCCAACGAGACGGTCGACGTTTCGCTGGCCGGCAACACCGAGACCGGCTACGTGACGGTCGAAGCGACCGCCGAGCCGGATACCGCCGACGGCTACCTCTTCGACGGCGAACTCCTCGCCCTCGAGACGGACGCCGAACTCGCGGAGCTGTGGGTTTCCGGCCAGCGGGTCGATCCCGACGAGTATCCGTCCGCTCCCGACGAGTGAGGGAACGCCGCGCACCGGTCCACCCCGACGAGTGAGGGAAAGCCGCGCGCCGTCCACTCCGACCGACTCAGAGCGACTTCTCCACGTACTTGTCTCGTCCGAACTGGTACATCGGCCACGCCAGCCGGGAGTACCCCTTCTCGACCTTGAAGACGGGGACTGCCGTCCCGCCGTACTTGTGTTTGAATCGGAAGACGGAGTTCGAGAAGTGCGAGCCGGTCTTCCCGAAGTTGTACTGGTCGTACCCCCGGTCGATCCCCCAGTTGATCGCGCGCTCGTGGAGGAGTTCGGAGGGGTAGTACTCGTAGTCGTCCGCGTCCGGAATCGCCGACAGCCAGTGGTGCAACACGCCGCCCTCCTCGTCGAGCAGATAGACGTATCGCCCGATTTCACGCCCTTCGACGATCGCCCTGAAGACGCGGATTCGGTCCTGCAGGTGGTCGGTCAGCGCCTCGAAGAACGCCTTCGGGAGCGGCGAGCCGTCGACGCGCGCGATATTCTCGACGTACCAGTCGTAGGTCGTCTCGAGGTCCTCGCCCAGCGGATCGATCTCGATCCGGTACTCCTGTTCGTTGCCCTTCCGGACGTCCCGTCGGCGACCCTTGTCCATTCCCTCGAGGATGGCGTCCCAGCCCTCACGCAGGTCGATCAGGAACAGACACGAGTCGAACGTCGGCTCGTACCCCCGCGTCTGGAGGTACTGCCCGTACCGAATGTACTCGAGGTCGTACGTCTCGATGGCGTGGTTGACGACGCCGCGGCCGGCGGTCGCCTCGAGCGTATCGAACAGCAGGTCGAGCGAGTCGGCCTCGTCAGTGAGGACGACCGGGCCGCCGAAGCCGACCGGGATCGACACCAGTTGCTCGAGCGGCGGTGCGATGGGGAGCGTGTCGCTGATCGGGTCGGGAATCGGGAGGTCGACGGCGAAGTTCGGCATGATCGCGACCGGATTGGTCCCCTTCTCGACGACGACGTGGTGGCCGTCGTGGTCGAAGGCGTCCTCGATCGCTCGGATCCAGCCGTACCGATGGTAGACGGTTCCCCGGTCGGACTGGGTGACGACGTGGTTCCACTGGTTCTCGTTGATCGGTTCGATGCTTCGGTACAGGGTCGGATCGAGTGATGACACGGTTTCGAGTGCGTAGATGGGTCGTCCAACGGTGTTCGTGTGCGGACACAGGTCGCTGCCGAGAGCGCCGTCGGATCGACGGCGCGCGAGCCTAGTTCGCCGAGACCGGAGAGAGCCGCGAGAGTAACTCGCTGCCGTCCCGGAGGTTGACGTAGAGGCTCTCGGCCATCTCCATGCTCAGCGTCGACCGTTTCGCCGAGTAGTAGGTCCGCGTCTCGGGGCTGAACTTCGCCTTCCAGGTGGTCAGTCGGGGCGTGTTCGCTCCGATGATCTCGTAGTCGGGCACCCCGCGGTCGATGGCGTCGAGCATCTGGTGCCACTTGAGCAGTTCGTTGGCGGGGAAATCGGCGTCCGGCCGCGTCGCGCCCTGCCAGCCGCGGTACCGTTCCCCGTCGTCGAGAACGATGTTGCCCGACACCCGCTCGCCCTCGAGCGAGAGGACGTACGGTCGGACGGCGCCCTCCGGAAGCCGCTCGTACAGGTCCGTCACGAAGTCGACGGAGAGGTGGGCCTTTCGCCCTTGCTCCTCGTATCGATCGATCACCTGCCGAACGGTCCACTCGAGGTCGTCGCGGTCGCCCACTTCGACGGTGTAGGACGAATCCTGCTGCTCGCGGATCCGCTTGCGGGGACTCTGGCTGAACCGCATGATGAGTTCCTCCTCGCTCGGCGAGTCCTCGAGCGGGACGACGTAGGTGTACGCCGGCGAGACGTCGAAATCGTTCCAGGCGAACGGGCGGCTGTCGTCGTAGTTCCAGTCGGTCTCGACGTAGGTGTACTGGGGATCGATCTCCTCGTCGACCCACTCGAGACAGCTCTCGATGAACCGACGGTGTCGTTTCTCCCGCTTTCGCTGCTTCAACTGGCCCATGTGCAACAGCGCGGGCCCCAGGCTCGGAATCCCGAGCTCGTACGGCGGCGAGAAGACCAGCGAGAACGGCCCGCTGTTCAGGACGAAGAGGGGGAAGATCCCGACCGGTTGCTCTCCCTTGTATCCCACCAGCGGGTACAGCGTCGCACCCGAGTGATCTCGCAGGCACTCGAGGGCCTCGTATCGGTGAAAGATCGTCCCCTGCGGGGACCGATCGACGTGCTCGTTCCACGTCTCCTGTGCTGACGGATCGGCTACTGAAACTCTGATACTCATTGTTATCGGTGTCGACGAGGGGCGATGGCCGAAGGCGACACTCGCGGCCGGCTACAGTTCATGTAGGCTTTGTTATCACACTCGTACGGCGACTGTAGTCTCACTCGACGGAACGAAGGGGACTGCTTCAGTCTCCCCCGCACCTGTCGTCCGACTCCGGCGCGTGCGGCGAGGACGATTCACGAAATCGTCCGCTCCCTCGACAGTTGACCGAGGGTGACGAGGACCCGCCGAGCGTCCGACAGGACCGCTGACCTGCCGGTAACGCTACAATACAGTCTGGAAAATACATATTCAATATTTCAAGTATATCCCCGATCATCACACTACAGTACCAGTCGGAATAGTTTATTATATCGTTATTTGTACGTTCTATAGGCGGAAAAGTTTATGACGGTAAAATCGGATTACTCGCTGTATATGGCACGCAAGACTCCGGGGTTGGACGACGCGCCGTCCGGTTCTGCAGACGATTCGGGCAGCGAGACGGTCGGGCGACGATCCTATCTCAAACTCGCCGGTGCCGCCGCGGCGGCACTCGGCACGACCGCGGGCGTCTCGAGCGCCGCGCCCGACGGCGTCACGGACGGCATGGACGTGATCGAACTCGATTACGCCCAGTACGGCAGTCCGTCGCAGGTGTACAACGTCAACGACAACCGAAGCGGCATCCCGCCGGAGTTCGTTTCCTCGCCGACGAACGGCACCCAGACCGCGCTTCGAACGGAGTTCTCGGGCGCCCAGAAGACGGCGAACCTCGAGTACCGGTTCGAGGAGAACGGCTACGACAGGCCGTCGGAGGTCTACACCCGATTCGACCTGTATCCCGACGGCATTCGGCTCGGGACGAACGACACCGTCCGCATCTTCTGGCTTCCCCTGACGAACGGGGCGGGCTCCTCGGGCGGCGGCGCGACCGACGGCACCAACGGCTGGTCGAACGCCATCGGCTTCGCCCACAGGAACGACTCGCCGGCGCCGAACGGTTACAACTTCTTCAGCTACTCCTACCACATGGATCGGGACGGGTCGGGCGACTTCGAGATGACGAGCACCCCGATCTGGATGGATCAGTGGAACGAGATCGAGGGCTACGTCCGGTGTAACACCTTCTCCAACGGACAGGCCAACCGGGACGGCGTCATGCGCTACTGGATCAACGGCGAACTCGCCTACGAGCGCACGAACTTCCGCATGACGACCACCGAGAGCAACCTCATCGAGGGCGTCGGTCCGCTCGGCTACGTCGTCGGGTCGAACCTCTCGGGGAGCGCGCTGATCTACGACAACCACGAGATCGCGATCGGCGGGATCCCGGAGGGACGGGACGACACGCCGCCGTACGACGAGGACCCGACCCTGGTCGAACCCGGTCAGCGGGACCAGTACGACGAGCGATTGACCTACCGAAACGGCGACCGGGAGGCCGAGTACCGCATCTACGTCGACGGCGAGATCGTCCAGTCCGACTGGAGTCAGGCCACCTACAACGAGACGGTCGACATCGCGACCGACGAGTACGCCGTCGTCGACGCCGTGGCGGCGCCCGGAACGGTCGACGGCTACTTCTTCGACGGCGAGATCGTCGCCATCTCCGCCGATCCCGAGCCGTCGGCGCTGTGGGTCTCGGGCGAGCGACTCGATCCCAGCGACTACCCGGACGAGCCCGCCGACAGCGGAGAAGCCGCCGGCGAGGAACCGCTCGAGAACGTGATCCTCGTCGACGGCCTCGGGACGCTCCGGACCAGCCGGTACGAGTTCGAGGTCGGCGGCGACGTCGCGAAGGCCGCCTACGGCGGGGCGTCGATCAACGCCGGCGACCGCATCGACGCCGGCCACGTCATCGGCTCGGTCGCCGGCTGGCGCGACGCGTTCCGCTTCTCCGGCGACCTCGAGCAGTTGACGGTCGACGGTCCGGCCCGCGTCCTGGTCAACGGCGAGCCCGTCGACCCGGCCGACTACGGCGACGACCTGCCCCACATCCTGACGATCGTCGGCAACGGCTCCGAATCGAGCTACGAGGTGGCGGTCGACGGAACGATCGACACCATGGTCGGCGACGCCTCCGAGGCGGAGGCCAACCTGCTGTCGGACAGCGTCGCGTCCGGGAGCATCGAGACCGGCGTCCACCGCTTCCGGTTCTCCGGCGAACTCGCCGACTTCACGTTCATCTCCGGTGGCACCCAGGTCTACGTGGGCGATCAGCGGATCGATCCCGACGACTACAACGACGGAGTCGTCCTCCCCCACGCCATCGTCATCGACGGCACCGAGGCGGAGGGGCCCTCGGACTACTCGTTCGCGATCGACGGCGACGTGATCAAATCGAGCTACCGCGACGCGACGCTCGAGCCGACCGACGCCGTCGAGGGCGCCTCCGTCGAGGGGGTCGTCCGGGAAGACGAACTCGACGCCTACTGGTTCGACGGAAACATCGCGGACTTCACGCTCGCCGGCGACGCCGGCGTCGACATCTACCGGAACGTCCGAGACGTCGACGAATAGCGATCCGTCTCGGCGAGCGAGTTTCGCTCCGTCGGCTTCGTTTTTCGACTCTCCTTCCGTCCGTCACGACTCCCCCGCTCGAGCGCACCGCGGACCGGGAGGCTCGACGGTCGCCAGCGTCGATAGCCGCCCGTTCGACGCCTGATGCTGGCGGTAATCCCGTCTTTCCACGGCAGGTATGAGATGCTACGATTGTGCGAGATTCGTCCGATAGGTTAGATATAGTTGGTAAATTATATGTATAGTATAGAACTACAGAAGTTAATGAGTAATAAAGGTTTATAATAGTATAATTCGGCTTCCCGGTCGCATGACGAGCGATCAGCCGGCAGCCGAACGCGATCGATCGGTCGACAGCGATCAGCGTACCAGCGCCAGCACGAACCGCCTCGGGCGCCGTTCGTATCTCAAGGCAGCCGGATCAGCGACGGCCGCGCTCGGCCTCTCCGGCGCCGCGAGCGCGACGACCGCCGCGGCGGCCGGTCCGGAGCCGATACCCCTCGATTACGACGCGTATCGCGACCCGAGCGCGGTCTACGACGTCAACGACGTCCGGGGGAGCCACACGCCGCAATTCGTGGCGAACCGGGCGACGACCGGCGATCGGTCGCTCGAGCTAACGTTTACGGACGACCAGAAGATCGCCAACTGCGAGTACCGGTTTCCGGAGCACGTCGGCGGCTATCAGGACGAGGTCTACACGCGATTCAAACTGTACCCCGAGAACTTCGCCCTCGAGCCGGACGATACGATCCGAATCTTCTGGGCGCCGCTGACGAACGGGTCGGGTTCCTCGGGCGGCGGCGCGACCGACGGCACCAACGGCTGGTCGAACGCCATCGGCTTCGCCAACCGTAACGACTCGCCAGCGCCGGACGGATACAAGTTCTTCAGCTACTCCTACCACCTCGACAACACCGGCTCCGGCGACTTCCAGATGACCGACGCCGTCGTTCGGATGGACGAGTGGAACGAGATCGAGGCCCACGTCAAGGTGAACTCCTACGAGAACGGCACGGCCAACCCGGACGGGATCATGCGCTACTGGATCAACGGCGAACTCGCGTTCGAGAACACCTCGATGCGCTTCACGACGTCCGACGACAACCGGATCGAGGTCGTCGGCCCGCTGGGGTACGTCGTCGGCAACGGCACCGGGTCGCTCTACTACGACGAACACGAGATCTGTCTCGACGCGGACCGCGAGCAGGCGCGCGCCGCCCTCGAGAACTGACATCCGGCCGTCACGGCGCTGGCTGTCACAGAACTGGCCGTCACGTCACGGCGTCGCCGACACGAGCCGTTCGTAACACTCGCCCGGCGGCCCGACCCAGCCGCCCAGCGCCTTCGCTTCTCGAATCGTCCGTTCGTAGAGCGTACGGTACCCCTCGAACTCGTCGGTGTTGAAGTACCGGGGGTGCCAGAGGACGGTCATGACCGCGTTCCGTTCGCAGGCCTCCTCGAGCAGGCGGCGGCACTCGCGCCACGCCGCGTCCACCGACGGCGTGTTCGCGCGCAGCGCGATCTCCATGATCGTCAACGGGAACACGACGAAGTCGTCGCCGAACGGGCGCAGGACGTCGTACTGGCCGTCGAACCCGTACGTCGGACTCGCCCGGTAGCTGGCGTCGTACCGCAGCCCGATCGATCGGTGGTGGTCCCACGTCTCGGGCACGTTCGTGTTGAGGTAGTGCTGGCGCCCGCCGCGGATCCGATCGCCGAGCACGTCCTCGAGAACGCCCTTCTCGTAGCGGAGTCGCTGCCGGTCGTCGTACGACTCGTAGGAGCCGTGCAGGCCGACCTCCCAGCCGCCGTCGTCGAGGGCCCGGATCACGTCGACGATCTCCGGATCCCGAACGTCGTAGCGGCCGGTGTACAACATCCAGTTGCGGGGTGCCAGCCACTCGGACGGCGACTTTTCCCGGAGACGTTTCTCGTTGAGGAAGTAGAACGCCGACCGGACGCCGAGGTCGTCCTCGAGGGCCATCAGCTCCTCGAACTGCCAGTACGGGCGCTCGTCGGTCACGAGCGATCGGAGGTGGGACGGGTCGCGCTCGGCGGCGGCGTAGTACAGCGACTGAAACGTCTTGTAGGGCCGGTCGACGTCGTGGGTGAGACAGAGCGCGAACTCGTAGTCGTCGCCGAACGAGCGATCGGCCATCATCCGCGAACCACCCGCTCGACGGTGTCGACGACGAACGACGTGGTGTCGACGCTCTCCTCGAGGAGTCGCCGACGGCGCCGCTCCCAGGTCGAGTCGTCGGTCGCCAGCAGTTCTCGAGCCGCGTCGGCGACGGCGGCCGTGCCGGTTTCCTGGGGGAGCCGTCGTAACAACCCGTAGCGCGTCTCGAGTTCCTCGAGCACGCCCGCGTCGAGATCCGAGACGTACAGCGAGGGCGTGCCGAGGACGGCGCTCTCGATGGCCATCGTGGCGCTCTCCCCCAGGAACAGGTCGGCGTGGGCGAGCAGGTCGTGCATCCGCTCGGGCGGCAGGTCGAATCGGCGGTCGGCCAACGCCGGCGGCAGCTCACCTTCCGCAGAGAGGCGGACCGTCGCGCCGAAGCGCTCGAGTTCGGCGACGAGGCGCTCGATGTCGTTCATTCCGTCGCGGCCGAAGTCGTGGGCGGCGTTCCACGAGACCAGTCGCAGGACGACCAGCGGATCGTCGGTGGTCGCGTTAGGGGCGGTGCCGGTACGGGTTGCGGCCCCGGAACCGGCACCGCTGTTCGTGCCAGAACCGCTGTCGGCAGAAGGCCCGAAATCTGTACTGACGCCACCGTCTGCCCGGGGAGCGGCGGGCGCGGCCGGTCGCGCTCCAATCTCGGCGAGCACCCTCGGATCGGGCGTGAACCGGTCCGGGTGGAGGTACGCCAGTTCGTGGTAGCCGCTGTAGGCGTAGTGGCCGTCACCGAGGTCGTCCCGGAAGGCCCGCGGCGTGCAGACGAGGTCGGCGAACGGGAACGTGATGGCGTTCTGGAAGGTTGCGTGTTCGGTGTCGGTAAACAGCACGCTGTGGCCGTCGACGACCGTGGAGGCGTGTGCGACCGCCGGTTCGCCGATCGCGAGCAGCGCGTCCGGCGAGAGTTCTCGAGCGCGTTTCAGGATCCGGTACTCGTAGACCGCCTGGACTTTCGCGAGTTCGACGGTCGATTCGGCGCTGCCCGCCAGCACCTCGTATTCCATATCGTAGGCCTCGAGGAGGTCGCAGGTCACGTCCTTGTCGCGGGCGTAGACGTGAACGTCGTAGCCCCGGTCCTCGAGGTCCGCGACGGCGTTCCTGAAGAAGTGGACGTGGGCCGGGTGCTGAATCGTGATCAGGACCCGGTCCCGCTCAGTCATAGAACTGCACCTCGCGGGGTTCGTTGACCTGCATGTCGAACAGCATCGCGAACAGCAGGAACAGGCTCCCGGTGATGAACAGGAGGATGCTCAACGACCCGCGCACGAACAGCGGGTACGCGAGCATCAGCCAGGCGTACAGCGACCAGAGGAGGCCGCCGAGGGCCACGCCGCAGATCACCGCGCCGAAGAGGTAAAACAGCGCGAGCGGATGGAAGTCGAGGACGAGGTACCGGGTCTTGAGCCGCCAGAAGAAGTTCTTCAGGAGCATTCCGGACACCTTCCGAATGTAGGACGGGTACTTGATGCTCGACTCCTCGTCGCCGTAGACGGCCGGCATCGCGACGTCGGCGACCCGCATCCCCTTGGCGTTGAGCTTTACCAGGAGGTCGTTGCAGTAGCCGTAGTACTCGTACATCTCCTCGATCTCGACGTTCTCGAGCGCCCGCAGCGAGATGGCCGTGTACCCGTTTTGCGGGTCCATCATCTTCCAGTAGCCCGAGGCGATCTTCGTGAGGAACGTCAGGACCGAGTTCCCGAGGAATCGCCACCGCGACATTCCCTCCCGGTACTCCCGGTCGAGCAGGCGATTCCCCTTCGTGTAGTCCACCTCGCCGTCGACGATCGGATCGAGGAACCGCGGTAGGATGTCGGGATCCATCTGGCCGTCGCCGCCCATCACCGCCGTGATGTCGACCTCGTCCTCGAGCGCCTCGAGGTAGCCGGTCTTGATCGCGCCGCCGACGCCCCGGTTCGTCTCGTGGCGGATCGGAACGACGCGACGATCGAAGGCCGGCCCCCCGTCGGCTGCGACGGTCGGGGCCTCTTCCGCTCGCGTCTCCTCGTTGAGCTCCGCCGCGGTCTCGGTGATCTCCTCCCAGGTCTCGTCGGACGACGCGTCGTCGACGGCGTAGATCCGATCGACGTACTCCGGCATCGTCTCGAGGACCTCGCCGACGAATCCCTCCTCGTTGTACGCCGGAACCACGACGGCGACCGTGTGCTGCCTATACATCGATGTCGACCTCCGCCGGAATCGATCGGCCGCGGGGCCAACTGGTCATTCGTGAGTCCCTCCGCGCACCGGCGCTCGCTCACAATCGCTCGGGCCGCCGGCCAGAGCGCTCGAGCGCTGATGGTCGGCGGTGTCGTCAGGGGCTCGCACGCTGTCCGTGCGTAACTGTCGGAGCGCTCCCCTGCGACGTCGCCGATCGATCGCGACGCGATCGGCACCCGCTGCTTCCGTCGGCCGGCGGCCGGACAGCCGGGCTCGACTCCCGGGCGGTCGGCCGCCGGCTGCGGGTGCAGACGCGAGATATCGGTGAACGTCGGTTACACCATCCATGACTCGAACACGCCGCTATCGTGACACCGAGTAGGGGATTGTTATTTCACTCGTACAGTTTGTTCATTCTGCGTAACATCCGGCCGGTGTGTGGCTCACTTTCAATTTATCCTACCAAGAAGCAACGGAAACGTAGCTATGATTAAAACATTTCAATTCCAGAGACGGTGCCGATAGCGATTCCGGACGCCGCGTTCTGTCAACCCATTCGTTCATCGTCGTTGTCAGCGATCGGCCAACCAACACCGGTCGTTCACGGCTATCGTAGTGGGATCCGTGAGACCATCTTCGTAAATTCCAAGCAATATTTAGATATATAATACTCTCCTTCCTGAAGTTTGGCGGGTGTGACAACCCGCTATCCATTCCATACAGACACGAACCGTGATCCGTTCAGGCCGCCGACTATTCGACTCGGTGATAGCCCGCTTCCTACCGTGAACCGTCAGTTTTCGTACTCGTCAGTCGGTCCTTCGCTGTCGGCGCTGTGGCCAATAGCTGGTCCGTCGCGAGCGTGTCGGCGTGGAATTGGGACCGACCAGTTATCAGACCTCGTGGAGGTCAACGTCAGTGTCCCGAACCGGACCGCTAGTCGTCCGTTCCCACCGAGAGCACACTCGAGTCGCCGCCGTCAGTCGCCGTCACCCGCGATCCTCCGGTGACGATCCAGTCCATGCCACGACCGTTCACGGAACCCGAGGGCGATCACGACCCTGCTGCACGGGGGTTTTTGGGATAGCGACCGTACGATGACGCAATGAGACTCCATAACAGAGAGATCCGGCAGGACGTTCGGGAACTCGGCGCGTTGCTCGGCGACGTGCTCGAGGAACAGACCTCTCGGAGAGCGTTCGAGACGGTCGAATCGTCCCGACGGGCCGCGATCGACTACCGGTCGGGCGATCTCGAGTCGCGCGAGTCGCTGATCGCGGACCTCGAGGCGCTCTCACCACACCAGCAGCGGATCGTCGCGCGGGCGTTTACGACCTACTTCGAACTGATCAACCTCGCCGAGGAACGCGAGCGTGTGCGGACGATCCGCACCGAGTCTCACGAGGAGACCCTCGAGGATAGCCTCGAGACGGCAGCCGAGGAGTTAGGGAAGCGGGACATCGACACCGTTCGGCAGGTGCTCGAGGACGTGCTGATCGAGCCGACCTTTACCGCACATCCGACCGAAGCCCGCCGGAAGACCGTCAAATCGAAGCTTCGGACCATCTCGACGCACCTCGAGACGCTCGACGAGCGACTCCTGACCGAGAAAGAAGAGAGCCAGATCTGGCGCGATATCGACGCGGAGGTGACCAGCCTCTGGCAGACGCCGCAGGTACGCAATCGTCAGCCCGAACCCGAGGACGAGGCGCGCAACGTCCAGTGGTACCTCGAGAACACGCTGTTCGACGTGGTCGGCGAGGTCTACGACGAACTGGCCGACGCCATCGACGCGGAAGTCGAACCCGGCCTCGAGATCCCGAAACTGTTCGAGTTCCGCTCGTGGGCGGGCAGCGATCGCGACGGTAACCCCTTCGTCACCCCCGAGGTGACCGCGAACACGCTCGAGCGCCAGCGCGAGGTCGTCCTCGAGAAGTACCGCGACGAACTCAAGCGCCTCTCCGGCGTCTTGAGTCAGGACGGTAGCCGGATCGAGACGGGAAGCGAGTTCGAGGCCACTCTGGAAGAAGATCGCGAGCGACTGCCCGGCAGCGCTCGCACGGCCCAGGAGCGGTATCCGGGCGAGCCCTACCGGCAGAAGCTCAAACTCATGCGCGAACGCCTCGCCCGGGTCGGCGACGTCCGACCGGGCGGCTACGACGACGTCGACGACCTCCTCGCGGACCTCGCGGTCATCGCCCAGAGCCTGCGAAACAACGGCGCCGAGAGCGTCGTCGAGGCCCACGTCGACCCGATCCGCCGACAGGTCGCCACATTCGGCTTCTCGCTGGCCAGCCTCGACCTCCGCGAACACCAACAGAAACACACCGACGCCATCGCCGAGGCCCTCGAGAGCGAGGGAATAGACTACCACGGCCTGAGCGAGGACGAGCGCGTCGACCTGCTGACCGACGCCGTCTTGCAGGACGAACCCGTCGTCGACCTCTCGGCAACCGAGGGGTTCTCGGCGGAGTCGACACGCGTCCTCGAACTGTTCGAGGACCTCGGCGACTGGCAGACGGAGTACGGCGTCCACGCCATCGACACCTACGCCATCTCGATGACCGACGAACCGAGTCACGTCCTCGAGGTCCTGTTCCTCGCGGATCAGGCGGGCGTGGTCTCCCTGCCCGAGCACTCGGGAATCGACATCGTCCCGCTGCTCGAGACCGAGTACGCCCTCTCGGGGGCCCGCCGCATCATGGGCACGCTCTTCGAGAACGAAGCCTACTCGCAAGCGTTGGAGGCCCGGGGGCAGACCCAGGAGATCATGCTGGGCTACTCGGACTCGAACAAGGAGAACGGCTTTCTGGCGGCGAACTGGTCGCTCTTTAAAAATCAGCGGCGACTGGGCGAGATCTGCGACGACTACGACGTGCAGATGCGGCTGTTCCACGGCCGCGGCGGCTCGATTTCGCGGGGCGGCGGCCCGATGAACGAGGCGCTGCTGGCGCTGCCGAACAACACGATCACGGGTCAGGTCAAGTTCACCGAGCAGGGCGAGGCCATCGCCGAGAAGTACGGCAATCCCCGCATCGCCGAACGCAACATCGAACAGATGCTCAACGCGCAACTCCGCGCGCGCCTGTACGCGATGGAAGAACCCGACGAGCAGGAACTTCCCGAGGAGTGGTTCGACGCCATGGAGACGATGGCCGACGCCGCCCGGCAGGAGTATCGCGACCTCCTCGAGAGCGACGGATTCGTCAGCTACTTCGAGCAGGCGACGCCGATCACCGTCATCGAGGATCTGGACCTCGGCTCTCGGCCCGCCTCGCGCAGCGGCGAACGCACCGTCGAGGACCTGCGGGCGATCCCGTGGGTGTTCTCCTGGACCCAGTCGCGGTGTATCCTCCCCGGGTGGTACGCGCTGGCCTCCGGCGTGGATGCGTATCTGGAGGGCGAGGAGCCACGCTCCTCGGACGAGTCGAGCGGCGATGAGCCGCGAGACGACGGCGGCTCGATGGAGACTCTCCAGGAGATGTACGACGAGTGGTCGTTCTTCCGGACCACGCTCGACAACGCCGCCCTCTCGCTCTCTCGCACCGAACTCGGGATCGCCGACCAGTACGCCGACCTGGCGGATCCCGAGCTTCGGGAACGGTTCTTCCCGCGGCTCACCGACGAGTACCAGCGGGCGACGGAGTTGATCACCGAGATCGGCCAGCGCGATGATCTCCACACCCGCGACTGGCTCGGCGAGAACCTCGCGCGGCGCAACCCGTACGTCGACCCGCTGAACCTGCTGCAGGTCTACCTGCTCGACCGGACCCACCGTACCGACATCGAGGAGCGGACGCTGCGGCTGACCGTCAAGGGAATCGCGGCCGGCATGAAGAACACCGGGTGACGGGCCAATTCGGTGCGGACGCCGCGCCGCCGTGACGCCACCGTGACGCCGACACCGGCGTCCGATTACGTCACCGCTCTTCGTCGTACCGCTCCGCCGCCGACTCGAACCCCAACTCTTCGTACTCGCGCCCGCGGCGTTCCTCGAGCGCGGCGATCGCCTCGGGATCCGGGCCCGCGTCGTCGGTGATCCGCGCCCACGAGTTGTGGACCTTGGCGTGACACCACCGACAGAGGTAGACCGTGATCTCGTGGGTGAGTTCCTCGCCGTCGCGCGCGTACGAGAGGTGATGTTCCTCGAGCAGCGGGCGCTCGTCGTCGTGGGCCATGCGCTTCTCCGCGATGCCACAGCGGACGCACTCGCGGTCCCGGTTGCGCGAACGGAAGTGCGGACAGTCGCGCCACTCCCAGTCCGATTCGGGGTCGACGACGGGACACTCGTAGTCGTCTTCGGCGCGCTGGCGGGCGAACTCCGGGTCGTGCTCGTAGTGGTCGAAGGCGTACCGGCACGTTCCCTCGCCGGTGAGGTGGTCGCAGACGCCCGCGAACTCGTAGGGGTCGTCGACGCCGACCGACGTGCCCCGCGGCGTTTTCTCCATGCGCAGTCAGCGGCCATTCGCACGGCGAGCAATTGAACGTCACGGCTCGGGGGCTTTCTTCTGGACTTCGGTCGATCACTCGGATCGTGGCCCACCAGCGATCCGTCCGATGCGATTTTCGTGTCCGCGTTCGTGGGGACCGGTATGCTACCGACCGACGACTCGAGCGAGACGCTGCTCGACGCGGACGAGGTTCTCGAGGCCGTCGCCGCCCTCGGCGACCGAGACCGGTTCGAGGTCGCCTACACCCTATACGCGATGGACGCCGAGGCAGCCACGCTCGAGGCCATTGCGGCCGAAACGGAACACTCTGAGACGGACGCGAACGCGAGCATCGGCGCCCTCCGTGACGCCGGCGTCGTCACCGAGCGGATGCCGTGTCTGGTCGACCCGACCGTCGACGGCCCGGAGTACGAACTGACGGAGTTCGGCCGATTGTTGCTCGAGGAGGGCGTGCTCGCACTGTTCGAAGCAGCCGAGCAAGTCGACGAGGTCGAGTTCGGGGCGCTCTGATCGGTTCGGACCACCGCATCGATTCGGAATGGACACGCGTTTTACGTCCCGCTCGAAACATTTCGGCCGGCAAACGGTGGCGCGCGCTGGCGTCACGCCTGAGCACTGCGAAGGCGTGGCGGCGATTCCGTGCGAGGGATGAGCGAGTGACCGAAGGGAACGAGCGAATCGGCTGGGGAGGGCGTGGCGATTCCCCGTTGCCACGGTAGCAGAACACGTCGTTCCGTCACTAGTTCTCTCGCACCTCGTCCCGGTCGACTCTCCGGAGACGCCTCGAGCGAGAAGACTTTTGCTACCCGCCTTCCGACTCGAGGGCGTGCAGTTGGTTCACGAACCGATTTCGGGCGGCGATTCGACCGACGAACGCGATGACCGACGGGTGCTTGCGACGGACGTCGACATCGCCGACTCGCTGCTGAGCCAGACCCGCGGCCTGATGTTCCGCCGCTCGATACCCGACGACTACGCGCTGGCCTTCCAATTCGATTCCGCGGAGGTCCGCGACGTCCACATGCTGTTCGTCTTCTTCTCGATCGACGCCCTCTGGGTCGCCGACGGCGTCGTTCAGCGCGTCGAACGCCTTCGCCCGTGGCTGAGTTTCGCCCGCGCGGAGTGCGACCTGCTCGTCGAACTTCCGGCCGGCGCTGCGGACGGCGTCGAATCCGGCGATCGGGTCGTGCTCGAGGAGGCGTGATCTAGAGCCGACGTACTGCTACTCGCATCACTCACCGTCCGTTTCGGTCGTTCGTGCGCCCCGGCGGATCGCGTCTCTGTGCTTCCGGGCTATCGGGTGACCGCCGTCGTCGAGCGACGACGTCTCTTCCGACCGGGGAGACGTCTCCTCGACGAGTTGCGCCATCCGTTCGATCACTCGGTCGGGATCGTCCTCCTCGCGGGTTCCCATGGTTCCAGTTTCGTCGGAAATCCGGATACCGATTGCGGTACTCGAGTCGCTATTCGAACGTCGAGTCGTCGTCCACGACCTCGAGCGCCCCGTCCCGAACGCGGACGTCGAGCAGGCTCGTCACCTCCCGGGAGACCGCTTCGTGGTCCGCGTCGACGCGTCGGAGCACGACGACGATATCGACGAGCTCCGCCTCGACGGCCTCGAGGGCCTCGCAGACCGCTTCGATCGTGCCGCCCGAGGAGAGGACGTCGTCGACGAGCACCACCCGATCGCCCGCGTCGACGCCGTTCAGGAACAGTTCGCTCTCGCCGTAGCTGGTCTCCTGGTGGACGGCGACCTCGTCGGGAAAGCCGTAGGAGCGCTTGCGGACGACGGCCATCGGAATCCCCGTCGCCAGCGAGAGTGCGGTGCCGTGATGGATGCCCATGGCCTCGGGCGCGACGAGTTTGTCGACGCCCTCGAGGTCGATTCGCTCGCGGATGCCGTCGGCGACGGCCTCGAGCACCGCCGGTTCGATCGGCGGTACGCCGTCGGTAACGCCGTGAACGAAGTACTCGTAGCCGTCTCGATCGACGACCGGGGCCTCGCGGAGCGACCGCGCCAGCGGCTCCAGGGTTGCGTCCATGCTCGAGCGACGGTACCACGGGCGGCTGGAAGGGTGTTCGGATGGACTCGTTCGGATGTGGGAATTTTCGCTCGAGGCGTCCAGGGGTGGCACTGACCCGTTCCTGTTCCGGGGTGCGGTGCGACGACTTGCGAGCAGATATTGTGACTTTCGAACAGATCGTCGACTCCGATGAAATTGTGGACGAAGGGAAGCGTCCTGCTCTCGTGGCAACGGGGAGGAGCCACTCCCTCCCCAACCGATTCGCTCGCTCCTTCCGTCACTCGCTCATCCCTCGCGCAGTATCATCGTCCGTCCTCACTACCGTTCGGACGGACGACAGCGCGCGCCACTGCACGCCGGATGGTTCGGATCGGTACGCGATGGAGGGCCCGTCTATTGCCGTCAATCGTCCTCGTAATCGGGGACCGGCGGATTTAAGTCAGCGTGTTGCGATAGCATCGCATACCATGTCCGAGGATAGAGGAAGTCGGGGCAACCCGGCTGGGCGTGAAATTCTCCGATGAACCGACTGCAACTACCGATTCGCTTCTACCTGTGACTCACTCCGCCGCCGATACGATCGCCCCCGACCGTACAGTGCGCCTTCTCGATACGACGCTTCGCGACGGCGAACAAGCCCCGGGCGTCTCCCTGACGCCCGACGAGAAAGTCGACATCGCCCGCGCGTTAGAGCGGGCGGGCGTCGCCGTCATCGAGGCGGGTAGTGCCTGTACCGGCGCGGGCGAGCGACAGGCCATCTCGCGGGTGACCGACCTCGACCTCGAGGCCCGCGTTACGAGCTTCTGCCGCGGAATGGAAGCCGACGTCGACCTCGCGCTCGACTGTGACGTCGACGGCGTCCACATCGTCGTCCCCGCAAGCGACCGCCACGTCGAGGGCAAGGTCGGCACCTCCCGCGAGGACAACCTCGAGAAGACGGCCGAACTCGTCGCCTACGCGAAGGCCCACGACCTCTGGGTCGAGGTCATCGGCGAGGACGGCTCGCGGGCCGACCTCGACTACCTCGAGGAGCTGATGGCGACGGCCGTCGACGCCGGCGCCGATCGGATCTGCTTCGCCGACACCGTCGGCCACACCGGACCCGAGCGCACCGCCGAGGCGGTCTCGCGGCTCACCGACGTCGGCCCGGTCAGCGCCCACACCCACGACGATCTGGGGCTGGGCGTCGCGAACGCGCTGTCGGCCGTCTCGGCCGGCGCCGACCTCGTCCACTGTACCGTCAACGGGCTCGGCGAGCGCGCCGGCAACGTCGCGCTCGAGGAGGTCGCGATCGCGCTCTCGCACGTCTACGACGTCGAGACCCTCGAACTCGAGGAACTGTACGATCTCGCCCAAACCGTCTCCCGGGCGACGGGCGTTCAGCTCCCGCCGAACAAGGCCGTCATCGGCGAGAACGCGTTCACCCACGAGAGCGGCATCCACACCGACGGGACGCTCAAGGACGACAAGATGTACGAGCCGTACCCGCCCGAGACGGTCGGTCGCGAACGGCGACTCGCGCTCGGCAAGCACACCGGTCGCGCGGGCGTCGAGGCAACCCTCGAGGAACACGACGTCGCGGCCGACGACGACGAGATCGCCGAGATCGCCACTCGAGTGACGGAACTCGGCGACCGCGGCCGTCGGGTCACCGACGCCGACCTGCTGGCCATCGCCGAGGACGTCACCGGCGACGACCGCGAGCGCGTCGTCGACTTACTCGACCTCTCCGCGACCAGCGGCGGACCCGTCCCGACGGCCAGCGTCCGACTCGCCGTCGGCGGCGAGGAACGCGTCGCCAGCGGGACCGGATCCGGCCCCGTCGACGCCGCCGTCTCCGCCGTCCGCGAGGCGCTGGGCTCGATGGCAGACGCCGAACTCGAGTCCTATCACGTCGACGCGGTAACGGGTGGTACGGACGCGGTCGTCACCGTCGAAGTGACGATGGTCCGCAACGACCGGTCGGTCACCGTCGCCCGCAGCGAGGCCGACATCACGCGGGCCAGCGTCGAGGCGATGGTCGACGCCCTCGATCGACTGCTCGCAGCCGACCAGCAGCCCCTGACGCCGGCGGACGACTGATCGATACCGTCCCCGCTTTCCTTTCTCACCCGGTCACCTAGTGGAACGGGTGCCGGCTGACGACGTTCCAGGGGTCGAGCAGGTAGACGCCGGCGAGAAACAGTGCGAGGACGACGACGAACAGTCGGATAATTCCGCCGAGGGTCGACGGAATCCCCGGCTCGATCGTGATCGCCATCACCGCCGCGACCGAGATCCAGAGGCTTCCGACGATGAGCCGCTGACGAATGTTCATACGCAGACGTTCGGGGCCGTCGTAATGAACCCGACGAGTCCGGTCGCCGACCCGAGTCTCCGAGTGAGATCAGAAGAAGGGGTCGACGGTTCCGTCGTCGACGACGTTCTTGCGATTGTCGGTCATTCCGACGTCCTCGTAGGCCACCGGGCCCTCGACCTGATGGGCCTCCGGTCCGGGCTGGTCGCCGAGATAGACGACGTTCGGATCCGTCCCGATATCCTCGAGGAGCTTGTACGACGACTCCGGATCGCCGGCGAAGTCGACGAGCCGCTCCTGGGCGAGCTCCTCGCTCGGTCCCTCGAACTCGCCGCCGTCTTCTTGAACGAACGACCCGGTCTCGGTCTCGTTCCCGCCGTCGGTCTCGTTGCCCCCGCCGGAGCCCTCACCGCCACCGGTGTCTCCGCCCCCGCTACCGCTTTCCTCGCCATCGCCGCTCTCCTCGGGCTCCTCGGCGAGGTCCAGTTCGACGAGGAGCTCCTGGCTTGTCGTGTCGAGGCCGTGGTCCTCGAGGATGCTCACGATGTTGAGAGCGGTGTCCTCCTGCTGCGCGAGGGAGCTGTTCTCCCGGCCCTCGGGTTCGCCCTCCTCGCCGAGAATGGCGATCGCGAGCAGCACCGCCACCAGGTCCTCGTCGAGATCCTCGACGGCGTCGACGATGGATTCGAGGTCCGAGCCCGCGCCCTGCAGTGATTCCTGGAGGCCCTCCGGATCCGGGAGGTCGCTGGCCAGTCGGACGAGCGATCGGCTCTTGGCGGTGTTCGAGAGGTACCGCTGCGGATCGCTGTTCTCGTCGTTCATGTCGCCGAACTGAATCACTTCCGGCGGACAGGCGTCCTCGCAGGCGGTCCGACCGATCAGCTCCTCGCCCTGCTGGCCGTCCTGACGCGTCGGACAGAACGTACACTTCTCCATGACGCCCCGGGGTCCGCGGGAACTGACCGGACGGCCGCGCTCGTCGTAGACGTGGTCCGACTCGAGTTCGTCGGCCGGCACCGACGGTTCCTCCCACTGGAAGTAGTTGACGCCGTACGGGCAGGCGACCTGACAGTACCGGCAGCCGATACAGACGTTGTAGTCGGTCAGGACGAGCCCGTCCGAGTCCCGGGTGTGACGGGCCGTCGTCGGACACACCTTCTCGCAGGGCGCGTCGGTGCAGTGTTGACACGGTCGAATGAGACGGTTGGGCGAGTCGTCCGCCTCGGACGTCTCGTCCTCGTAATCGAGGATGTACATCCAGTTGGCGCCCTGATTCCAGTTGTGCTCCTCGTTGCAAGCGACGACGCAGGAGAGACAACCGTCGCAGTGCTCGAGGTCGAGGGCCATTCCCCATTGCGTCCCCTCGTCGCCGCCCTCGTCGGATTCCTCGGACGCCTCGGCGAAAGACGGCTCCGGATCGTCGCTATTGGCGGCTTTCGTCCCCCAGGCGCCGAGCCCCACGGCCCCCGCGCCGGCGCTCATCTTCTTCATCACCTCCCGGCGCGAATCCCCGTCCATGCCGACCTGGGAGAGCGCACCCTCGAACCGACTCCGCTCTCCAGCGGATTCGAACGCGTCGGCCATCGGCAACCCTTCCTCGTCGAACTCGTCGCCGAACTCCTCGGCGATGGCCTCGTGATACCGGTCGTAGAACGCCTCCTCCGAGAGTTCCCCCTCGGTGACGCGCATGGCGTCTTCGGCCATCTGCATGCCCAGTTCCGAATCGTACTCGGACTCCTCGAGCCCCGCCTCGAGTTCGTCCTGCCACGCTTCCCCGAGCGGATGGAACGCGTCGTCGCCATCCTCGCGGTCGAAGTTCACCGCTCCTCACCCCGGGCTACGGCGAACTGATTGCGGTCGGCCACCATTGTTAACTAGTACCATTATCTGTTCACTCCGTCCTCGATAAACAGCATGCTTGCGAGTGACACACAGTTGGTTGCGTGCGCTCGAGGACCGCTCACAGCGGAGTCCAGTACTCGGGCGGTGTGTTCGGTCGAGACGGTCGGCCGTCCGGTCTGGGGATGGATAGGGCGGCGATAGCGGACAGCGACTCGAGGGCACGCTCCGCGCCGTTCGTTAGAAATTGTCGTCGGAAAACAGGCCGAGAGGGAGATTTGAACCACGGTCGGACGGTCTCGCTCACTTCGTTCGCGAGCGTGCGACCTCCCTGGTTCAAATCTCCCGGAGTCGTTTCACGGCAACGGATCGACTCGCGGCGCCACGCGCCGCTCGTCGGGAGTAGTTGCCGTGAAAGCGCCGAGAGGGAGATTTGAACTCCCGAGTCCGTGAGGACAGTAGATTTCGAATCTACCGCCTTGGCCGGGCTAGGCTATCTCGGCTCATCCGTATCTATCGGGGAGACGTTTTTACCCGTTTCGATTTTCGCGCTCCGTGCGGATTCGTCTCGAGCGACGATCGCCATTGGACGACCGACCACACCGACGCGCTCACTGGAGGATATCGCCGACGCGTCGCGGTTCCCCCTGGAGGTTCGGCTGTTCGGCGACGATCTTGAGCACCTCGTGATCGGTCACGTCGTAGTAGGACTTCTCCGTCGCCTCTTCGATGAGGTCTCGCTCGAGGCGGAACTCCGTTCCTTCGTACACGACGTCGATCCCCTCTTCGTCGAACGCGAGCGTCGTCATGGGCGGCTCTACGCGGTGGGGGAGTAAAAGGAAGGCGACCGAGCGGCCGGCGGCGTCCGACGGGCGTCTGACGCGAGGCTGACGACGCGCGAGGTTTATTAGTGGATGACTCCTTTGGGCTGAAACGTGGCCATCAGCAGGGATCCGCTCGACAAACTATCCGTCCCCGACGGGACGGAAGTCAAGGAAGTCGACCTCGTGACCGCCGGCGACATCCTCATCGGCGCTCGATCGACCGTCGACTTCGGGGTGCGCGGCCGAAACGTCCTCGCCGGCGAGTCCGTCGAGTTCGGCGGCGCCATCGAAGCCGAAGGTGACTGCCGTCTCGACATGTGGTGTGAGGTCGCCGAGAACGTGCTGGTCGGGCAGGACGCCTACATCGGCGAGCGCGTCCACGTCGGCGGCGAGATGAAAGTCGCCGGCGACTTAGACATCGGCGACGACGTCGAGATCGAGGAGGGGTTCGAAGCCAACGGCTGGATCGTCATCCGGAACCCGATGCCGACCATCGTCTTCCTGTTCGTCTACCTCAAGCACCTTCTGCTGATCGGCGAAGAGGAGACGGCCCAGCAACTCGTCTCCGAAATGCTCGAGGACGACGACGCGGAGGCCGACGTCGAACCGCTCGTGATCCCGCGGAACGCGACCGTCAGCGACGACGCGTGGCGGGTCTCGACCCCCGCGACGATCGGCGACGACTGCCGCCTCCACGGCAACGTCCGCGCGGAAACGATCGACGTCGGCGACGATACGACTATCTTCGGCAGTCTCCGGGCCCGCGGCGACATCACCGTCGGCGAGGGGACGCGGATCCACGGCGATCTGACCACCCGCGACGGCGACGTCACGATCGGCGCCGAATCCCGCATCCTCGGCGACGTCGCCTCGGCGAACCTCGAACTCGGTCCGGACGCCGAAGTCGACGGAACGATCCGCGCCCGCGGGGAGATCACGATGGGCACGACCGAGCGCGAACCCGAGTGACGCGATCGATCGCCGGATAGCCGTCCAAAGTTCGTCCGTTCGATCCGCAATTCTCTCTCCTCGCCCCCTCGAGCCGATACGCTCTCCGCTAGGCCCCGCTCGAGGAGTGAACGGCTCCGTCGACCCGTTCGCGCTCGATCGGATCCTACAGCGTCAGCGACAGTATCAGTCGATTTCCCAGGGCGATTTTTACCCCCATTCTTAATACTGATAATTGCGTTAGAGAAACGCAGGCATGCGAGATAACACCACACACTTGTCACGGAGGGATCCATGCGATCGATCGTTCTGACGAAAGGCGTCCCGGACTTCTCGGAGGGGGCCGTCTCGTTCGACGAGGACGGCCACCTCGAGCGCGGGAAGACGCCGACGGTGATGAATCCCAACGACAAGTTCGCCGTCGAGGCGGCGCTGCAGACGAAGGTTCGCCACGGCGGGCACGTCAGCGGGATAAGTATGGGGCCGCCGGGTTACGCCGACGTCCTGAAGGAGGCCATGGAGGCGGTGTACACCGACGACAGCTACCTGCTCTCGGATCGGGAACTCGCCGCCTCGGACACGTGGGCGACGGCGATCACGCTCAGCGCCGGTCTCGAGAAGTACCAGGAGGAGGTCGGCGACGTCGACATCGTCTTCGCCGGGTTCAAATCCGCCGACGGCGAGACCGGCCAGACGGGCCCCCAGACCGCGTGGGCGCTGGACTGGCCGATCGTCACCCACGTCATCGCACTGGACATCGACCCCGACGAGCGGATTCTGCGGGCGAAGCGACTCGTCGAAGGCGACGTCGACGAGATCGAGACCGTTGAAGCGCCCCTTCCCTGTTTCGTCGTCACCGATCCCGAGTTCGAGCCCACCTACCGGAAGGCCTCCCACCGACTGACGCGGAAACGGCTCCGGGCGGAGACGGAGGAACGGGCGGCCGACCACGACGAGCACCTGACGACGTGGAGCCAGGTGGATCTGAACCTCGACCCCGACTACATCGGCCTCGACGGATCGCCCACGATCGTCTCGTCGGTCGATCCGATTCCCAAGGCGCCCTCCGAGCGGGAGGCGACGATGGTCGATCCCGGCGACGAGGACGCGATGAGCGAGGTGCTCGAGGAAATGCAACCGTTCGCGGCGGAGGCGGGTGATTGAGATGACCGACGTGGATCCCAGCGAGCACACGGTCGACGAACTGACCGACGAACTCGAGACGATCGACGACGCGGACGAACTGCGGGCGATCCTCGAGGCCGAGCAGGCCGGCCGGGACCGACAGACGGCCCGGGAGGCGGTCCACCGGCGACTCGAGGCGATCGGCGAAGCCGACGCCGACGAGACGGGCGAGAGCGACGGCGTCGAGGAGGGAACCGAGACCGAAGGCGAGTACGAGGAGACGAAGGAAACCGTCGGCGAGGAAGCGGAGGGCGAGGACGTCGACGAGGTCGCGGACGATGACACCGAACCGGACGAGACCGACGCCGAGGCGGACGACGGCCTCTCACATCCCACCCGCGACAAGAAACACGTTCGCGGACTCGAGGACGGCCACTACGAGGACATGTGGGTGTTCTGCGAGACGCAGGGCGGCGAGTTGCTCGAGGTCTCCCGGGAGATGCTCGGGAAGGCGCGGCGGCTGATGGATCAGTTCGCAGAGGATTACGGCGACGAGGAGCGGGTGGTCGCGTTCCTGATGGGCGACGACTGCGAGGGGCTCGCCGAGGAGTGTATCGCCTACGGCGCCGACGTGGCGGTCTACCACGACGACGAGCGCCTCGAGCGGTTCCTCCACAAGCCCTACGCCGAGATCACGGCCCACATGGCCCGCGGCGAGGGGACCGTCGAGAGCACCGACTGGCGCGACTACGACAAGCCCCGGTACGTCCTGTTCCCGGCGACGGACAACGGCCGGGACCTCTCGGCGAAGGTGCAGGCGGAACTCGACTCCGGACTGGCCTCGGACTGCTCGGACCTGTTCATCGAGGAGAACGAGGTCTCGAACCCGGTCAAGACCGGCGAACCCGGCGTCAAGAAGATCTTCGAGAAGGTCCTGCACATGAAGCGGCCGGACTTCTCGGGCTTCGAGTACTCGACGATCCTCTGTCTCGACAACCCCGGCCGGGAGTTCCACCCGCAGGGGGCGTCGATCATCCCCGGGAGCTTCGACCCGATCGAGCGGGACGACGATCGGGAGGGACTGGTGATCGAGCACGATATCGAACTCGACGAGGACTGGTTCCGCGTCGAGATCACCGAGCACGACCGCCTCGAGGCCGGGATCGACCTCACCGGCCACGATGTGATCGTCTGTCTCGGCCGCGGGATCGCCGACGACCCCACCGAGGGGATGGAACTGGGCCTCGACCTCGTCGACGCCTTCGAGGACGCCGAACTCGGCATCACGCGGGGGATCGTCACCTCCTCCTACCAGTTCGAGGGCCACGTCGAACGGTACTCGAAGGAGGAGCGCCAGATCGGCGAGACCGGGCAGGTCGTGGCCCCCGATCTCTACATCGCCGCCGGCGTGTCGGGCGCCGTCCAGCACAAGGTCGGCATGGACGAGTCCGACACCATCGTCGCGATCAACACCGACACCGACGCCCGCATTCGGGACTTCTCGGATTACTTCGTCGAGGGCGACCTGTTCGAGGTGGTGCCGCGGCTGACGAGCGCGGTCGAATCGGGGGAGCTCCAGCTCGAGCCCGAAGCCGTCGCCGACGGCAGCGGAGGTGAGGACGATGACTGAGCGCGAACGGTACGAGGCCGTCGTCGTCGGCTGCGGGCCCGGCGGGGCCGCGGCCGCCGCGCGACTGGCCGATCACGGCGTCGAGACGCTCGTCCTCGAGCGGGGGATGGAGTCGGGTTCGAAGAACGTCTCGGGCGGCCTCGTCTACGCCGAGGAGTCCGCGCCGTACACGCTCGACGACCTGTTCGACGGCTTCCGGGAGGAGGCGGCGGAACGGCCCGTCACGGACTACTACATCCACAACGTGGCGGGCGAGAAGGTCAAGACGTTCGACCTGGTCGACCTCCACGAGCACGACACGGACTGGTGCGACGCCGTGCTCCGCCGGAAGATGGACTCGTGGCTCGAGGAGCGCGTCCACGAGAAGACCAGCGCGACGGGCGGCGGCGTACTGACGAACGTTCACGTGGACGGCCTGCTCCGTGAAAACGGCGAGATCGTCGGGGTCACCTGCGACGAACTCGACCCCATCGAAGCGGACCTGATCGTCGCCGCCGACGGCGTCAACTCCGAACTCGCCCGCGAGGCGGGCCTGATGGACTGGGAGGAGCCCGACGAGTGGTTCCAGGGCGTCAAAGCCGTCGTCGACATGGAGCCGGACGCCATCGACGATCGATTCGATATCGGCCCGGAGGAGGGCGCCGCCCACCTGTTCTCTGGCGACCTCTTCGAGGACGTCCGCGGCGGGGGGTTCCTCTACACGAACGAGGACTCGCTGTCGATCGGGACCGTCTTCCACCTCGACAGCCTCGTCGAGCAGGGGGCCGAGCCCCACGAGTTGCTCGACGCCCTGCTCACGCATCCGCTGCTCGCCCAGTGGCTCCGGGACGACTACCGCGAGCGGGAGTACGCCGCGAAACTCGTCCCCGACTCCAAGAAGGTCGCACACGAGGAGCCCTACCGCGATCGGTTAGTCCTCGTCGGCGACGCCGCCGGTCAGATGCAAGCTCAGGGTCCGATCATCAAGGGGATGAACCACGCGGTCACCGCCGGTGCGCTCGCCGCCGACGCCTTCGTCGTCAGCCGCGGCAACACCGACCCCGAGGCCGCCGGGCGGCGGTACTCCGAGATGCTCGAGAAGTCGGGCACGATGGAGAAACTGCGACCCCGACGGTACGAACTGACCCGCTCCGTCGGCGAGCGCGACGACGTGACGAACGCGCTCGAGCGGGTCCTCGAGTCGCGGATCGGTTCGCTCGCGGTCGGCAACCCGATCGCCGAGCGCCTCCTCGAGCGGGCGTACAACTCGCCGTTCCTCGTGTCGATGCTCCCGGATACGAGCACCGGCTACGTCACGCTCCCGTCGATCATCGGGGCAGAACACGGCCGGACCATCCGCTGGGAGAACGATATCGAGACCCCCTCTCTCGAGGAACGGATCGGCGACCTCACCTACGACACGGACGTCGGCAACCCCCACATCGAACTCCTCGACGAGTCGGCCGAAGCCAGCGGCGCCGCGGTGGCCGCCTGTCCGGTCAGCGCCGAGGACTTCGGCGGCGGCTGTTACCGCACGGAGCGCGTGCAGACGAACGGCTCCGAGGAGACGCTCGTCAGCCTCGACACCCAGCCCTGCATCGAGTGTGGCACCTGCGCCATCGTGGCCGACACCGAGTGGACCCACCCGCGGGGCGGCAAGGGGGTCGAGTACCGCGAGGGATAGCCGTGAGCCGCTACGGTCCCCGGATCGCCGCCCTCGAGCGACGCGCAGAACGGGAGCGAGCGGCGCTCGAGGCCGACGCTACCGACGCCGCGAGCTACCTCCGCGAGGGCGCGGGACGGGCCGTCTGGCTCTACGTCGAGGCCCGCACGGGCGGGCGGCTGGTCCCGTTCTCGCCGGCCGAACTCGCGGCCCTCGAGAACGCGATGAACCGCTGGTTCGAGTGTTACGCGCGCTGTCACGGCGTCGCCCTCGAGGCCGCGTTCACGATCCGGGAAGCGGCGGAGTTGCTCGTCCAGACGCGAAACATCGACGACGTCGGCCAGTTGTTGACCGGCGTCCCGCCGCGGAACTGAGAGCGGGGGAGAACCGGCTCGAGCGCGTTCGATACGACAACTGAGCGACGCGTGCGAAGAACCATCGTTCTCGAGCCCGTATCGTAACCACGAGCAGTGTCTCTGATCGTCGAGTTCGAACTGCGGACGCCGATCCTCCGCCACGCGGCGGACGCGATCGGCGAGCTCAGGCTCGAAGAGCTGTACGGCATCGAATCGGGCACCGCGAAGCTGCTGTTCTGGGCGATCGACGAGGAGTTCGGACCGTTCGAGTCGGCACTGGCGGCGGATCCGACCATCGCGGAGTACACCGCTCTCGACGACGCCCCGGATCGAACGCTCTACAGCGTCGCCCTGACCGACGCGGCGGCCGACAAACTCACGTATCCGATCGCCGCCGAACTCGACATCGCGTTCCTCGATATCGACCTGGTCGACGAGGCGGTCGTCAGGGCGCGGGTCCCCTCCCGCGACGCCCTGTTCACGTATCGCCAGCGCTGTCTCGAGAAGGGCGTCGGCGTTCGACTCCGGCGGATCTACCGGGAGCAGGAGCCGGACGTCGACCCGTACGGCGTCACGGACAGCCAGCGGGAGGCCCTGCTGGCCGCGCTCGAGGACGGCTACTTCGAGGTCCCCCGAGACGCGACGCTTTCGGACGTCGCCGCGGAACTCGACATCTCGGATCAGGCGCTGTCGGCCCGCCTGCGCCGCGGACAGGCGACCCTGCTTCGCCACACCCTGGCCGACGACCCCATTTAAAGGATTGGAGCGCCAATGCGGGAGCTTTCACCCCGTCGCGGCGTTGTGCTGACGATGACAGCACGAGAAACCGGATCCGATTCGCTCGCCCCGACGGACCGATTCGTCTACCAGGCCGACCCCGACCAGTCACCGAGCGAAGCGGTGATCGACGCGATCACCGCGCAGTCGGACGCGGACGATCCGATGGCCGTCGCCGACGCGTTCGGACCGCTGTACGACGTGATCGATCCCGCGGCTCTGGACTCGCTGTTCGAAGCCACGAGGACGACCCAGCGATCGGACGGCTCGGTCAGCTTTCGCTACGCAGAACGGGACGTCAGGGTCGATACGACGGGACGGGTCGAACTCGTTCCCGTAGAGTGACGGTGCGATCGCGGAGACCGAACCCGCCCCGGAGCCACGCCAGTCAGTAGATCAGTTCGTCGTCGTTCTCGACCATGTACAGCGTCCGCGCCGCGATGTTGACCGCGTGATCACCGACGCGCTCGAGGTCCCGAATCGTCAACAGGAGTCGGGAGACGTCCTGGAGCAGCAGTTCGATGTTGTCGGCCGAGTCGAGTTCGCGCTCGATCAGGTCCCGAACGACGATCTCGCTGGCTCGCTCGGCGAACTGGTCGAGGTTGTCGTCGCGAGCGGCGAGTTCCCGACAGGACTCGGTGTCTTCCTCGTCGTAGGCCAACATCGCGTCCTCGATCATATCGAGGGTCAACTCGCCCATCTCCTGGACGTCGACGTCGGGGAAGAGGTTCTCCTCGGCCTCGAGGGTGTACTCGCCGAGGTTGACCGCGAGGTCGGCGATTCGTTCGAGGTCGGTGATGATCTTGAACGAGGCGGCGATGAACCGGAGGTCGCTCGCGACGGGTTGCTGGAGGGCGAGCAAGTCGATGCAGTCCTGTTCCAGATCGAGGTACATCCGGTTGATCTCGCCGTCGCCCTCGATCACCTCGCGGGCGAGTTCGTCGTCTTTCTGCTCGAGGGCGTCGAGTCCCATTCGTAATCGCTCCATGACGACTTCGCTCATGTAGAGGAGGTCCTCGCGGAGCTCCGCGAGTTTCTCCTGGTAGGATTTCCTGGCCATAGTGGTGAAAGCTCGTGCGATCGTGATTAGCGTTTTGTTTGAGTAGAATTGTTCCTTCGTGATGCGCGGTGAGACGAACCGTCTCCCGGGAGGCGTGCGGACCGTTCGCGTGTAGACGCACCGATCGAGGCGAACGCGATCCCGGGTCAGCGGGCCGACGGAACCGTTATCCGAACTTGCCGGTGATGTAGTCCTCGACGCGGTCGTGTTCGGGGTTCTCGAAGATCTTGTCGGTGTCGTCGAACTCGACGAGTTCGCCGCCGGTGAGGAAGACGGCGGTCTTGTCGGAGATACGCGCGGCCTGTTGCATGTTGTGGGTGACGATGACGACCGTGTACTCTTCAGCCAGATCCTCGATCAGGTCCTCGATCTTCGAGGTCGCGACCGGGTCCAGCGCCGATGCCGGCTCGTCCATGAGGATCACGTCCGGGTCCGGCGCGATCGCCCGCGCGATACACAACCGCTGTTGCTGGCCACCCGAGAGGTCCAGCCCGCTCGAGTCGAGTTGATCCTCGACTTCCTCGAGCAGCGCCGCGCGCTCGAGGGCCTTGCGGACCTGCTCGTCGACGTTCTCGTCTTTGCCCTGAACCTTCAGCCCGTAGGCGACGTTGTCTCGGATCGACTTCGGGAACGGGTTGGGCGACTGGAAGACCATCCCGATCTTCCGCCGCAGGGCGACGGGGTCGACGTCCTCGTCGTAGACGTTCTTCCCGTCGAACAGCAGTTCGCCCTCGACGCGTGCCGCGTCGACGAGATCGTTCATCCGGTTGATACACCGGAGGAACGTCGATTTCCCGCAGCCCGACGGCCCGATGACCGCCGTGACCTGCTTTTCGGGAATCTCGATGTCGACGCCGTCGAGGGCTTGCTCCTCGCCGTAGTAGACGCTCAGATCCCGGGCCTCGAGGATGGTCCGCTCCGCCGTCGGCGTCGCCCCCTCGTCGGGGTCGACGCTGTCGGTGAGGCTGTCGGTTCCCGGCGTCGGGGCCGGTTGGTCGTCGGTCGATTCCGTCTCCGTGGACGTGAGCTGATCGTTCGACATGGTTACGTGCGCTGTTGGTATCGGTTGCGGATGATGATCGCGATGGAGTTGATCGTGAGCAAGACGACGAGCAGCGTGACGACGCCGGCGGCGACGACGCCGTACTGGAACTCGGTTTCGGGGTAGGACGCCCAGTTGTAGATCTGCAGGGGCATCGCGCTGACCTTGCTGAAGAGGCTGTTGGGGACCCCGAAGACGGTCGTCGGCGCGGCGATCATGATCAGCGGCGCCGTTTCACCGATCGCGCGGCCGAGCGCGAGGATCGTTCCGGTCATGATCCCGGGCATCGCCCGCGGCAGGACGACGTTCCGGATCGTCTGCCACTTCGTCGCGCCCATCCCGTAGGAGGCCTGGCGCTGCGAGTCGGGAACCGCCCGGATCGCCTCCTGGGCCGAGATGATCACGATCGGCAGGATCAGCAGGGCGACGGTGAACGCCGCGACGAACACCGTCCCGTAGCCGAGGTTCAGGAGGCTGACGAACAGCCCCAGTCCCAGCAGTCCGTAGACGACCGAGGGAACCCCCGCCAGGTTGGCGATGTTGAGTTGGATGAACTTCGTGAGGTAGCCGTCGCTGGCGTACTCCTCGAGGTAGACCGCCGCGCCGACGCCGAGCGGGAACGTGATCAGCGCGATCAGCAGCATGATCGCGATGGAGCCGATCAGCGCGGGCAGGAACCCGGCCTCGTACGGGTTCGGATGGGGCGGGCTCGTGAGGAACTGCCAGTCGAGCCAGCCGATCGAGTCGACGGCGACGTTCGCCAGCAGGACCGCGAGCGAAACGATCCCCACGAGCGTCGCCGCCAGCGCGAGCAGGCGGAAGGCGACGTCTTTCGTTCGGCTGACCCGACCGAACCCGGAGTCGGCGGCTGCGTCGGGCGTATCGGCGGCCATCAGCGGTACACCTCCCGGTAGCGCGACGCGACGAGTTCACTGATGAGATTCATGACGAACGTGATGACGAACAGGGTCAGTCCGACCGCGAAGAGGCTCTTGTAGGCGGCCCCCTGACCGACGAGGTCGCCCGTCCCGATCTGGACCATCGCGGCGGTCATCGTCTGGATCGAGTTCGTGAACAGCCCGGCGGGATCGGTCACGTCGATCAGTCGCGGCGTCTGTCCCGCGGCGATGGCGACGATCATCGTCTCGCCGATCGCTCGCGAGAGCGCGAGGATAAAGGAGGAGAAGATCCCCGACAGCGCCGCCGGGACGACGACGGACGTCGAAACGGTGAACTTCGTCGCGCCGAGGCCGTAACTGGCCTGACGCAGCGAGTCGGGAACGGCGCTCATCGCGTCCTCGCTGATCGAGGAGACCATCGGGATGATCATGATCCCGACCATGATCGACGCCGAGAGCGCGTTGAACGTCGTCAACTCGACCGGCAGAACCGTATCTAGCGCCGGCGTGACGTAGACGAGCGCGAAGTAGCCGTAGACGACCGTCGGCACGCCCGCCAGCACCTCGAGCGCCGGTTTCAGGTAGGCCCGCCGGCGCTCGGAGGCGTACTCGCTGAGATAGATCGCGGTCAGCAGGCCGATCGGGAGCGCGACCAGCGCCGCGCCGACGGTGATGATCAACGTTCCCGAGATCAGCGGCAAGACGCCGAACGCGACCGGATCGTTCGTCGGGCTCCACCGCGTGCCCGTGAGGAACTCGACGAACGAGACCTGCGCGAAGAAGTCGATTGCGTCGACGAGCAGCGTCAGCAAAATGGCGACGGTCGTCAGAATCGACAGGAGCGCACACAGCATGAAGAGGTAGCGGAACGCCCTGCCGCGCGCGGTGCGGATTCCGTCGTGGGAGAAGTCCGGTTGGCTCATTCGGTCACCTCCTCGATCGCGGCCTCGAGTTTCTCGAGGTTCTCGTCGCGTTGCTCCTCGGTGATCGGGACGTAGCCGACCTCGGAGACGAGGTCGGTCGCGGCCCGTTCCATGTAGAAGCGAGCGAAGTCACGGACGGCCGGTTCCGTGAGCGACTCCTTGGCAATGTAGATGAACAGCGGCCGGGAGAGGGGCGTGTACTCGCCCGACTTGGCCGTCTCGGTCGACGGTTCGACGCACCCGTCGCCGTCGTCGATCGCGACCGCCTTGATCGAGTCCGGGTTCTCGCTGTAGTAGGCGAATCCGAAGTAGCCCATCGCGGCCTCCGACCCCTGGACGCCCTGGACGATCGTGCGGTCGCGCTCGGTCGCGTAGTACTCGCTCGTGTGGTTGAACTCCTCGCCGAGGACCGCCTCGTTGAAGTAATCGAACGTCCCCGAGGTCGTGGCGGCGCCGTACAGTTCGAACTCCTGGTCGGGCCACTCCTCGTTGATATCGCTCCAGTTCTGGGCGCCGTCGGCGCGCCAGATCTCCTGGAGCTGTTCGACGGTGAGGCAGTCGATCCAGTCGGCGTTCGGATTGACGACGACGGTCAACGCGTCCGTCGCGATCGGGAACTCGAGGGGCGTGATCCCGTTGTTCCCGCACTGTTCGACCTCGGCGTCGGCGATCTCCCGACTCGCGTTGTTGACGTCGGTCCGTCCCGCACAGAAGAAGTTCCCGAATCCGCCGCCGGTCCCGGTCTTACTGAGCGAGACGTTGACGGTCGGATTCTCCTCGGAAAAGGCGGAACTGATCGCCTCGGTCACGGGGAAGACCGTGCTGCTCCCCGCGACGTTTACCTGGTCGTCCTCCGCGGCGAACACGCCGCTACAGCCGGCGAGGCTGCCCGAGAGGACGACGCTTGCCGCGGCGAGAAAATCACGCCGACCGGAGCCGGTCGACAGCGACGCCGTTGAATCTCTCGACATCACCTGATCGAAGCCACACTGTAGATAAGTATACTACTATGATTGCTATATAGCAGTATGTACTGTTTGCCGCGACTGTCAGGTCGGGAACTGATACGGATACCGAGGCGTTGTACTCATACATATGCCAACCCTTGGCACGACACGGGTTCGGATCGACCGTGACTGCGTCCGAGGGGCCCGTCTTTCCCCAGTGGCTGACCGAACATATATAGACGAACCCCTACCCCTCGTCGGGGCCGTCCAGGAGGCCCCTCGATCGTCGCTCAGCGGGTCGTCAGCCGAATTTTCCGGTGATGTAGTCCTCGACGCGGTCGCTTTCGGGGTTCTCGAAGAGTTCGTTCGTATCGTCGAACTCCACGAGGTGGCCGCCGGTGAGGAAGACGGCGGTCTTGTCGGAGATGCGCGCGGCTTGTTGCATGTTGTGTGTGACGATGACGACCGTGTACTCCTCGGCTAAGTCCTCGATCAGGTCCTCGATCTTCGAGGTCGCGATCGGGTCGAGCGCCGAGGCCGGCTCGTCCATCAGAATGACCTCCGGATCGGGAGCGATCGCTCGCGCGATACAGAGACGCTGTTGCTGGCCCCCCGAGAGGTCCAGCCCGCTCGAGTCCAGCTGGTCCTCGACTTCCTCGAGCAGCGCCGCGCGCTCGAGGGCTTTGTGAATCTGCTCGTCGACGTCGTCGTCTTTGCCCTGAACCTTCAGCCCGTAGGCGACGTTGTCCCGGATCGACTTCGGGAACGGATTGGGCGTCTGGAAGACCATGCCGATCTTCCGGCGCAGGGCGACGGGATCGACGTCCTCGTCGTAGACGTTCTTCCCGCGGAAGTAGAGGTCGCCCTCGACGCGGGCGATGTCGATGAGGTCGTTCATCCGGTTGATCGACCGCAGGAACGTCGACTTCCCGCAGCCCGACGGCCCGATCAGGGCGGTCACCTGCCGCTCGGGGATGTCCATGTCGATCCCGTGGAGCGCCTGATCGTCACCGTAGTAGACGTCGAGATCCCGCGACATAATGACGGGATCGTCGACGCGCGGGGAACCGAGCGGCGGGTCGTCGGTCATCCCGACGTCGGTCGAGCCATCGCTGGAACCGGACGTCGAGACTGTTTGGGGTCCGTTTGCGGTCATGCTGGAGTAGTTGAACCTTGGTGCTCACGCAGTTACCTGTTGTGGAGGGTGGGTCGACGAGACCGATACCGCGCCCGCGAGTCAGTCGAGCACCTCGTCGATGCGACGCCACTCCATCGCGTCAACGAGCGGTGCAGCCAGTACGTAGTCACTGCCCCGATCTACATAGGCGTCTACTCGCCACCCGCACTCGTGGCCACCGTCGTACGCGAACCCTCGATAATCGGCGATAGTAGCAGTACTGGCCCGGTATCACGCTCGTTGCCGGCTCTATAGAGGAAGATGGATTTATCAGTACACGGCCGAAACCGCTCCGTATGGAGACGCGAAAAGTGCAGGTGACGGGCGGGTCGACGTACACCGTCTCGATCCCGAAATCCTGGGCGACCGACAACGGCGTCAGCGCCGGGACGACGGTCGAGTTCTACCCCGAAAAAGATTCGCTCCTGTTGACACCCCGAGACGAGACGGATCGACAGGAAGGGACGCTCGACATCTCGGATCTCGAGGGCGACCGACTCACCCGGGCCGTGATGACGATGTACGTCAGCGGCTTCGACATCATCAGACTCGAGGCCGCGCGCATCACGACCGATCAGCGCAGCGCGATCCGGTCGGCGACCCAGAGCCTCGTCGGCGTCGAAGTCCTCTCCGAGACGAACGACAGCGTCGTCATTCAGGACTTACTGGACTCCTCTGAGCTCTCGATCGTCAACGCCGTCTCGCGGATGCGGCTGATCGCCCGCTCGATGCTCGAGGACGCCGTCACGGCGCTCGTCGAGAACGACGACGACATCGCCCAGGACGTCATCGAGCGCGACGACGACGTCGACCGCCTCTGGCTGGTCGTCTCGCGGATCTTCCGGGCGACGCTTCGCTCGCCCCGCGCCGCGGAGGAACTCGGCGTCCCGCGGGAGGACTGTTTCGACTACCACTCCAGCGCCCGCCAGCTCGAACGGGTCGCCGACCACGCGGCCAAGATCAGCAACCTCGCGCTCAAACTCGAGGAGATCCCCGAGGGCGTGGCCGAGGCGCTCGTCGACCTTCACGCGGACGTCTCGGACGTCATCGAGAAGTCGATGGACGCGCTGTTCGCCGGGGACCCCGACGAGGCGACCGATCTCGGCCACGCCGCCCGCGAGGCCATCCTCGAAATCGACGAGCACACCCGGACGATCGACGACATGCTCCGCGAACTCGAGCCCGTGCAGGCCCAGTCGCTGGGGCTGATCGTCGACTCGCTCTCTCGAAGCGCAGACTACGGCGGCAACATCGCCGAGACGGCGCTGCAGAAGGCCGCCCCTCGTCCCTGATCCGAGCGGCGTCGCGGCTCCGCGAGCAACGCATCGGCGTTCGAGACAGTACTCGCGACGACGAACGAGGATTTTCCCGCGACGCGGTGTACGACGACGGCATGGAGTACACCCACCTCGGCGAGACGGGACTCGAGGTGTCCCGGCTCTGTCTCGGCTGTATGAACTTCGGAACCGACCAGCCCTGGATGGTCCACGACCGCGAGCAGGCCCGCGCCGTGATCCACCGGGCGCTCGACCTCGGAATCACGTTCTTCGACACGGCGAACATCTATTCGCAGGGCGAGAGCGAGGAGATCCTCGGCGAGGCGCTCGCCGACGCGGACCGCGATCGATCGGAACTGGCCGTCGCGACGAAGGTCTACGGTCCGATGCACGACGGCCCGAACGGACAGGGGCTCTCCCGCAAGCACGTCCTCGAGCAGGCCGAGGCGAGCCTCGAGCGACTCGGCCTCGACTACGTCGACCTGTACCAGATCCACCGCTGGGACGACGAGACGCCGATCGACGAAACGCTCTCGGCGCTCGACGCACTGATCGAGGCGGGCAAAGTTCGCTATATCGGCGCCAGCACGATGCCCGCCTGGAAGTTCATGAAGGCGCTCTCGCGGGCCGACGTCGACAATCGCGAACGGTTCGTTTCGATGCAGTGCGAGTACAACCTCGTCGACCGCCACGAGGAGGCCAACGTCCTCCCCCTCTGTGCGGATCAGGGGATCGGCGTCCTCCCGTGGTCGCCGCTGGCCGGCGGCTTCCTGACGGGCAAGTACGAGCGAGGCGAGGACCCGGAAGACGGTCGGGCCGCGTCGGACGAGTTCATGGAGAAGCGGTTCACCGAGGAGAACTGGGACGTCCTCGAGGTCGTCCGCGACCTCGCCGACGAGAAGGGCCTCACTCCGGCGCAACTCTCGCTTTCGTGGTTGCTCCACAAGGATCTCGTCGACGCCCCCATCGTCGGCCCGCGAACGATCGACCACCTCGAGGGGACCGTCGGTGCGCTCGAGGTCGAACTCACCGACGGGGAGATCGAGCGACTCGAGGCGCCGCAGACGCCGGTCTGGAACGCGGAGATCGGCGACGTCTGATCGAGGACTGGCAGCGTCCTCGGATCGGCGTCGCTCGAGTCCGGGCGAACGGCGTCGTCTCCCGGGGGAGACGAAGGAAGCAGGAGCGGTCGCGATTCAGTCGAGGAGAACGGCGTTGACCTGACCGGTCTGGCCGGGACGGGAGGTGACGCGCGCGCGGCCCTCCGAGGTTTCGATGACGGCGCCCTTCGTGATGATGTTTCGGCGCACGTAGTTGGGGTTGGCGTCGTTCTCGACGACGTCCTCGATATCGGCGGAGATCGTCTCGCCGCCGTCGTTGACGCTGGCGACGTTCGTCGCGAGCGCGCGGGTCTTCGAGTCGTTCCCGCGGACGTCGACGGTCCGGAATCGGGGCTCGCCGACCTGCGTCTCCGTCGGGAGTCGACCCAGTTCGTCCTTGCGGCGTTTGCGGACGTTCTTCAGTCGGCCACCGGTTCGCTTGCGCGTGGAGCGTCCCTGGTCTTGCATACACGCATCCAGTCCCGGCGCGTATTTATATGCAACGAGATGCGGTCCGTCGTTGGTCGAGAATCGATCGGGGACCGCACACCTCTCGCCGGTTCACTCGTCGGGAACCAGACAGTAGGCGCGGCCGGGTTCCTCGAGTACGGTCTCCTCATCGTCGTCCCAGTGGTTCGAGAAGACGCCGCGCTCGGCGTAGTAGATGCGGTCCTCCCGGGGAATCGCCCCGCTGGTCACGTGTCCGCGATTCTCGACGCGCCACCGCCGCTCGCCGGTGTCCTTCTCGAGGGCGTACAGGTGCGCGTCGTAGGAGCCGACGAGGATCGTGTCGGCGGTTGCCGTGATCGATCCGATGACGTTGCCGCCGACGTCGGCCGACCACCGTTCCTCGCCGGTCGTCGCGTCGAGCGCGTACACGGTGTCGTCGTCGCTGCCCACGTAGACCACGCCCTCGTCGGGGTCGATCGCCGGGTTCGACATGACGATGCCGCCGGTCTCGAACGACCACTCCTCGGTGCCGTCGGCGAGGTCGAGGCGGTAGAACCGGTCGTCCCAGGAGCCGACGAACGCCGCGCCGTCGTAGACGGGAATCGTCCCCTTGATCTGGGCGCCGAGTCGGAACGCGCCGCCAGCCTTCGACTCGCCGTCGGGGCCGCCCTCGCCGCCCGCCTGAAACGACCAGGCGAACTCGAGGGAGGGGAACTCCCAGCAGTAGACGACGCCGTCGTTCGACCCGGTGACGAGTCGCCCCGCCTCGCAGTCGATCGCGGGCGAGGGGTGGGGCATCCCCCAGAGGCGGTCGTCGCTCCAGGTCGGCGCGCCGGTCGCGGCGTCGACCTCCCACAGCGCGCCGCTGTCGGGGTCGCTGTATTCCGCGAGGAGGTAGAGGGTGCCGTCGACGTAGGCCGGACTCGAGCCGATGGCGATGGCGCCGTCGAACTGGCGGGGACGCGTCGCCCAGATTAACTCACCGGCGGGAACGTCGACGGCGTAGAGGCCGCCGTCGTAGCCACCGATGTAGGCGGTGTCGCCCACGATCGCCGGCGTCCCGTGGAAGCCGAGGCTCCGCGAGGCTTCCGTCTCGAGGCGCCAGCGGCGCTCACCGTCCGGCGTGAACGCGTGGATGACCCCGGTGTCGCCGGCGATCAGAACGGTCTCGCCGGCGGGCGTCGGCCGCGGCGTCGACTTGGCCGCGGTGTGCCCGATGCGATTGACCGGGGTCGACCAGTCGACCCGGACCGACTCGGGGACGGTCGCCTCGGGGTAGTAGCCGTACCGCCGCAGGCCGCGCCGGAACATCGAGATGTCGTCGTCGGCCGGGAGCGGCACGTAGCCGTTCGCAGCCGTCGCTGCGTCGGCGACTGGACCGCAGTCCGGTATCCGCCGAGAGACACGGTCGGGACAACCCGCGAGGCCGACGCCGACGGCGCCGACGGTGCCGGTGGCCGCGAGCAGCCGGCGTCTGCTGACTCGAGGAGCGTCGCTACCGTCGCGCACGCGTCCTCGTCACTCCTGCTGGGCGTCGACGACGGCCACGCCGGCCAGGTTGACGATGTCCTTGACCTCGTCGCCTCGCTGGAGGACGTGGACCGGCTCGTCCATCCCGACCAGCATCGGCCCGATGGCGTCGGCGCCGCCGAGTCGCTGGAGCAGCTTGTAGCCGATGTTGCCCGACTCGAGGTTCGGGAAGACGAGCACGTTCGCGGGCTCCTCGAGGTCGGAGAAGCCGTAGGTTCCCTCGAGGATGTCCTCGACGACGGCGGTGTCGGCCTGCATCTCGCCGTCGACGGGGAAGTCGACCTCGGGGTCGTTCTGCAACATTCTGGCGGCGTTACGCGGCTTGCGCGTGCCCTCGTTGTCGACGCTGCCGAAGTTCGAGTACGACAGCAAGGCGGCGCGAGGCTCGACGTTGAACCGGCGAGCGAGTTTGCCCGTCTGTTTGGTGACCTCGGCGAGGACCTCCTCGTCGGGGTCCTGGTTGACCGTCGCGTCGGCCACGAAGATCACGCGGTTCTTGAAGGTGAGCAGGTAGACGCCCGCGGCGTAGTCGACGTCCTCGTCGGTGCCGATCACCTGCAGCGGCGGTCGCAGCGCCGAGGGGTAGTGGTGGGAGAGCCCGGACAGGAGCGCGTCGGCGTCGCCCTGCTCGACCATCACGCTGCCGAAGTAGTTCGAGTCCCGCTCGATTAGTTCGCCGGCCTCGCTCCGCGTGATTCCCTTCCGCGACCGGAGTTCGTGGAGGCGGTCGGCGTAGTCCTCGTAGTCGCCGACGGAGGGGTCCGCGACCTGCGGATCGAAGTCCAACCCCAGATTCGCCGCGGTCTGGCGGATATCGCTCTCGTCGCCGATCAGCACCGGCAGGGCGATGCCCTGTTCCTGGATCTGGTAGGCCGCGCGGATCATCTTCTCGTTCTCCCCTTCGGCGAGCGCGACCGTCTTTGGATCGCTCTTGGCCTTGTTGAGGACGACGCGCATCATCTCTCGGGACTTACCGAGGCGGGCCTCGAGTTCCTCCTCGTACTCGTCCAAGTCGATCTCGGTGCGGGCGGCGCCCGACTCCATCGCGGCCTCGGCGATCGAGGGCGCGACGCGGAAGAGCACGCGAGGGTCGACCGGCTTGGGAATGATGTAGTCCGGGCCGTACTGGATCGGTTCGTCGCCGTAGGCTTTGACAACCGCGTCGGGGACGTCCTGGCGGGCGAGTTCGGAGAGCGCCTCGGCGCAGGCGACCTTCATCTCCTCGTTGATCTCGGTCGCGCGCACGTCGAGCGCGCCGCGGAAGATGAAGGGGAAGCCGAGCACGTTGTTGACCTGATTCGGGTAGTCCGAGCGGCCCGTGGCCATGATGACGGTGTCGTCGCGGGCGTCCTTGGCCTCTTCGTAGCCGATCTCGGGGTCGGGGTTGGCCATCGCGAAGACGATCGGATCCGACGCCATCGACTGGATCATCTCCTGGGAGACGATGCCGCCGATCGAGAGGCCGACGAAGACGTCGGCCCCCTCCATGGCGTCCTCGAGGTCGCCCTCGGGGACGTCGCGGGCGAACTGCTGTTTGTACTCGTTGACGTCGCCGCGTTTCGCGCGCTCCTCGGTGATGATCCCCGAGGAGTCGCACATGGTGATGTTCTCCTTCTTGCAGCCCAGCGAGACGTAGAAGCGGGCGGTCGCGATCGCGCTCGCGCCGGCGCCCGAGAACGCGATCTCCAGGTCCTCGAGGTCCTTGCCGGCGATGTCGGCGGCGTTGAGCAGCGCCGCGCCGGAGATGATGGCGGTGCCGTGCTGGTCGTCGTGGAAGACCGGGATGTCGATCTCCTCCCGTAGTCGTTCTTCGACGGTGAAACACTCGGGGGCCTTGATGTCCTCCAAGTTGACGCCGCCGAAGGTCGGTTCCATCATCTTGACGGCCTCGACGATCTTGTCGGGGTCGGCCTCGTCGAGTTCGATGTCGAAGACGTCGATATCCGCGAAGCGCTTGAACAGAACGCCTTTCCCTTCCATGACGGGCTTGGAGGCCTGCGCGCCGATGTCGCCCAGACCGAGCACGGCCGAGCCGTTCGAGACGACGCCGACGAGGTTCCCCTTCGCCGTGTAGGTGTAGGCGTCGTCCGGATTCTCGTCGATCTCGGTACACGGTGCGGCGACACCGGGCGAATACGCGAGCGAGAGGTCCCGCTGCGTATTCGTCGGTTTCGTGGTCGAGATTTCTATCTTTCCGGGTGGATCGATCCGGTGGTACTCCAGTGCGTCCTCATCTAATCCCATATTGGGGACACTGCAGGGGAGTACTAAAAACAATGCGAAGGGGACTTTCGACAGTCGTCGAATACACGGGCCCATTCGGGCCGTCCTCGCCGGCGATCGATCCCCGGATTCGACCGTTTTATACGCTCCGCCCAAGTGGGATGGGGTATGGACGTCGCGCTTGGTGGGACGTTCGACCCCGTCCACGATGGCCATCGTCGGCTGTTCGAACGGGCGTTCGAACTCGGGGACGTGACTGTGGGACTGACGAGCGACGAACTCGCGCCGAAGACGCGCCACGTCGAACGCCGCGTCAGATCGTTCGACGAGCGCAAAGCGGCCCTCGAGGCCGAACTCGAGCCGTTCGCGGCCGATCACGACCGCGAGTTCGAGGTCCGGCGTCTCGAGGAGCCGACCGGAATCGCGACCGAACCGCAGTTCGACTATCTCGTCGTCTCGCCGGAGACCCGCGACGGCGGCCAGCGGATCAACGAGATCCGTCGCGAGCGCGGCCACGACCCGCTCGAGGTCGTCGTCGTTCCCCACGTCCTCGCCGAGGACGGTGACATCATCTCGAGTACCCGAATCGTCCACGGCGAGATCGACGAGCACGGGAACGTCGTCGATGGAGACGACGAGTCGTCGACCAGTTGAATTCGTCGACGCGAACGTGTCGGCCACTGACTGTGGCCCGTTACCACATCACATTCAGTCGTGGTATCGTACACTTACGCCGAGACAGTTCCGGACTGCGGTCGTGAAACGATCGAAGTAGTCGGCCCGCTCGAATTACCACTGCGGCGGTTCGAGACCGGCCGACTCGAGCAGGTCCTTCCACCGGGACTGGATCGAGAGCCGCGAGACGTCCGCGGCGTCGGCGACCGTCCCCTGGGTTCGACCGTCCCCGGCGACGAGCGATCCGGCGTAGACGCTGGCCGCCAGAACGGCCCGCTTCGACCGGTCGTCGTCGGGAACGTCGGCCAGAAAGAGGTCCACCGCACACGACCGCGCCTCGGTCGATAGCTCGAGTCGATCGGCGACCTGCTCGAGTTCCTCGAGCCACGGTTCGTATTCGATTCGGTCCCGGGCGCTGTGCATACAACGGGATACGACGCGATACGGATAAAACTGTGGCGATACGTGTCAGATGACGCATATAACTATCGTTCGAGAACGGTGTACGTGCGTAATATCCCGCTCAATCCGGTGCTACGTCGGGCAACGTTCAGATACGAACGAGTAGGTATACCGGGTATTCGCGTCCGATTTCACTAGGATACGACTACTAAACCACCCGTGTCGCCGACTAGCATATAGACGCTCGTCAGGGCTCGGTCCACAAGCGTCCCGTCTATGAAAGAGCCAACCTGCAAGCTCGTCTGTACCGGTTGCGGCCTCGAGATGCCGTATCGGAATCGATCGCTGGCCGAACAAGCGGCGGAACTCCATCAGCTTCGGGATTCGGAACACGTGACGTTCATCGTACCGCCGGAGTGGTCGCCCGAGGAGCCAGTGAAACAGCGCTAACGGACCGACAGGTTCTTACTCGATTCGTTGGAAATGAGGGATGCGCGCGGGTAGCCAAGCTAGGCCAACGGCGCAGCGCTTAGGACGCTGTCCCGTAGGGGTCCGCCGGTTCGAATCCGGTCCCGCGCATGCTTCTCCGAGCAATTACGCGAGGAGAAGCATCGCGACAAGGATTCGAACGAGAGAAGGCGCGCGCAGCGACCAACGGGAGCGAGCACGTCTTCGCGTTGTTCGAATCCGGTCCCGCGCGACCACGACGCTCGAGCCCCGAGCCACATCAGCGAACGGCCACGAGATCGGATGTTACGCCGGATTCCAGCCGGTATTGCGGCCACGAATCACCGGTCCGCGAAATCCGTGCGTTCGCTCGGTTCACGAGAGAAACGACAGACGAGCGTCAGACGGTCCATAACGCTTATTCGCGCGCGAACAACTTGTATGACCAATGGCCGGATTAGACGACGTGTTCGGTGATCTCTTTTCGAGTGTCGATGCCGTTCTTCTCTTCTCCCCGAGCGGCTCGTACTACGAACGGTTCGCGGACGTCGAGGACCTCGACGTCATCGTCGTCGGGACGGAAGACACCGTCGGCGCCGAGACGTTCGTCGAGCTACCGCTGGCGTTCGACGACGTCAAAGAACGGATCCGCTTCGGACTCGAGGGGGCGCTCGAACAGGACGTGATCGACGACGGCGACGATCTGGTGTGTGCGACGAGCATGTTCGGCGACGGGACCGACACGATTTCCCGGGTCCGTGCCGACGCCGAGTCCCACACGGGCATCTACGACCTGTTCGTCAAGTCCCGCGCTGAGCCGGAAGTGATCAAGGCGGTTCTCGAACTCGCGATCGAGCTCGGCAAGAAGGGCCAGAAGGGCAAGCCCGTCGGCGCGCTGTTCGTCGTCGGCGACGCGGGCAAGGTGATGAACAAGTCCCGCCCGCTCTCCTACAACCCCTTCGAGAAGTCTCACGTCCACGTCGGCGACCCGATCGTGAACGTGATGCTCAAGGAGTTCTCGCGGCTCGACGGCGCGTTCATCATCTCCGACGCGGGCAAGATCGTCTCGGCGTACCGCTACCTCGAGCCCTCTGCGGAGGGCGTCGACATTCCGAAGGGGCTGGGGGCGCGGCACATGGCCGGGGGTGCGATCACGCGCGACACCAACGCGATCACGATCGTGCTCTCGGAGAGCGACGGTCTCGTCCGGGCGTTCAAAGCCGGCGAGATCATTCTGGAGGTCGATCCGGAGGCGTACTGATATGGTAGAGTGGCAGACGCTCGTCGACGAGCCAGCCGTGATAGCGGCGGCGGTACTGGCCCTCGGGCTCGTCGTGGGCTACCTGGTCGGGCGGCTCAACGAGGAACTCCTGCAGGCCTCCGGCGTCCCGGACGCCGTCGAGGGGACCCCGTTCGAGCGAACGGCCCAGTCGATCGGAACGTCGACCGTCGAAATCGTCGCCCGACTGAGTTCGTGGTTCATCTACGGGATCGCCGTGCTGACGGCGATCCACATCGCGCAGTTGCTCGACACGCAGGCGTTCTGGCTCCGCGTCACCGGCTTCATCCCGCAGCTGTTCATCGCCGTCCTCGTGCTCATCATCGGTTTCATCATCGCCGACAAGGCCGAACTAATCGTCGGCGAGTATCTCCGGGGGGTCAAGCTCCCCGAGGTCTCCCTGCTCCCGAAACTCGTCAAGTACACCGTCCTCTTCGTCACGCTGATCATCGCGCTGGGCCAGATCGGCGTTCACGTCGTGGCGCTCCTCATCCTGTTGACGGTGTACGCCGTCGGCATCGTCCTCGTCGGCACCGTCGCCTTCAAGGAGTTCCTCCTCTCGAGTGCGGCGGGCATCTACCTGCTGCTCAACCAGCCCTACGGGATCGGCGACGAGATCCGGATCGGCGAACAGACGGGGATCGTCCAGGAGGTCGATCTGTTCGTCACCAAGATCGAGAGCGATGCCGAGGAGTACATCGTTCCCAATCGGAAGGTGTTCGAGGACGGGATCGTTCGTATTCGGGAGTAGAGCGGTTTCGAAGAAACCGCTAACGAGCGGGTCGCAAAGCGACCCGCAAGTAACGAGGGATCGAAGATCCCTCGAACGAACGGCGTGCGTTGCGCGCCGTGAGTAGGGAGGTTCCTTCGGAACCTCCGACGAACGGGCACGCAGTGCCCGTGAGTAGAGCGGTTCCGATGGGAACGTAGCGAGCGAATCGTTCATTCTGTTCTCGCATCGAACGGAGCTCCTCGAGCGCGCGAAGGAACGAGATGTCGACATCCCGAGCGGTAACCGAATCCAGCGGAACGAGGCCACCGGTCGGCCCTCGTCGTGCTCCCCCATGGTACTAATTAACAATGTCGAGCTGATAGAGTGTTAAGACGTAATGTGGTAATAGTACTCGAGAGAAGGCGTAACATTGTTACGAGATGGCGGGATTGAGGTTACCTACCACAGCAGTTGGAGGACAATGTCAGAACACGGAATCATCGACACGGAAGTCGGCGTCGTCGGCGCGACGGTACTGATCATCGGAAACGTCATCGGCGTGAGCGCGTTCGTCCTGCCGGGGCCGTTGGCGGGCGATGCGGGACCGGGGATCATCGTCGCGCTGTTACTCGCGTTGATCCCGCTGAGCTTCGGGATCCTCATGTCGTTGCAACTGGGGAGCGCGATCCCGGTCGCCGGGGGGAGTTACGTCTACGCGTCTCGTCTCGTGGGGCCGTTCTGGGGCTTCCTGTTGCCGTGGATCACGATCCCCGGCGTCTGGGCCGGCATGCTGTTCATCGGGCTCGGATTCGCCGAGTACGCCGGTTTCGTCGCCGACAATATCGCGCTGGTACCGTCGATCCCCGACCTCGCGCTGATATACGGGCTCCTGATTCCGTTCATCGTCCTGAACGTGCTCGGGATCAAGATGGTCGCCATCGTCCAGTTCCTGATGGTGTCGCTCATCGTCCTCGGGATGGCCGCGTTCATCGTCCCCGGGGCGTTCGTCGTCGAGACGGCCAACTACACGCCCCTGTTCCCCGAGGGTGCGGGGGAGGTCATCGTCGCCATCGTCTCGCTGTACTTCCCGCTGCGCGGGTTCCGCCTCGTCGTCGAACTCGGCGAGGAGATGGAGGATCCGGCGGCGAACATTCCTCGCGTACTGGGGCTGTCGGCCGCGGTATCGCTGTCGCTGCTGATCGGGCTCGTCGTCGTCCTCGTCGGGACGACGAACTACGAAGTGCTGGGCGGGATGGAGGCCGCGGTCGCGGAGGTCTCGCTACAACACTTCCCAGCGCCGCTGACCGGGCTGGTCCTCGCCGCCGCCGCGATGGGCGCGCTCACGTCGATCAACATGACCTACACCGCCTACTCGAGGCTACTGATGCGGGCCGGTCGCGACGACATCATCCCGGCGGCGATCGCGAAGATCCACGGCCGCTACGACTCGCCGTACGTCGCGGTCCTCCTGCTGGGCATCCCGCCGCTGCTCGTCGCGCCGTTCTCGCCGGGGACCGTCACCCTCTCGGTCGCGCTCTCGCTGACGATCCTGTTCGGCCTCGCGGTCGCCGGCGTGGCGCTGTGGAACCTCCCGAAGGTCTTCCCCGAGCGGTACGAGTACTCGCTGTTCAAGCTCCCGCCGTGGCTGCTGAAGGGCGTCGCCGCGGGGTCGGTCCTCTCGGCGGCGTTCCTGTGGGTGCTGGTCTCGACGCAACTGCCCGCGATGGTCGCCGTCCTCGCCGGCTGGATGGCACTCGGGTACGGCTTCTATCGCGCTCGCGTCTGGTACTTCGAGAAGCAGGGAGTCGACCTCGAGGCCCGGATGGGACGCCTCCACGAGAGCGAGCAGGCGCAGGCCGACTGACCGCCCCACCGCCGCGGTGTGGTCGATCCGGCTTCCTCACTCCTCGAGCGAGAGGCCCGCGTGCCACCGATCGGCGCCGGCCTCGCGCTTGACGCGGTCCATCTCGGCGAGAAGGTGGGTCGCGAGCGTCGCGGTCTCGGCGGCGCGTGACTCGCCTTCCGTCCGGAACTCGCCGGTCTCGCGGTTGGCGTAGACTGAACAGACCGCCCCGGCGCGCAGGCCGTAGAGGTTCGCCAGCGTGAGGATGGCGCTGGCCTCCATCTCGATGTTCTTGACGTTCGCCGCTTTGAGATCCGCGACCAGTTCGTCGGCCCCGGCGGCCTCGAACCCCTCGAAGCCGGGCCGTCCCTGCCCCGGGTAGAAGGCGTCGGCGCTCATCGTGACGCCGGTGTGGTAGTCGTAGCCGAGGCGTTCGGCGGCGGCGACCAGCGCGCTCACGACCTCGTAGTCGGCCGCGGCGGGGTAGTCCTCGCGGACGTACTCGTCGCTGGTCCCCTCCTGGCGCACCGCGCCGGTGGTGATCACCAGATCGCCCACGTCCATCTCGGGCTGGATCGCGCCGCAGGAACCCACCCGGATGAACGTGTTACTGTCCACGCGCGCGAGTTCCTCGACGGCGATCGCGGCCGAGGGCCCGCCGATCCCCGTCGACGTGACCGAGATCGGCGTTCCCTCGTAGGTGCCCGTCGCGGTCCGGTACTCCCGGTGGTGGGCCCTGATCTCGTGGTCGTCCCAGTGGGCCACGATCTTCTCGAGTCGCTCCGGATTCCCCGGCAGGAGCACGGTGTCGGCCACGTCGTCGGGGCCGACCTCGAGGTGGTACTGGACGTCGGCGTTCGGGTCTTCGCTGTCGCTCACGTCGGCATCGTCGGTCATTCGGGTCGGCGATTCGCACCGGCGTCGTATATAACTGCAGGGACGCCGTAGCGAGGGTATGGCCGACGCAGACGAACGCGAGCGTGCGAGCGAGGACGGGACCGGCGAGACCGTCGACGCGGGAACGCTCGCGGACACGTACGTCGCCGCGATTCAACACGATCTCGTAGAGTTGCCCACCGAGACGACCCTCGTCGGCGTCGTCCGTCAACCGACCCCCTGGTTCCACGGCGCCGTCGACGAGAACCACCCGGAACTGGGGCCGCCGTCGGCTCTGCTCGAGTCGTTCCGACAGCGCGAGGAGGACATGAAGATGCAGGGGCTCTGCGAGGAGGGCGCCCACAACGCCGCGTGGGACGAGGTCGGGTTCGAGGCGCAGTATCGCGAGTATCTCGAGGGGTCCGACGAGGCGCAGGCGGCGCTCGAGGAACTGGAATCGCGACTCGAAGACGGCGAATCGCTGGCGCTGGTCTGTTTCGAGAATACCGCGAAGAAGCGGTGTCATCGGACGATCCTTCGGGACGTGCTCGCCGAACGGAACTGAGCGTCGAGGGGTGCGTCGTCCGAGCAGCGAGCGGCCGAACATCGTCGGAGCGCCGAGCGGCTGGGAGCCGTCGCACTGATAGGTCCGACCGTGCTAACCCTCCCTAATGCACGAGTTCGACCCAGACGAACGCTCGAGCGACGAGGTCGCTCGCTTCGTCAAGACCGTCGTCACGCCGCGACCGATCGCCTGGATCAGCACGCGAAGCGAGGACGGCGTCGACAACCTCGCGCCGTTCAGTTCCTACAACTACGTCTCGCTGCGCGAACCGACGGTGCTGTTCAACACGCCGAACGGCGACCGAAGCGAACTGAAGGATACGGCGAGAAACGCCCTCGAGACGGGCGAGTTCGTCGTCAACGTCGTCACCGAGTCGGAGATCGAGCGAATGGATCACACCTCGGCGTCGCTCCCGCCGGAGGAGAGCGAGTTCGACCTCGCCGGCGTCGAACGCGCCGACTGTCGGACGGTGTCCGCGCCGCGGGTCGCGGACGCGCCCGTCTCGATGGAGTGTACGCTGCACGATTCCCTCGAGGTCCACGACAAACTGATGATCCTCGGCGACGTCCAGCGCGTCCACGTCGACGAGGCCCTCCTGAGCGACGGAAAGATCGACTCGCGGAACCTCGACACGGTCGGCCGTCTCGGCGGTCCGTACTACACGGTCTCCGATCCGGTCGAGTTCGAACGCCAGTTCTAGAGAGGTATCGAGGAGGGCGTTCCCGACGACTCGAGTGCTACTCGAGCATCTCCTCCGTGATCGTGTTCGGCAGCAGGTCGCCGAGCGTGTACTCGCTGGGCGCCTCGGCCTCACCTTCGTCGCAGATGACGACGAGGTCGTCGTCGCAGAATTCGGCGAGGGTCTGGCGACACATCCCGCAGGGGGTGACGCCGTCGCGGCGGCCGGAACTGACAGCGAGCCGAGCGAAGTCGCGATGACCGTTCTTGACGGCTTCGGCGATCGCGACCTCCTCGGCGTGGAGGCTGTTGCTGAAGTTGGCGTTCTCGAGGTTACAGCCGACGAACACGTCGCCGTCGGCGGTCTCGAGGGCGGCGCCGACGGGGTACTCGGAGTAGGGGACGTGGGCGGAGTCCTGTACGTCGCGGGCGGCCTCGAGTAAGTCGGTCATAGCGGTACTGATTCGAGGAGGGGCAAGAAGGCATCGACCGGATCGCCGCCGGTGAGGTCGGCGTCGGTGGCTCAGTCCTCGCCGGACTCGTAGTCCTCGCCGGCGGCTGCCGGCAAGCGGGTACGGCCGACGAACACGAGGACGACGATCACGGTCGCGTAGGGGATCGTTCGAATGAGTTCGGTCGGAATGGCGTAACCCGCGGCCTGTAGCCCGTTCTGCATCGAGTTGAGCCCCGCGAAGAGGAACGAGCCGAGGAGTGCGCCGATGGGGTGGTAGTTCGCGAGCAGGTAGGTCGCGATCGCGATGAACCCGCGGCCGGCGATGTCGGTCTGGCCGCCGCCGGCGAACGTGCCGAGTTGCCCGAGTGCGAAGCCCGCGCCCCCGAGTCCGGCGAAGACGCCCGAGAGGAGGACCGCGGCGTAGCGGACCTTCCTGACGTCGACGCCGGCCGTGTCGAGCGCCTTCGGATCCTCGCCGCTGGCGACGACCCAGCGGCCGAAGCTGGTCCGGGAGAGCAGGTACCAGCCGGCGACCGCGCCGACCAGCATGACGTACACCTGCGGCGGCGTGTCGAACAACAGATAGCCGACGACCGGAATCTCCGACAGCAGCGGGATCGTGACGGCGTCGAACGTCCCCATGGTGGTGGCGTTCGGGCTCCCGAACACGATCCGCGAGGCGAACGGAGCGAGCCCCAGTGCGATGAGCCAGACGGCGAGTCCGGCGATGATCTGATCGGCCTTGAACTCGATGCAGACGATCGCGAAGAGCAGCGCGAACAGGACGCTGACGAGGACGCCAGCGAGGAGCCCCCACCAGTGGTTGGACAGCCCCATCGTCGCGTCCCCGGACCCGAGCCAGTAGGTGGCCACGATCGAGCTGAACGCCGAGACGATGAGCAGCCCTTCGATCCCGATGTTGATGACGCCGCTCTTCTCGGCGAAGATGCCGCCGATCGCCGCGAGGGCGATCGGGACGGCGAGACGGAGCGTCGCCGTATGCGTGTTCGGACTGGCGGCGATCGAAAGCAAAACGCCGGGCCACGAGTCGGGGGCGAGCAGCCCGACGGCGACCCACACCGCGAGGAGGCCGACGGCCGCGCCGACGGTTCGCCGAGAGTACAGTTCACTCATCGCCCTCACCCCCTTCACCGCCGTCCGTCCGAGCTACGCGCCGCGTTTCCGTCCGGATAAATCGTCGCCCGAACAGCCGGAAGAACTCCGGCATCGCCACGAAGAGGATAATGAGTCCCGTCAGGATGACGACCAGCTCCGGCGGCACGCCCGTCCCGGTCCCGATCGCCCGCTCGCCGCTCCGGAGCACGCCGAACAGGAACGCCGCCCCGCCGACGCCCAACGGATTGTTGCCGGCCAGCACCGAGACGGCGATGCCGTCGAACCCGAGCGAGGGCACGTTCTCGAGCCAGCGCCCGTGGACCATGAGCACCCAGAACGCGCCGCCGATGCCGCCGAGTGCGCCCGAGAGAGTCATGCTCGCGACGGTCATGCGCCGGTCGTCGACGCCGCCGTAGGCGGCCGCCTCGGGCTGGACGCCGCTCGTCCGAAGTTCGTAGCCGAACGACGTTCGGGCGAACAGCCAGGCGATCCCGATCATGAGCGCGACGGCGAAGGCGAGCGCGAGCAGGGAAAAGTCCGCTCGAGCGCCGAACCCGACGACGGGGAGGTTCGGAATCTCCGCGTACTCGGGGACGGGTGCAGTCTGGGGATTGTTACTGTTCGGATCCTGAAACTGCCAAGACAGCACCGTGGACGTCACGCCGGCCGCGACGAAGTTGAGCATGATCGTCGTGATGACCTCGTTTGCGTCGGCGTACGCCTTCAGAACCCCCGGAATCGCACCGTAAAATCCGCCGACGAGCGCGCCGGCGAGGACGCCGATCGGGATGAGGACGACGGTCCCGACGAAGCCATCGGGGACGACCGCCGCCGCGTAGACGACGGTGACGGCCGTCGCCAACCCGCCGACGACCAGCTGTCCCTGCGTCCCGATGTTGAGCAGGCCGGCGCGGAACGCCACGGCGACCGACAGCCCCGCGAAGATCAGCAGCGTCGTCTGCTGGAGGGTCGTCGCGAGGCTGTAGTTCGTGAGCTCCCAACCCCCCTCGAGCGGGTGGCCGAGCGCCCCGAGGAACAGCTCGTAGTAGACCTGCATCGGGTTGTAACAGAAGGTCCAGCCGGCGAGGTCGAGGCCGGACCGGCAGCTGGCGAACCCGCCCGAGACGAACACGAGCACGCCGCCGACGAGGACGGCGGCGAACAGCGCCGCGACGCTGATCGCGATTCGCTCGAGGACCGACGCGCGGACGAGACGGTCGAGGAGTCGCTCGAGGCGCTCTCTCATCGGCCATCACCCGCGTCCGGTCCGTCCGCGACTCGCTGCCCCGGTCGTTCACCGGCCATGAGCAGGCCGAGTTCCTCCTCGGTCACGTCGTCGGGCTCGGTGACGTCGATGAACTCGCCCTCGTACATGACCGCCAGCCGGTCCGAGAGCGACCGAACCTCGTCGAGATTCGAAGAGACCAGCAGGATCGCGACTCCCTCGCGTCGAAGTTCGAGGAGGCGGTCGTGGATGAACTCGGTCGAGCCGATATCGACGCCGCGAGTGGGGTGGGTCGCGACGACGAGCGACGGATCGCGCTCGAACTCGCGGCCCACGATGAACTTCTGCTGGTTGCCCCCGGAGAGCGAGCGGGCCTCCGCGTCGGCGTCCGGCGGTCGGACGTCGTAAGTCTCGATGATCCCCTCGGCGTGGTCGCGAACGCCGGTCCAGTCGATCCGGCCGCGGTCGGCGAACCGAGCCGACCGCTGACTGCCGAGGACGCCGTTCTCGACGAGATCGAAGGGCATGACGAGGCCGCGTTCGTGGCGATCCTCCGGGATGTACGCCATCCCGTTCTCGATGCGCCGGCGACGAGACCACGCCGTGATGTCCGTTCCGTCGTAGGCGATCGTCCCCTCGTCGGGGGCTCTGAGGCCGGTGATCGCCTCGACCAGTTCGGCCTGCCCGTTACCGTCGACCCCGGCGATACCGAAGATTTCCCCCGAGCGAACGTCGAGATCGATCCCCGAGACGACCTCGACGCCGCGGTCGTCCTCGACGGAGACGGTTTCGGTCGACAGGACGACGTCGCCCGTTTCGACCGGCTCGGATTCCGCCTCGAGGAGCACTTCCCGACCGACCATGCGCTCGGCGAGGTCGTCCCGGCTCGTGCGGTTCGGATCGACCGTTCCGACGGATTTCCCGTCCCGGAGGACGGTGATCGCGTCGGCCGCGTGGGTCGCCTCCTCGAGTTTGTGCGTGATGAAGATGATCGTCTTCCCCTGGGCGGTGAGTTCCTCGAGGACGTCGTAGAGCCCCTCGACCTCCTGGGGCGTGAGGACGGCGGTCGGCTCGTCGAGGATGAGGACCTCCGCACCGCGGAACAGCGCCTTGAGGATCTCGACGCGTTGCTGGACGCCGACGCTCACGTCTTCGACGGTGGCGTCGGGATCGAGGTCGAAGCCGTACCGATCGCAGAGGTCGCGAATCTCGCGGTCGATCCGGTCGCGGTCGACCGCCATCCCGAACCACTTCGTGGGTTCGTTCCCCAGCGCGATGTTCTCGGCGACCGTCATGGGATCGACAAGCATGAAATGCTGGTGGATCATCCCGATACCGGCGTCGATGGCGTCGCGAGGAGAGTCGAAGGTCCGCTCCTCGCCGTCGACGACGACCCGCCCTTCCTCCGGCTCGTAGAGCCCGTAAAGGACGTTCATCAGCGTCGTCTTCCCGGCACCGTTCTCCCCGAGGAGGGCGTGGACGGTCCCCCGTTCGACGCGGAGGTCGACGTCGTCGTTCGCGACGACTCCCGGAAACCGCTTCGTGATGCCATCGAGGTGGACGGCGAGGTCACTGCCGGTACTCCCCCGATCGGCAGTGTCCGTCCCTCCCTCCGCCGTCGATTCCCTCCCGTCAGTCGGTCCCGTTCCCGGATCACTCATGCGATTACAGTTCGCTCGGAACGTCGATATCGCCGTCGATGATCGCCTGTCGGGACTCAGCAACCTGGTCCTTGATCTCCTGTGGGATCTCGTCGCCGAGTTCGTCGCCGTAGACGTTGGCGACGCCCTCTTCTTCGAGGCCGAGGGTCACGGTCTCGCCGCCGGCGAAGTTGTCGTTGACGACGGACTCGATGGCGGAATAGACCGCCGTGTCGACGCGTTTGACCATACTCGCAAGGATGACGTCCGCGTAGTCCTCGTTCGAGAGCGACTGGTCGTCGTCGACGCCGATCGCGAATCGGCCTTCGTCCTGAGCCGCCTGAAAGACGCCGATACCGGTCCGGCCCGCAGCGTGGAAGACGATGTCCGCGTTCTGGTCCTGATACATCGTTCGAGCGGCCTCCTGTCCGCCGGCAGTATCGTTGAAGTCGCCGACGTACGACGAGACGACCTCGGCGTCCTCGTTGGCGTACTCGACGCCGGCCTCGAAGCCGGCCTGGAACGACTCGATCAACTGTGATTCCGTGCCGCCGACGAAGCCGACGACGCTCTCCTCGGGATTCGTCTCCCCGGCCCCAGCCGCGAACTCCTGATCCGTCAACAGGCCCGCGAGGTGGCCGACCTGGAACGACCCCTCCGGTTCGCCGAACACGTAGTTCCGGACGTTCTCTTCTTCGACGACCGAGTCGATGATCATGAAGTTCTGCTCGGGATACTCGGGCGCGTTCCCCGAGAGGGCGTCGGTCTGTGCGTACCCGATACAGCAGATCAGGTCGTACTCCCCGGACTCGGCGTAGTCACGCTGGGCACCGTCGAATTCGCCCTCACTCCCCGGTTCGGTCTCGTCGAACGCGAGGTCGAATTCGTCGCGCGCATCCGTGACCCCCTGCTGTGCCATGTCGTTGAACGAGTCGTCACCGAGCCCGCCGGTCGCGTACACCATCCCGACCTGATACTCCGCGTCTCCTTCGGCGCCGAACCCGCCGACGCAGCCGGCGATACCGGCGAGTCCCATCGCGCTTGCACCCTCGAGAAACCGTCGTCGATTTTGACCCATGAGACGGGATAGCGTAAACATTCGGTAAATACCCGTCGAATCTTCGCAAGGATGCGTGACTGCGTGGATATCCGTCTTCCACATCGCCCCTAGTCTTCCGATTTGGAGGCGCTGACTATCGGCTCGTCGCTTACGCTGTCTCGGCGATCGCACGCTCGACGACCTCGCGGGCCTCGGCGATCAACTCGTCGACGGCGTCGCTCTCGGCGTAAATCCGGACGTAGGGTTCGGTGCCGCTCGGGCGCACGAGGACCCAGGAGGCGTCCTCGAACTCGAGGCGGACGCCGTAGTCGGTGTCCACCGCGGCCTCGGGGAACGCCCGGGGGAGGTCGGCCTCGAGAGCGGCCATGACGTCAGCTTTGGCCGCGTCCGGACAGTCGACGCTGACCTTCCGATAGGGGCGTTCGGTGACGGGCTCGCGGAGCGCGTCCGTCTCTCCGGCGTCGGCGACCAGCGCGGCGACGACGGCGGCACCGGTGACGGCGTCGATCCAGCCGCCGAACGCGGTGTGGATGTGTTTCCACGGTTCGGCGGCGAAGACGACCTCGGTGTCCGAACTGCCCTGTGCGCTCTCTCGAGCGATTCCCTCGTGGAGCGCGCCGAGGCGGACGCGTTCGACGCGACCGCCGGCCGCGCGGACCCGTTCGTCGATGCGAGCCGAGGCGTTGGGTGTGGTGACGACGACGGGGTCCGCAGCATCGCTGGCGGCGGTGTAGTGGGCCGCGACGACCGCCAGAATCGTGTCCTCGTGGATCACCTCGCCGTCGGGACCGAGGACGACGAGGCGGTCGGCGTCGCCGTCGTGGGCCAGTCCGAGGTCGAACTCGCCGGATCCTCTCGCAGCCGTGCCGCTCGGCCGGTTCGAGGCGCCTGATGCCTCGCTCGCCGCCAGGAACTCCCGAAAATCGGTCAGCGTCTCGGGCGTGGGCTTGCTCTCGCGGGCGACGAAGTGCCCGTCGACGTTCGCGTTGAGCGCGACGACGTCGGCGCCGAGACGGTCGAGCACCTGCGGCGTCGCGACCGATCCCATCCCGTTGCCACAGTCGACGGCGACGGAGAGGCCGGCCAGCGGGGCGCTTGTGCGGTTCCGCTCGGCCCCCAGGTCGGCGAACTGGTCGCGGACGTAGGCGACGACGGCGTCGCGGTACCGGTCGAGCACCTCGAGTCGCGACGAGTCGCCCCACTCGCTCCAGGCGGCGAGGTCGGCGCTCTCGGCCGCGACCCCGTCCTCGATGGCGCGCTCGGCCTCGCGGTCGTACTCGACGCCGTCTGCGAAGAGTTTGATGCCGTTGTCCGTGGGCGGGTTGTGACTCGCGGTGAGCATCACCCCCCGCCGGCCCCGCGAGGCGAAGGCGAGGGCCGGCGTCGGTACCTGTCCGATGCGGTAGACGTCGGCACCGGCGCTCTCGAGGCCGGCTTCGACGGCGGCGGCGAGCGCGGGGCCGGTCGCCCGGCCGTCGCGACCCACGACGAACGTCGCCCCGGGCTCGCCGGCGGCCCGCCCGACCGAAAGCGCCAGCGACGGCGTCACTTCGTCGACCGGCCCGCGGATTCCTGCAGTCCCGAATAGCGTCATGTGGGGCCGTTCCGTGAGGAACTACTTATACTGTCGGTGATGGTCGTTCCCGCGTAACGCGAATGGGCAACGAAGCGCTGGAGAGAGTGGAGACCGAAGTCCGGGGAGCGGCGAAGAGAGTGGAGACTGAAAACCGGAGCGATAGAGAAGAACGGAGACTGGAGTCCGGGGGCGCAGTCACCGAGACCGGCGCATCAGGGTCGGCGGATCGAGGTTGGGATTACTCCTCGGGGAGGTCGTCGATCAGGACGACGGCCTCGCCGTTGATGACGGTCGCGTCCTCGTCCTCGTTTCGGATGACCGTCTCGAGGCGGTACTGACTGTTCCCCAGATCCTCGACGATCTCGACGCGGGCGGAGACGCGGTCGCCGATGCCGACGGGGCCGCTGAACTCGAGGTCCTGGGAGAGGTAGATGGTCAGGCCGGGCAGGCGCGCCAGTGCGGCGCTGATGAGTCCGGAGACGAGGGTCCCGTGGACGATCCGTTCGCCGAAGCGAGTGTCGGCCGCGAACTCGTCGTCGAGGTGGAGCCGGTTCGTGTCGCCGCTGACGTGGGCGAACGCGCGGACGTCGTCGTCGCTGAGCACCTTCTCGAACGTGACGGTGTCGCCGACGCTGATGCGGGCCGGATCGTCGACGGTCCGATCGAACTGCCAGTCGAGATTGGAGTGGTCGATCGAGGGGATCGACGCGGGGACCGTCTCGCCGTCCGATCCGTTCGACCCGCTCGCCGGCAGCATCGCCGACATGGCCGCCCGGTTCGCCGCGGTCGCGCTCTGGAGGAACGTCTGGGTCATCGCCGTCCACGCGTCGGTCATGGCAGCGAGGTTCCGCTTCGCAGGGTTCTGGTGGGACATCTATGGGGGTCGGTAAGCGTGTGGGGATTATGACTTCTTTGGCTGCACGACGGCTGTTACCGCTCTCGGTACCTAGCAATTTATCATTAGACGGGCTCTGGCAGCCGGATTCCGATCACTGTCGTCGAGAGACAGGTATTCGTTGCTGATAGGACCGGGTGATTCGAACTGCGGTCGGCGCACGATCCTCGCACGTCTGTCGCTGGTCGACCCAGTGCGATCCATTGAATGGTATCAGATGGTATTTAGTGGAAACCTTTATAAGGTCGGAGCGCGTTGATACAGGTGATGACGGACGACTCCGACCGATCGCTCTGGTTTCCCCCTGCGATGTTCACCGAACAGATGCAGGAAGCCGGCGAGCAGGTTGCCGAATCCCAGCAGGAGATGCTGAAGAAGATGATGCAGGCCGGCGGCTCGAACCCGTTCGATACGGGCTCGAGTTTCGGCCCGATGAACATGGGAACGGCGACGTTCAAAGCTCGCGTCCAGAGCGGCGGTCGGATCAGTATTCCCGAACCCGAACGGGAAGCCCTCGACATCGAAGAGGGCGATATCGTCCAGACGATCGTCGTTCCCGTCAAGCGAAACCGAGAGGACCAATCATGACCCAGAACCCATTCACCGCCGTCTTCGACGCACAGCGCACCGCCATCGAACAGTCCCAGAGCCTGACCCACGACGCCCTCGAGGCCCAGAAGACCTCGATCGGCGCCTTCGGCGACGCCGTCGAGTCCTCGGGCTCGCTGTTCGAGTCCAACGCCGAACTGACCAAGGGCGCCGTCCACGCCTACTTCGACGCCCTCGAGGCCTCGCTGCCCGAGGAAGCCGCCGAGTTCGACGAGGTACGCGAACTCGTCGACGAAGGCTTCGACTCCGCGACCGAGGCCCAGAGCCAGTCTCTCGAGGCCGTCGTCGAGGCCATCGAGGAGTCGGAAGCCGCCTACGACGAGTTCGCCGCAAGCTACGCCGAGGTCGTCGACACCTCCTTCGACGCCTACCTCGAGGCCCACGAACAGGTCGAGGAGAACGTCTCCTCGGTCGCCGAGAACGTCGAGGAAGCCGCCGAAGAGATCGACGTTTCGGCGTAACGCAGCTACCAGCCCCAGCCTTTTGAGGTTGGACGGTCAATTTTACTACAAGACTACAATGGCAGATTCACAGCCCCAGTCAAAGGAGTGGAACGCGGTCGTCGAACAGTGGAACGAGCAGTTCATCGACGCGCTCGAGGAGAACATGGAGGCCCAGGCCCAGTTCGTCGAGAGCTGGTCGGACGCCGTCGGCGAGGCCTCCGACGACGACGAGCTCTCCGAGGGCGTCGAGGGCTACGCGAAGGCCTACGAGACGTGGATGAACGCCTCCCAGCAGATGGTCGAGCGGACGAACGACCAGCTGGAGGGCGAGGAGGTCGACGTCGAGGAGTTCCGCGACATCTGGCTCAACACGGCCAACGAGGCGTTCAAGGACGTCATGTCGACGACCGCGTTCGCCCGGATGACCGGCGAGACCGTCGGTGACGTCCTCGAGATGCAACAGCAGGCCGAGGAGACGTCCCAGGAGACCCTGCGGACGCTCGGCTTCGCGACCGGGGAGGACGTCGTCGAAGTCGGCGACCGACTGGTCGAACTCGAGCGCCGCCAGCACGCCGTCGAGCAGAAACTCGACCGCGTCCTCGAGCACCTCGAAGACCAATGAAGAACCCGTACGCGACCGTTCTGGACATGCAACGCCAGGCCTGGGAGGCGACCGCCGACCTGGCCGACAAGAGCCGGGTGGCACCCGATCGGACCGAGACCGTCGAGAACATCGAGGTCGGCCAGACGCCCAGCGAGGTCGTCTACGAGGAGAACAAGCTCGAACTCCTCCACTACGAGTCGCAGACGGAGGAGCAACACGACGTGCCGATCCTCATCGTCTACGCGCTGATCAACAAGCCCTACATCCTCGACCTCCAGCCGGACCGCTCGGTGGTCCGAACCTTGCTCGAGGCCGGCTTCGACGTCTACCTGATCGACTGGGGCGAACCCTCCAAACTGGACCGCTCGCTGTCGCTCGACGACTACGTCAACCGCTACATCGACAACTGCGTCGACGTCGTCCGCGAGCGCTCCGGGCAGGACTCGATCAACGTTCTGGGCTACTGCATGGGCGGCACGAAGTCGGCCATGTACGCCTCGCTGTACCCCGAGAAGGTCAAGAACCTCGGCCTGATGGCCGCCGGGCTCTGCTTCGCCGGCGAGGGCGGCGTCCTCGAGCTCTGGGGCGGCGAGGAGTTCTACGACCCCGAGACGGTCACCGAGACCTTCGGCAACGTGCCCGCCGAGTTCTTGGACGTCGGCTTCGCGCTGATGGACCCCGTCGCGAACAACGTGACGAAGTACGTCCGCTTCTACGACAACATGGAGGACGAAGAGTTCGTCGAGAACTTCGCGCGGATGGAACGCTGGCTCGACGAGGGCATCGACGTCGCCGGCGAGGCCTACGAGGAGTTCATCGGCGACATCTACCAGGACAACAAGCTCTACAACAACGAGCTCTATCTGGGCGGCGAGCACGTCGACATCTCCAACATCGACATGCCCGTCCTCCAGATCGTCGCGGAGTACGACCACCTCATCCCGCCGGGAGCCTCCAAACCGTTCAACGAGGTCATCGGCTCGGACGACACCGAGGTCCTCGAGTTCGCGACGGGCCACATCGGCATGTCGGTCTCATCGCGCAGCCACGAGGAGCTCTGGCCGCAGGTCAGCGAGTGGTTCGAGGAGCGCTCGGACGGGGAAAGCGAGGCGCAACGCGCCTCGGATAGTCGGGCGGCGGAGCCGCGAGACACCGACGTCGATTCGGAGCCCGAAACGCCCGGAGCCGAAGACGCCGACGCCGCGCTGGCCGAAGACGTCGCCGGCGACGAGTCGGGCGCGGAGGACCTCGCCGACGGCGGCACGAGCATCGAGACCGGCGGGAGCAGTGTGGACGCCGAACCGACCGACCTCGACGTCGAGACGAGCGACCGCCACGGCGAGGACCGCTCCGACGAGGAGATCCTCGAGCGGGGCGAGGACGACGTGCAAGACGAGCCCGCCGAACCGGGCGAGATGACCATCGACGAGGGGGTCGCCGAGGAAACTACCGACGAGGACGTCGACGCCGAGTCGGCGATCGCGTCCGAGACCGACGATCTGACCGACCTGAACGGAGTCGGGCAGGCCTACGCGGACGATCTCTCGGAGGCCGGCATCGATACCTTCGCCCAACTCGCCGACGCGGACGCCGCGGAACTGGCCGCCGATACCGGCATCTCGCCCAGTCGCATCGAAGACTGGATCGAACAGGCCCGGAGCCGGTAGCTCCGCGATCCGAGGCCGCAGGCGGGGGAGACGACTTTCGACTCGCCGTCTCGAGGCTCGCACCCGACCGGTCGGGCCGCAAACTGTTCTCTCAGCCGTATGTCCTGCCGACCAACAGGTCGTTATTTACCGCCGGAGGTCGAAGTGGCGAGTCATGTCCATGGATGGGCGAACCTGCGTCATCACCGGCTCGGCACGCGGCATCGGTCGGGGAATCGCGGAGTACCTCGGCGAAGAGGGTGCGAACGTCGTGATCAACTACCGTTCCTCGAAAGGAGACGCTCAGGAGGCGGTCGATACCATCGAAACGGCCGGCGGCAGCGCCGTCGCCGCGCAAGCCGACGTCGCCGACCGAGCGGAAGTCGAACACATGCGAGAGGTCTGCCACGAGGCGTTCGGTCCGGCGGACGTCCTCGTGAACAACGCCGGCATCACCGCCGACGAGCAGTTCACCGAGATGACCCGCGAGGAGTGGGACCGGGTCATGGACGTCAACCTCGGCGGGATGTTCAACTGCACCCAGGAGTTCTTCGACGACGTCTGGAACGCCGACGAGGGCCGACTGATCAACATCTCGAGCGTCGTCGGCAAGCAAGGCAACTTCGGCCAGGCCAACTACGCCGCCGCCAAGAGCGGCATGTTCGGCTTCACCCGGACCATCGCCCTCGAGCTCGCCAAGGGCGGCTCGACGGCGAACTGCGTGGCGCCCGGCTTCACGCGCACCGATATGGTCGAGAGCATTCCAGATCGGGTCCTCGAGCGGATCGTCTCGGGCATCCCGCTCGAGCGTCTGGCTGAAGTCGAAGACATCGCGGCCGTGGTCCGCTTCCTCGCCAGCGAGGAGTCCTCGTACGTCACCGGCGAAGTGATCGACGTCAACGGCGGAATGGACCTCTAGTCGCCCTCGAGCCCGCCAGGTTCCCGTCCTTCGTGCGTGGCGCCCTCCGCCCCGCCGTTCGCTCGCGTTTTTTCGCGGTCCGCTCCGCGTTCGAGTCTGTCGTCCTGAAACCGTGACTCGTCGGTGAGTCGTCGACCCTGCAATCGACGAAGACGGTCGAGACGGATTCGTACGTCCCGCCGGCTAAAAGCTGTTTTAGCTATCATATATCCTCGCGAGGGCCGTCACCCCCGGTGATGTCGGGCGCGCCGCGCGGCGGGTTCCGGCAGGGTCACGAGCGGCGACCCGGGAGCCCGGTAATCACGTCTCGCGTCTCCGCGAGGAGGTCCTCGAGGACCGTTACGGCCGGTCGAACGTCGTCGGTCAGCCCGACGCTCTGCCCGGCGTACAGCGCCATCGACTGGATATCGCCCTCGAGGTCGGGCGTCGCCAGCGCCACGTCGTAGCGTTCGATGGAGTCGCCGTCGCCGCTGTCGGTCCGCGCGACCACGTCGTCCTCGCCGGGCCGCTCGCCCGCTGGCGGCTCACCGGCCTCCCGCCAGCGCTCGAGCGTCTCGTTCTCGAGCACGCGGTGGGGCGTCTCGGGCCAGCCCTTGTCGTAGAGGGAGGTGTACGCAGTGTCCGTTTCGTCGCCCTCGCGGAGCCGTCGTCGATACTCGTCGTGGACGTTCGCTTCCTCGGTCGCCACGAATCGGGTGCCGAGCCACGCGCCGTCCGCACCGAGTGCGAGCGCCGCGGCGATGCCGCGACCGTCCGCGATGCCGCCCGCCGCGACGATCGGGACCTCGTCGCCGACCGCGTCCGCGACCCGGGGAACGAGCGCCGTCGTCGCAACCTCGCTCTGGACGTGGCCGCCGGCCTCGAGGCCCTGCGTGACCACGACGTCGACGCCGGCGTCGACCGCTTCGCGCGCACCGGCGGCGCTGCCGACGGTTTGCATCGCCGTCGCGCTCGCCTCGTGGACGCGGTCGACGTAGGGGGCTGCGTCGCCGAACGAGAAGGAGACGATCGGTGCACCCGCCTCGAGGACGGCCTCGAGGTGCGCGTCGGTGTCGACGACCGTCGTCGCGTCGTCGAGGGCAAGGTTGACCGCGAACGGCGCGTCGGTTCGCTCGCGAGTCTCGCGGATCACCGCGCGGGTCTCCTCGCGGTCGCGCCACGTCACCGCGAGGTGGCCCAGTCCGCCGGCGTTCGAGACGGCCGCCGCGAGTTCGGGCGTCGTCGCGCTGCCGATCGGCGCCTGCACGATCGGGTAGTCGATCTCGAGGCGGTCACAGAGGGACGTCCGGAGCGCCATCTATGCGCGCCGATTCTCGTCACCGCTATTTCACTTCCGGTGTTTCTCCTTCGCCACGACCCGCACGTTCTCGATACCCGTCTCGGGGTACTGGCCGTCGTCGTCCTTCTCGACGGCCTTCACCATGTCCCAGACGACGTTGAGGCCGGTCGTGACGCCCTCGAGGGCCTCCATCTCGCAGCCCGTCTTGCCGGTCGTCTCGACGGCCACCTCGCACTCGACGCGGTCCTCGCGCAGGTCGAACGCCGTGTCGACGTTGGTAATCGGGATCTGGTGGCACATCGGGATCGTTTCCCAGGTGTGTTTGACCGCCTGGATCGCACCGACGCGGGCGGTGGCGAGGACGTCGCCCTTGCCGATTTCGTCGTCCCCGATGGCCTCGATCGTCGAGGGCTGCAGGCGAATCTCGCCGGCGGCGACCGCGCGGCGCTCGCTGTCGGGTTTGTCCCCGACGTCGACCATCTGGACGTCGCCTGCGTCGGTGGTGTGGGTGAGATCCGCGGAGTCGGTCTCGGCGGCGTCGGCTCTCGGATCGGGATTCGAGCCTTCTGCCGGCGTCGGATCGTCAGACATCGGAATCACCGCCATCCCACAGGACCGCGGGAATCTCCGCGAGCATGTCCGACGCGAGGAAGCCGTACGCCTGACTCTCCGCGAGGCGTTCGCCCGCGAGGCCGTTGACGTGGGCTCCTGCCGCGGCGGCATCGAGCGGGTCGGCGTGTTCCAGCAGCGCCGCGACGATCCCGGCGAGCGTGTCGCCGGTGCCGCCGACTTTCATCCCCACGGTTCCCGAGCGACTGATCCGCGTTCGCTCGCCGTCCGTGATCACGTCGTTCGCCCCCTTCGCGAGCACGACGTGGCCCAGTTCGGCCGCGAAGGACTCGATCTCGTCCGCCGCGGCGGCCAGATCGTCGGTGTCCGGCCCGCCCATCCGCGCGAGTTCGCCGCGGTTGGGCGTACAGACCAGCGTCGCGTCGGTCTCGACGTCGGGGACGACCGCGAGGGCGTCCGCGTCGACGACCGCCCGCCCGGTGTAGGACTCGAGGAACCGGCGGGTCGCCTCGAGCGTCTCGTCGGCGGTGCCGAGGCCGGGACCGATGACGACGACGCTGTCGTAGTTCTCGACGGTCTCGAGCAGGTCGTCGGCCACCTCGGGGGTGAGCACGTCCTCCTCGTAGGGCTGGACGATCAGGTCCTCGCTGTAGCCCTGGATCTCGCCCGCGACGGATTCGGGCGCGGCGACGAAGGCGAGTTCCGCGCTGGCCCGCAGCGCGGCCTGTGCGGCAAGCGCGGGCGCCCCGGTGTAGGGACCACCGCCGATGACGTTCGGTCGTCCCTCCCGACCGTCGGGTCGCGCGAGTTCGATATCGCCGGGGCCGACGTACCGCTCCGCGGCGGCCGGGATGCCGATGTCCGCGACGGTGACTTCCGCGTCGAGGTCCTGGAGTCCCGGTTTCGCGTCGTGGAAGGTGACGACGCGGTCGGCCTCGACGCAGTTAGCGGCGTGGTCGCCCCCATCGGCGTCGAACCCCGAGGGGACGTCGACCGCGACGACGGTCGCATCGGCCGCGTTGATCGCTTCGGCTGCGGTCGCCGCCGGTTCACGGAGGTCGCCGCTGATCCCGGTTCCCAGCATCGCGTCGACGATCACGTCCGCGCCGGGGAGGTCGAACCCGCTCGAGTCTTTGACCTCTCGCGTGTCGTATGCCGCTTGCTGGAGCGCGTCCCAGTTCTCCCGAGCGATGTCGGTTCCGATGTTCTCGGAGCGACCCAGCAGGAGCGTGGTGACGTCGTACGCATCGAGGAAGCGGGCCGCGACGAACGCGTCGCCGCCGTTGTTTCCCCGACCGGCGACGATAGCGACGCTAGCACCCGGCTCCGCGGCGTCTCGGACCGCGCGGGCGACGGCGTGTCCGCTCGACTCCATCAACTGCTTTCGCGGGACGCCCAGCGCCGCGGCGTTCTCGTCGACGGCGCCCATCCGCTCGCCTGTGATCATGTGCGGGGGTTCGACGGGCCGTCCGTTCAACGTTGCGGACCCGCGGCAACGGCCGGAACATGGTTAGGCAGTAGGGCCATACCCCTCGAGCCCCAAACGCCGACGTGAACGTCTTCTGGCTCGACGAGGACCCGCGGCTGGCCGCGCGCTATCACTGCGATCAGCACGTCAACAAGCTGCTGCTCGAGGCCGCGCAGGTTCTGTGTACCGCGGCCCGGGAGAACGGCTACGAGGCCGACTTCCTCTACCAGTCGACCCACGTCGAGCACCCCGTCACGCAGTGGGCCGCCGAGTCCCGCGCGAACTGGCTGCGGCTCCGGGAGCACGCCGAGGCGCTCAACGCCGAGTTCGTCGAGCGCTACGACAAGGACGACGACCACGCCTCCTGGCGGGTGATCGAGCGGATCGACGTCAGCGCGATCGAGTTCCCCGCCGACGAGCCGACGCCCCGTCCCCAGACGATGCCCGACGAGTATCAGCGCCCGGGCGACCCCGTCGCCGCCTACCGCGCCTACTACGCCGGGGAGAAGGCCGCGTGGGCCGAGTGGAAGTACACCGAGGAGCCGCCGTGGCTCGAGGCGGCGCTGATCGATTCCGCGTGACCGATCCTGTTCGGATCGCGCTGTAACCCTCGCCCCGCACGGAATACTTGCTGTCCGTTACGGTACACTTATCCGGCAGTCTGGTGTCATTTTCTTACTATGTTCCCGGCATTCGCCGCCCGCGATTCGATCGTTTCGGACGACGCGAACCCCTTTACGCGGGCCTACAGGGACGTCGTTATCTACGACGACCCGGTCGACGACGACCCGCTCTACGAGGGTCCGATCGTCGTCCGCGCCAACGGCTGGATCGAACTCGAGGGGAACCGGCTGCTCTCGCCCCACGCCGTCCACCACATCGATATCTACGACGACGAGTTCACCGGGACCGGTTCCGAACGCGACGACTCGAGAGTCGGTCGATCCGACTGAGTCGACGGGCGACCGCGTCCCGGTTCAGTGCCGAATTTCGAAGCCGTCCTCGCCCTGGGGTTCCTCGAACTCGGCCTCGACGTCCTCGACGTCGGCAGCGGGGCTGCCCGTGTGACACCACTCGATCATTCCCTCGACGGCGTCCTCGGGGCCTTCGAAGATCGCCTCGACGCGACCGTCCTCGAGGTTCTTTACCCAGCCGCCGACGCCCCGCTCGCGGGCCGTGTCGCGGGTGGTCGCGCGGTAGTAGACGCCCTGTACCGTGCCGGAGACGAAGACGTGTGCGCGGGTTCGCCCTGCCATACGCGACGACTCGACCGCGAGCGTCAAAAATCCGGCTCTACAGGGACGAGCGATAGCCGACTAACCATCCGCCGTGGCGCGCGCTATCGAGCGCCCGAGTGATAACGAGGGCGGGCGATGACACTGCGCGAGGGATGAGCGACCGCAGGGAGCGAATCGGTTGGGGAGGGTGTGGCGTCCCTAGTTGCCACGATGAGGAGTGTGCACGGCTCGAGTCCTATCGCTATCCCCCGTGCCCGAACTGGCATCGAAGTCGAGCAGTGACAGTCCAGCCACAGCTGCATATCGAGAAGCGACAACGGAAGGTGCCTCGAGCCCCTACACCACCGCGATCGCAGTGACCGTTCGCCACCGAGATGGCATCCACTTCGAACGCGAGGCCGACCCCGAACCCAGCGTCGTCGCCGACGCGCGCAGCGCCGTCGGGGCGATCAACGTCGTGAGCCACGCCCACGCCGATCACACCTTCCGGTCAGCGCCCGAAACCGTCGTCTGCTCGGCCGAAACAGCGGCCATCGCCGAGGCCCGCACCGGGCGCGGCTTCGAGTTCGTCGAGTCCGCGCCGGGTGTCGACCTCGTCCCCGCCGGCCACGTCGTCGGCTCCCGCGCGGCGCTGTTCGACCTCGAGGACGGCGCCAGCGGCGACGTCCGCCGCTACTGCTACACGGGCGACTTCTCGACCCGGGAGCGGTGCTACCTCGAGGGGTTCGACCCCGACGCGGTCGACGCGGACGTCCTCGTGATGGAGACGACCTACGGGCTCCCGAAATATCGATTCCCGTCGCAGGACGCGCTCGAGGCCGAGATCGGCGACTGGATCCGCGACAACGCCGACCGGCCGCTGTTCTGCTTCGGCTACTCGCTGGGCCGGGCCCAGAAACTCCAGTGGATCGCCCGCGAGGCGACCGGTGGCAGTGGCGGCGCGGATGCCAGTGACGATTACGGCGACGGTGCCGGTGCCGATAACGATGACGGCAACGGCAGCAGCGACTGCGCCCGCGAGATCCTCGTCTCGGACTCGATCCACGACGTCAACGAGGCCATCGAGACCGCGACGGACGGCGACCTCGCGTTCTCCGGCCGACCGTACGACTCCCTGCGCGACCTCACCGACGAAATCGTGATCCTCCCGTCGAATCAGGCTCGGGCGGACTGGGTCGAGACCGCGGTCGAGCGCGAGGGCGCCCTGAAGGCCGGCTTCTCGGGGTGGGCCGTCGACGACTCGTTCCTGTATCGGGGCAATTACGACGTCACGTTCCCCCTTACCGATCACTGCGACTTCGACGAACTGCTCGAGACGGTCCGGGCGATCGATCCCGACGTCGTCTACACCCACCACGGCTTCGACGAGGCGTTCGCCGATCGTCTCGAGACCGAGTACGGCTACCGAGCGCGGCCGCTGAAGCGAGAGCAGACGACGCTCGAGGAGTTCTGCTGACCGCTGAAGAAGACACAAACACAAGTATGGGCATCATCGACCGCTTCGAAGACGAGTACCTCGACGTCTCGAGTAGCCGCGCGACGCTCCGGGAGTTACTCGAGTTGTTCGTCGGGGCGGTGCTGTTCGTCGTCGGCGCGAGCGCGCTCTCGTACTACCTGCTCGGCCCCGGAATCGCCCGCTACGTCGCCGGATTGCTGACGATCATATTCGCGATCACGTTCGTCTCGCAGGCCTACTGGGCCCTCACCGGCCGCGAGGATTACGAGGAGACGTAGGACTCCCCGCGTAAGACGTCGAGTTACTCCCCAGTCCGCAGGTGGTCACTCCCCGGTCCGGAGGTGGTGGAAGATGTAAGTCTGGGCGTAGCCCGCGTATTCCCCGCCCAGTCGCTCGCGGATCGCCCGCGAAGTCGCGGCGTAGGAGCCCCGATCGCAGTCGGGGTAGTACTCCTCGATGGCCGACTTGAGCCACGTGTCCAGCGGTACGGCCTCGTCGAACCCCAGCGAGAACAGGAGCACGCAGTCGGCTACCTTGTCGCCGACGCCGACGAACCGCGTCAGGTACTCTCGAGCGGCCTCGTACTCGAGGTCCCGGGCCTCGTTCGGATGTGCCTCGCCGCTGGCCACCATCTCGGCGGTCCGAACGACGTACGGTGCCCGGTACCCCAGCCCCAGTTCGCGCAGTTCAGCTTCGGTCGCCGCGGCGAGTTGTTCGGGCGTCGGAAACGCGTGGTACGTCTCGCCGTCGAAGGGGATCGGATCGCCGTATTCCCGGGCCAGCGTCGAGACCATCGTGTGGATCCGGTCGACCCGCATCTGGGCCGAGCAGATGAACGAGATCAGACAGCCGAAGGGCGGATCGTCGACCAGTCGCATTCCGCGGTGGGCCTCGTAGGCCTCGCGGAGCAGGGGGTCGTCCGGGGCGGCTTCGACGATTGCCTCGAGGTCGTCGTCGAGGCGCAACAGCCGACGGACGAGCGGGTCGGCGTCGACGGTGGACTCCCACTCGAGGACGCCAACGTCGGTCCGTCGGACCGACGAGGATCGCCTCGTCTTATTCGGCTCACCCGCGGTCGCGTCGCCGTCCGGGCGGTCGCGGACGCGGACGACCGCGCCGTCGACGACCGTGTAATACCACGCGTCGGGAGCCGGCCGGCCGCCGTACATCTCGCCGTCGCTGCGCCGCCAGAGGTAGCTCTGGCCGCTCTCGAGCGTGCGATACGGGTCGAGTCCGCCGGCGAGTTCGTCGACCGGGATCGTCCCTGTCTCCATCTAGCCGACCGTTCGGGTGCGCGGGCTTTTGCCTTTCGAACCGACCGGCGGCCGACGGAAGCGGTGAGCATTGGACCGGCCCGACGATACGCTCATCACTCCCTCCCGAACCGACTGGCGAGGACCGACCGCGCCGAGAGATAGCCTTCGAGCGGAGTGTCGTGTTCCCTGAGGCGAACTTTCATACTGGATGCGACACAATATCAGGGTATGAACTGCAGGGTTGTCGTCGAAGCCGCCGTGCCGGTGTTCGACGTGGAGACGCCAGACGAGGCGATCCGGATCGCCATCTCGAAGACCGGTGAGATGTTGAACCCTGACCTGAACTACGTCGAGATCAACATGGGCGAGCGCACCTCCCCGTCGGGGGAGGAGTTGCCGCCCGCGTTCATCGCGGCCGACGAAGCCCTCGTCGCACTCGAGTTGGAGATGACCGTCTTCAACGTCGAGCGCGACGAGCACGCCTCGCGGATCGCACGGAAGGAGATCGGGCAACGCCTCGAGAACATCCCGCTCGAGGTCCTCAGCATCGAGGAGATCGAAGACGAGGACGAGGACGACGAGTCGGACGCCGAAACCAACGCCGACGAGTCGAATGGCGACGACGACGAGTCGACGGATCGGTCGGCTTCGGGGGACGAGTCGACCACGTCGGAGAGCGACGAGGAGGAGGAGGAAATTCTCCCCGAGTTCGAGGACTTAGTCGAGTAATCGCGACACGACCCAGCAGTGCGTTTTCGCAGGCGCGTCCGTTCTCGTGAGCGACTCGCCCGCCGAGACGGACTGCGAGAGCAGAACAGTCAGTGCAAGCAGGAGCAGAAAGACCAGTGTGGGACGCGATCAGTCGGGAGACAACCAGTCGAAACCGAGTCTCGCCAGTGAGTACTGTGAGTGATCGAAAGAGGTGACGTGTTTCTCAGTCCGCAGTAGCGGCGACTGCTTCCTGCTCTCCCTCGCGCATGTTCATGGTGATTCCCCCGGCAAGCGCGAAGACAGCAGCTTTGTGATCAGTTTTCGACTTGTGAATCGATGTCGGTCGAATCCCGAGCGATTCGTACTCATCGAGGTCGATCTGACAGTCGTCCCACTCCGCGCACTGGTTCGATACCTCCGCGAGAAGGCCGTGAAGGTGAATGAGCTCCTGCTTCTTCATAACCATCCTCTCCTACCCACTGCAGGGTTATATTATTATCTTGAGTCCCGTTAACACGCACCCCGTAACCGGCTCCCAGTATGTCACTCGCTAGACCTACCGGAAGGGGGATCCTACGAACGGAAATCGCGCGAAGGGAACGGGTATACGTCGATATTTCTCGGTAATACGCGCTTTCCTTCCGGATTTCCAGCGTGTCTCACCGAACTGGAGAGTCCGTCGATACTGCGCCGCCACGTTCGGCGCTCCACCGTCGCCGCTAGTCGCTGACGCAGACACGCAGTATCGAGAGCTGAAGCGCACACGGAGTACCGAGAGGAAGAGCCGCGCGAAGACCGCTATCCGAGTTGCTTCAGCGTCTGGAGGTCCCGATCCGTCCGCATGAACTCGGACATCCGTCGCGACGCGTGACAGCCGGGGCAGTGAAACATATCGGCGGCCGCGGGGAGTTCACCCGGAGAAATCTGCCAATCTTTGGTACATTCGGGACACAATAGTTGCACGGTCGTCTCGTCCATGCTACGCCATTACACACCGCGCCTCAAAAGTGTTGTCGCCCGTTCGAACGACCGATCACAGCACCCGTAACCGAACGGAAATCTCCGATGACAGACCCCGAAACATCGCGTTTACGCCGGGGCTGCCGTGTCGGAGGCCTCTAGCAGTTCCTTGTAGCGGTTGCGGATGGTTACCTCGGAGATGCTGGCGACCTCGCTGACGTCGTTCTGGGTAACCTTCTCGTTAGTCAGCAGGGCGGCGGCGTACACCGAGGCGGCCGCGAGGCCGACCGGCGACTTGCCGCTGTGGACGCCCTCCTGACGCGCCGACTCGAGCAGTTCGCGGGCCATGCGCTCGGTTTCGTCCGAGAGGTCGAGATCGCTGACGAACCGCGGGACGTAGTGTTCGGGGTCCGCGGGCTTGACCTCGAGGCCGAGCTCCCGGATGATGTACCGGTAGGTCCGAGTCAGCTCCATCTTCTCGACGCGGCTGACCGCCGAGATCTCGTCTAAGCTGCGCGGCGTGCCGGCCTGCCGAGCGGCGGCGTACAGCGAGGCCGTCGCGACGCCCTCGATCGAGCGGCCCGGCAGCAGGTCCTCCTCGAGCGCGCGGCGGTAGATCACGCTGGCCGTTTCGCGGACGTTCTCCGGCAGGCCGAGCGCGGAGGCCATCCGGTCGATCTCGCCGAGCGCCTGCTTCAGGTTGCGCTCCTTGGAGTCGCGGGTGCGAAAGCGCTCGTTCCAGGTGCGCAGGCGCTGCATCTTCTGGCGCTGGCGACTCGAGAGCGCACGGCCGTAGGCGTCTTTGTCCTGCCAGCCGATGTTCGTCGAGAGCCCCTGGTCGTGCATCATGTTCGTCGTGGGGGCGCCGACGCGGGATTTCTTGTCCTTCTCGGCGGCGTCGAAGGCTCGCCACTCGGGGCCGCGGTCGATCTCGTCTTCCTCGACGACGAGACCGCAGTCGTCGCAGACGGTCTCGGCGTGCTCGGCGTCCGAGACGAGTCGGCCGCCACACTCCGGACAGTGCTCTTGCTCTCCCTCCTGCTCGGTGGTTTCCTCGCTCTCCGTCTCGCCGGTGTACGTTTTGATGGTGGTGTCTGTCATGGTGTGTGTATCGGGTGCGTTACTCGGGGCTTCCGGGTGGGGTAACCAGAAGAAACCCGGTCGCCTCAGCTAACATATGGTAAGGCCGGAAGGCATATAAACGTTTCGCCTTCTTTATAAACTAATCGGGATTGTTGTTATATATGTTCCGGTTATATGGCTATTAATCGTTCGGAATGGAGCGCCGACGATGCGTCTCGACTGGCGGCATCGCCAGCGGGTGGACGCTCGGGAGTCGTGGGACGCGCGGTCGTGTCGGTCCATCCGTTCTCCCCTCACCCTAGCGCACGAGCGACTGCTACAGAAAGGTGATGTCCAACTGTGTTGGTGTGCCCGCCGACGCGGCGGCCCGTCTCAGACGGTGAAAAGGTGACCGTCGGTAGGGACGTCGAACAGTCCGATGCGGGCGCCGGCGTCCAGCCACGCGTGGCCGTAGGAAAACGCTGCCAGCGCGTTGACGAGGTCGCCGTCGTCGCGGAAGTGACGGCCGTCCTCGAGGTACGACGCCGCCATCTCGTAACACTCCGCGGCCGCCTCGGCCATCGGGGTCCCGTCCGGCGGCGCGACCGACGCCGCCTCGAGGGCCTCCGCGAGCAACTCGCCGTAGCGATCCGTCTTCTCCTCGAGATCCGCAGCCATAGTCGATCCTCGGGCGGCGGGGCCGTAAGTGCGTCGTCCCGCGGGACTCCCGTCGGGTTCGTCGACAGCGGGCGACCGACGGGAGCTGCCTGTCGTCACAGAAGACGACGACGCATTGCTGAGAGCGCAAGGGGTTTAGGCCCGCTATCCCAATCCAGATACATGAGCGAACAGCCTCGCGTCGAGATCTATACCAAGGAGGACTGCCCCTACTGCGAGAAGGCCAAGGACCTCTTCGACAGCAAGGACGTCGAGTACGAGACCTACAACGTCACCGGCGACGAGGAGCGCTTCGAGGAGATGATCGAGCGCGCAGACGGCCGCAAGACCGCGCCCGAAGTGTTCATCGACGACGAACTGATCGGCGGCTGGGACGACACCAGCGCACTCGACGAGACGGGCGAGCTGGACGAAAAACTCGGCATCGCGGACGACACCGAGGACGGCGAGGTCCTCGAGCACCGCAAACTCATCATCGCCGGTACCGGGATCGCCGGCCTCACCGCGGCCATCTACGCCGGCCGCTCGAACAACGAGCCGCTGGTCATCGAGGGCGACGAACCCGGCGGCCAGCTCACCCTGACCACGGACGTCGCGAACTACCCCGGCTTCCCCGAGGGCATCAGCGGCCCAGAACTGGTCAACAACATGAAGGAGCAGGCCAGGCAGTTCGGCGCCGACCTCAAGAACGGCATCATCGAGACCGTGGACGCCGACCAGCGGCCGTTCCGCGTCGAACTGACCAACGGCGACGTCTACACGGCCGACGCCGTCATCGCCGCTTCCGGCGCCAGCGCCCGCACCCTGGGCGTCCCCGGCGAGGACGAGCTGATGGGCTACGGGCTCTCGACGTGTGCGACCTGCGACGGCGCGTTCTTCCGCGGCGAGGACATGCTCGTCGTCGGCGGCGGCGACGCCGCCATGGAGGAGGCCACCTTCCTCACGAAGTTCGCCGACACCGTCTACATCGCCCACCGCCGCGAGGAGTTCCGCGCCGAGGACTACTGGATCGACCGCGTCCACGAAAAGGTCGAGGAGGGCGAGATCGAGATCATGAAAAACACCGAACTGGTCGAGATCCACGGCTCCCAGGAGGAGGGCGTCGACCACGTTACCCTCGTCGAGAACGAGAAGGGCCACCCCACCGACCGCCTCGACGACCCCGAGACCGACGAATTCGAGTTCGACGTCGGCGCCGTCTTCCTCGCGATCGGCCACACCCCCAACACCGACTACCTCGAGGACACCGGCGTCGAGATGGACGACGAGGGCTACCTCCGCACGCAGGGCGGCGACGGCGGCGGCCAGACCGAGACCGGCGTCCCCGGCATCTTCGGCGCCGGCGACGTCGTCGACTACCACTACCAGCAGGCCGTCACGGCGGCGGGAATGGGCTCGAAGGCCGCCCTCGACGCCGACGAGTACCTCGAGGACCTCGAGCGCGCCGACTCGAGCGCCGAGGAGGTCGAACCGGCCGCGGCTGACGACTGATCGGCGCTCCCGTCGCGAGGGGGAGTCTCGGCTGGCGTTCATCTGTTGTCTTCGGTATCTACCGGTGGAATAGCGATCGGGAGTAACAACTCTCGAGCTCGAACCCGCGGTCTGGGCCGACATATAGCTATACAATGACTGTCATCACAACTGATTTATGCTCCGTATTCGTATCTCGCGGGAGATGACACTCGAGAGACGGGAGCTACTCCGACTCGCCGGTGCGACGACGGTCGCCTCGACGGTCGGCATCGCCGGCTGCCTCGGTGGGAGCGATCCCACGGACGACGACGCGGGCGACGAGAATTCGACTTCGGCACCGTATCGAAACTGGTTGGTGACCGACGAGGAGGACGGATTGTTCGTCGCGTACGCCGATTGGGACCGCCTCGAGGCCCTCGAGGCGGCGGACACGGAGGTCGGAGCCAACCGGACGGAATCGCCCGACGACGCCAATCCGATGGCGAACGAAGAAGACGTGATGCTGGCCGCGCCGCTGATGGGGACGTTCTTCGTCGCCTTCGGCGTGATGGGGACGCTCGGAACCGGTCTCGAGGGACTCCTCGGAGGCGCCGGTAGCGGGGCGATGGGCGGTGCCGGTACCGAAACTGGGACCGACGGCGAGGACGGGGAGGCAGCCGACGAGGATGGCGAGCGTTTCGAGACCTCCGTCGACGACCTCTTCTGGGTGAACGACGCCTACGTGATCACCGGGAGTATCGACACCGGCGAGATTCACGAGACGCTGACCCGACAACCGGAGAGCGAGTACGGGCTGAAGACGGTGTACGAACGAAGCGAGGGAATCGGCGAGTTCGACGTCTACGAACCCGTCGACGGCGACTCCGAATACGCGACGACGGAAACCGCGATCGGCGTCAGCGAGGACGCGGTCGTGTTTTCGATGGGATCGGAGGGCGAATCCGTCGAGCAACTCCGCGGGCCGCTCGAGGCCTACAGCGGCGAAACAAAGCGGACCGTCGACCAACACGAGGACCTGAACTGGCTCGTCGAGACCGCCGGGAGCGGTCACGTCGTGTTCGGCGCGTACGGCGACCTCGAGCAGCAGGACGAGCCGGCATCCGAAGAGGGTGAAGCCGAACTGGAGATCGGCGAGAACGAGACGTACGACGAACTAGCCGGCGCGAACGGGTTCGTCGGATCCCTGACGATCGACGGGTCGACCGAGTCGTCGGGAACGTTCGCAGCCGTCTTCGACGACATCGATACGGAGACCAAAGCCGATCTCGAGGCGTCGCTCGGGAGTTCGACCGACGACGCGACCCTCGAGTTCGACGACGATCGGGTGGTCGCGACGGCGACCTGGGACGAGAACGCCCTCGAGGAATCCGACGTCGCGGGCGATGATTCATCCGCGGCTTGAACGAGTCGGTTCGGAACGGAGTTATCTGCCGCCTTTCAACGCGGGAAGACGGGTCGATTCGACCATTGTCTCCGTGTGGTTGGACACGGGCTCGTTCATTCGAGTGACGGTCACTAACGGGTACCCGTGATCGCGGCCGTCCCACCTGTCACCAAGCGTCGCTCTATCGACACGCTCTCAGCCGAGAGATCGGGGTGTTTTTGCGCGCAACGGTTTTTGACAGCAACAGAACCTCCAATGGGATCGACGAATCAGTTCGCGGGATCCGGGCGCACACGGGAATACTCCACCACACCGACCCGGCGACAGCTCCTTCGTGCGGGCGGCGCAGCCCTGGTCACGGGGCTCGCCGGTTGTTCCGAGATAGTGAATACTTTCGATAATAGCGGCAATTGTGGCTCCGTCGAACCCGCGGCCTCCGTTTCTGAGTACGCGACGCATCCGAACGAGAACGTCTCGATGTTCCGGCGCGGACTGCGTCGGCTCGGCTACTTCCCCGACGAAGTCGTTCCCGAATCGGTGCGCGTCAACTGGACGTTTCCCATCAACTACGTTGGTCACACGGCCGCCAAGGCGAGTCCGGTGCCGACGCCCGACGGCGAAACGATCGTATTCGCGGGAGACAGCGGCTGGGTGCACGCCTACGCCCCGAACGGTGAGAAACGGTGGGCGACCCTGACCGGTGCAACCGAGCTCGGCTTCCACGGCTCTGCGGCGATCGTCGACGACACCGTCTACATCGGCGGCTACGACGGGGACCTCTACGCACTGGACCGGGAGACCGGCGATCTGGTCTGGCGGACCCGCTCCCGGGACCTCGAGGGGACGCTGGCGATCGGCTCGAGTCCCGCCTACTACGACGGTCGGCTGTACGTCATCGCCGAGTACGGCTCGCCATCCTCCGGCGCGCTGTGGGAAATCGATCCCGAGACCGGCGAGCCGACGTGGAGCGACGACCGCATCTGGGGTCAACCGCACCCCTCGCCGACGATCGACCTCGACGCGGGTCGGATTCTGGCCGGCTCGAACGACGGCGTCGTCTACTGCTGGGCGTTCCCCTCCCTCCAGTTCGCCTGGTCGTTCCAGACGGGCGGCGAGGGCGGCCCCGACGGCGAGTCGAAGGCCGACGGCGCGTTCCGACTCGGCGCCCAGATCAAGGGAACGGTCGCGGCACACGACGGCTACGGATACGTCGGGAGCTGGGACGATACGTTCTACTGCATCGACCTCGAGGACGGTACTGAGGAGTGGGCGTTCGAGACGGACGGCTCGATCATGGCGAATCCGGCCGTCGACGTCGACGAGGACGTCGTCTACATGGGGAACGACGACGGCGCCGTTTACGCGATCGACGCAAAATCCGGCGAGGAACTGTGGTCGGCCGACGTCGGCGGCCGCGTCATCGGTGGTCTCTCGGTCACTGCCGGATCGGTGCTCGTCGGCTCGTACGATTCCCACCTCTATGCTTTCGACAAGGAGACGGGCGGGCAGTGCTGGCGGGTCGAGAACCGAGGCCGGGTTACCAGTGCTCCCGTTCCAGTCGACGGCCGAATCTACTACGCCGAACGTGCCGTGTTCTCGAACTATTATGACGACGACAAGGAGACGACCATGGATGAACCCGGTCACGCGTACTGTCTGGTCGCCGACGAATAGTCCCGGTACGCTCCAGATTCATCGAATACGGCTTCAATCGTCAGTTGTCCTCATTTCCGTTGTCGATTCTGTCTCACACGCTGCAAGGTGTGTCGAACGGCCGACGCCGTTCGGTATCGGACTCGCCGATACGTGCCGGGAAGGTGGCTTCAATGAGCCAGAAGTGTCGGTACTCGGTCCGAAAGGGCCGAGTGAAAAACACCGTCTGCCTGTATTAATGGAGTAGCGGTATCGAAATAGTCGGCTCCTCGGGTAGCGTCGCTATCGAGTGTAGCGCGCGAAAGAAATGAAAGTGCGTCGGGACCGGACGAAGTCCGGTAGTTAGGTGGCCGAGTTAGTTCTGGCGGCGGAGTGCCAGCATGGCGGCGGCGAGCATCGCGACGAGGGCGACAGCGATGCCGAAGCCGGGCGTTCCGTCTTCGTCATCGTCTTCCCCGCCGTTCTCGTCACCGTTCTCGTCGCCGTTCTCGTCACCGTTCTCGTCACCATTCTCGGCTCCGTTCTCGTCACCGTTGCCGTCGTCTTTGCCGACGGTCAGGGTGCCGGAGTCGGAGTCGTCGTCGACGGAGACATCCCAGTTGATGTCACCCTCGGCGCTGGTGTCGAAGTCGTAGCTGTTGGTGATCTCTTCGCCGGCCTCGAGCGTAAGGTCCTGCTCGTCGACGACTTCGCCGTCGATGGTGACCGTGTAGCTCGTGGTCTTCTCGAGATCAGCGTCGTTGTTGGTGACGGTCACGTCGAGCGACGCGTCGTCATCAACCTTGACGTTAGTGGGTGCGTCACCCTCGACGGTGACGTCGCCCTTAGTTTCAGCCTCGCCATCAACGATGATGCCCTTCGTGGAGTCGGAGGCATCCTCGTTGAGTTCGCTGACGGAGATCGAACGGATCTCGGTGCCAGCGTCGTAGTTGCTGAGGTCGAAGGTGGCGCTGATCGTACCGTCTTCAGCGACCTCCGTGGTCGCGGTCTTGACTTCCGTCGGGAGGCGGACGTTGTAGCGGACCTCCGTGCCAGGTGCGATATTGGACTCGGCCGTAATCTCCGAGTTCTCGACGTTCTCGACCAGCAGGCGCTCGTCGTCGTCGAAGTCGCCCGTGATCGTGACGTCACGCTCTTCGACGCTGAATGTAGCGTCCGAGCGCTCGTCCTCGTCGACGTAGTCGTTCTCCTCAGTCACTGCGAACTCGACGTTCCACGTCTCGTCGGCGTCGATCGACGTGTCGCCGTCAGCGGCCGCCGAGACGTCAACGACGACGTAGAACGTGTCGTTTGCAGCGTCTTCGTGGACCGTTGCACTGCTACCTTCGATGTCGGACAGCTGGAGCTGTTCCGGATCGTCGTAGCGCGGGTTGTGCGTGTTCGTCAGGTTCAGTTCGAGACCTTCACCGTTCCAGTTACCGCTGTCGTCGAGGAGGTAGCCGTAGACACCGCTGGCGTCAACCTCGGCGACGAGCAGGTCATCGGCCGCGATCGTGTCGCTCTCCGAGCTTGCTCCGAGGATGTCCTCGATGTTGTCGTCGTGAGCGAGGTCGCTGGGTGCGACGTGAGTCGTCACGTCGCCAGTGTTGCGTTCGCTCAGGACCAGGAACGAGGCGTCGGTCGCTCGGTCGCGGGCGTCGTTGACGAATGCTTCGAGTTCGTAGTCAGCGTCGAGCAGACGGACTCCAGAGTCGAACGAGGTCTGGCTGTCGACTTCAACCTCGTCGTCTTCCGAGGAGAACGCTTTGTCACCGTGACCAGCGTAGTAGGTGTTGAACTTGACGGTCACTTCGCCGTCGTCGTTCGTGTCGGTCAGGTTGAGGGTGGCGTCGTAGTTGTTGTCAACCTCAGAGAGGTTCACGTACGCTTCGTCGGTGTCCTCAAGGTCGACGGTGAACTCGACGACGTCACCGATCTCTTGTTCGTACTGGTTCGCATCGAAGTTCGCGACCTGTTCTTCTTCCGTAACGGAGAAGCTGTCGGACTCGGCGGTGATACCGCTGTCGACGTCCTCAACTTCGACCGTGTAGTCGCCCGGCTCGGGCGCAGTCAGCTCAGCTTCGTAGACACCGTTGGAGTCGAGCGAACCCGAATCAACGGCACCGTCGACTTCCTTACCGTTGGAGTCGAGGAGACGGGCTTCGACATCGCGGTCGATGTCGTCAGCCTCGACGGTGGCTTTGATGGTGTCGCCCTGCGCGTACTGGCTCTTGTCGGTCGAGACCGACACACCGAGATCGTCAACCGTCACGTTGACAGTTGCATCACTAGCGAACGTGACAGTGATCTCGTCACCATTTTCGTAGGCATCGGTGTTGAGCGTACGGACAACGCTGTTCTCACCGAGACCACGAGTCACGGATCCGTCAGGGGCCGCGATGTCGACGCTGGTGTCCGGGTTACTCGCTGCGAGGAGAGCCAGGTTTTCACCATCGTAGGCATCGAGGTCTGCGGCACCGCCCTCGTCGGGGTCCTGAACGGTCGTCGACGTCGTCTCGATGTCATACTCCTCACCGAGGATGTCGACCGTTGCGCCCGGCGCAAGGCCACTCTCACCGAGCGTAGCACCGTCAAGCTCGATGATCAGGTTGTTATTAGCTAGGTCGGCACTAGCACCGTAAGTGCTGGTGTCAGCGGTGTTTTCCCCGCCAACGTAAACGTTGTTCACAACGTTCGTGTTGCTGTTCCGGTCAGTGACGTTCACGTGAGATGCTTCGAGACCGGCAATTTCACCGTCGAAGACAACCTCAACGTAATGGGTACCACTGTCCGTGAATTCCTGCGGACCCTGATCAACGGAGTCGAGACCGAGGGCCAGCGTCGCAGAATCAGTGACTGCAGTGCTCAGCGAGGTTCCGTCACCCTGGAGCAGTTCAGCAGTGTAATCATTATCCAGAGTTGCTTGCGTAATGTCGTCTTTCAGGTCGACCGTGACGACCTCCCCTCCGTGGTCTTCTTCATTGAGGGAGAGGTTTGCAACCTCGTCACCAGTAGCATTGGTGATACTGAGGTACTCTGCGTTGCTGAATTCATCGCTCAATTCAACTTCAACCGTTTGACCATCCGTCGCTTGGTCATTGAATTCGAGGTCGTCTGTGCTGCCTACGTCTGCTGCTGCGCCGCCCGCGAATGCTGCGGACATGGCGAACACAGACAGGACCATAAGCGCGGCCAGGAACGCTGCTCGTCCCTTTTCGCGATATGTAGTTTCGCTTGTCATTTATGTTGTCTTGTTGTTTTGGATTTCGGTTGGTTAGCGCACGATACATCCGGGATGCGACAACCGGCTGCGGTTGAACCGCATACTCATCATCAACCCACTCGGCCGCCCGGGTAGGGGTATCCGACTGACTATCATCTTATATAATAAGTCTTCTGTTGTTATATATGGTCGTAGTAATTGTCGATCTGTTTTCAGAATCTGGCTCTACTATGCACTTAACCCGAATAGAGCTCGTTTTGCTCCTCAAATATTCCTATTGGGATCATTGAGATTCGCGGTGGAAGGACTAGGTCTCTTCCTTAAAAGAAATGAAAGTGCGTCGGGGCCGGACGGAGTCCGGTAGTTGGTTAGGTGGCCGAGTTAGTTCTGGCGGCGGAGTGCCAGCATGGCGGCGGCGAGCATCGCGACGAGGGCGACAGCGATGCCGAAGCCGGGCGTTCCGTCTTCGTCATCGTCTTCCTCGCCGTTCTCCTCGGTGCCGTTGTCCTCGGTTCCGTTGTCTTCGGTACCGTTATCCTCGGTTCCGTTATCCTCGGTTCCGTTATCCTCGGTTCCGTTCTCTTCAGTACCGTTCTCCTCGGTACCGTTCTCCTTGTCGTCCTTCTTGTCAGGATCCTCGTCGACGATGACGCCTTTCGTGGAGTCGGAGGCGTCGTCGCCGAGTTCGGTCACGGAGATCGAACGAATCTCGTCACCAGCGTCGTAGTTGCTGAGGTCGAAGGTGCCGACGATCGAACCGTCGTCAGTGACTTCCGTGTTGAAGCCGATGACCTCCGTCGGGAGACGGACGTTGTATCGGACTTCTGTACCAGGTGCGACGTTGGAGTCAGCGGTGATCTCGGACTCTTCACCGTTGCCGACCTGCAGTCGCTCGTCCTCGTCGAAGTCACCGGTGATCTCGACGCTGCGCTCTTCAACGCTGAAGGTCGCGTCGGTGCGCTCGTCCTCGTCGACGTAGTCATTGTCCTCGGTCACAGCGAATTCGACGTTCCAGGTCTCGTCAGCGTCGATCGTCGTGTCGCCGTCAGTGACGGCAGCGACGTCGACAACGACGTAGAACGTGTCGTTTGCAGCGTCCTCGTGGACGGTTGCGCTGTCACCTTCGATGTCAGAGAGGAGGATCTGCTCCGCATCGTTGTAGCGCGGCTCGTGCGTGTTCGTCAGGTTCAGCTCCAGGCCCGTGCCGTCGGCCAGTTCACCGTCGTCGTTGAGGAGGTAGCCGTAGACACCGCTGGCTTCAACCTCTGCGACGAGCAGGTCACTGTTCGCGACCGTGTCGCTCTCGGAGCTTGCCTCGAGGATGGTCTCGAGGTCGTCATCGTGTGCGAGGTCGGCGGGTGCGACCGCGGTGGTCACGTCGCCGGTGTTACGCTCGCTGAGGACCAGGAACGAAGCGTCGGTCGCTCGTTCGCGGTCTTCAGTGACGAACGCTTCGAGCTCGTAGTCTGCGTCGAGCAGGCGAACGCCACTATCGAACGAGGTTTCGCTGGCGACCTCAACCTCGTCGTCTTCGGAGGTGAACGCCTTGTCGCTGTCCTGACCAGCGTAGTAGGTGTTGAACGTGACGGTCACTTCGCCGTCATCGTCAGTGTCGGTCAGGTTGAGGGTGGCGTCGTAGTTGTTGTCAACCTCAGAGAGGTTCACGTATGCCGAATCGGTGTCCTCGAGTTCGACCGTGAACTCGACGACGTCACCGATCTCTTGTTCGTACTGGTTCGCGTCGAAGTTCGCGACCTGTTCTTCTTCCGTGACGGAGAAGCTGTCAGACTCGACGGTGATACCGCTGTCGACGTCCTCAACTTCAACCGTGTAGTCGCCCGGCTTGGGCGCGGTCAGCTGAGCGTTGTAGATACCGTCGGAGTCGAGCGAACCCGAATCAACGGCGCCGTCGACTTCCTCACCCTCAGAGTCGAGGATGCGGACTTCAACATCGCGGTTGATGTCGTCAGCCTCAACAGTGGCCTCGATGGGGTTACCCTGGGCGTACTGGCTACGGTCAGTCTCGACCGTCACACCGAGGTCGTCCAGCTCGAGCGTGCCTTCGGAATCATCAGAGAAGGTGACGTTGACTGAGCTACCGTCACTGAGGCCGCTGGTATCGAGCGTGCGGACCAGACTGTTTTCACCGAGGGCACGAGTGACCGTTCGGTCCTCGGTCTCGATGTCGATTTCTTCGTTCGTGGTACCGACGATGGCGATCGTTTCGCCAACGTAGGCCGAATCGTCCGTACCCGATTCGAGCGTAGTCGAGGTCGTCTCGATATCGTGCTCGACACCGAGGATCTCTATCGTGGAACCACTGGCGAGTTTCTCAGCAGGGCTGAGCGTAACAACGCCATTGGCATCTCCCGAAAGCGTATCGAAGTTAACGGAATCACCGTTACGGTTAGTGATTTCAACCTGATCTGCGTTCAGGTTGGAGAAGTCACCGTTCTCGTAGACGATCTCCAGCATGTAATCGTCGGTGGATTCGTCAACGACGTAGGAGACGGGACCTTGATCAACTGCGGAAGCGTCATCAACGAGCGACAGGGTTGCATTATCCCAGCTGTCGGCAGTAGAGTCCGCACCCACAGCGGCTCCAGTCGCATCAGCCAGATAGGCATCATAATCGTCAGCGCCAGTATCGAGCGTGTCTGCTGTGATCTCGTCATCGAGTTCAATCGTATTGATTTCACCCGTCTCGAGATCATCGACACTGACGTTGCCGATCTCTTCGGACGCGTTTTCAATGATCAGGCGATCTGCCTGATCAACATCTGTAATCTCAACATCTACTGAGCTACCAGTTGTAGCTTGATCTGCGAATGTAACGTCATCGGTCGCGGCTGCCGCCGAGCCCACAAACGCTGCGGACATAGCGACAACAGAAAGTACCATAAGCGCGGCCAGGAACACTGCGCGTCCCTTTTCGCGGATGGTTGATTCGTTTGTCATTGGTTGTCTTGTTGTTTGGTTTGGTTGGTTGGCGTGCGATGCGACATGGAGTGCGATCAGTGCGGACGTCCGCACCAACTCGCACCGGGTAGGGGTAACTGGATCTATAAACCATCCCGTAATAAGCTTTCTGGAGCTCGAATAGGTCCATTAACTTGAGTAATGCTCTATAAACCGCAAGACGTGAACGAGTTTGTTGGATTGCCGGACGACAGCAATATGTCCATGAATGACTGTTACAAGAGAGTATTATTTATATGGAGGTGGATAATCGCGAGCCAGTAGGGCGCTCTAAGCGAGAACGCGCGTTCTCCAGCCACCTGCGACCGCGAACTTGAGGTACAACCCATCCCGTGTGTGTATAATAATATATTACTCGCCGCAGAACTCGATTAGGGCCTAATTTGGGGCGACGGGGTGGGGAGAGATGACAACTTACTCATATTTCGTCGCTATCCGCTCAAGTCGACAGGTCACAGCGGCCGACGGTCACTGGAGCGAGTTTGGCCGTCTCTCGACGCGAGCCGGATCGACTGCATCATACGCAGGGCAAGCGCGACTAGGCAAGTAATCCGTAGCGTCCTCAGAAGCACGTGATCGAGACGGCATTTGAGTCGGGATAGCTGTTGCCTGCTGCAAGCCACTGGCGCGAGCGTAGTCGCATCGGATCAGGCGCCGACGGTGTCACTATACTCGAGCACGATACCGACTGCTACCACGAAAAATCCAGTTACGAAACACCGCGAACGACCTCGAGCGGCTCAGAACGGGAACAGCGAGTCGGCCTCGAGATCCCGCTCTATCAGTTCGATCTCGTGGCCGTCCTGATCCCGCGTGAACGCGTACATGTTGTCGTTGCTCTCGGGATCGCGGTAGTCGTCGGCCCCGCGTTCCACGAGAGTCTCCCAGTCCTCGGTCAGATCGTCGACGCGGACGCAGAGGTGGCCCCACGCGTCTCTCATCTCGTAGCTGCGGCCGTCGTAGTTGTACGTTAACTCGACTGACATCGCCTCGCTAGCGGCGTCTCGGGGTTCGACGAAGTAGTTCGCGAAGGTGTCGGACTCCCAGCGGCCGACCTCGTCGTACTCGAACTTGCGAGTCCAGAAGCCCAGCGCCTCGTCGGCATCCTCGACGCGGATCATGGTGTGGTCGAGCGACCACAGCGCCCCCTCGTCACGCTGGACGATTTCGATCTCGTGACCGTCCGGGTCCTTCACGAACGCGTAGCGACCGCCGCAGGACTCGGGGTCGCGGTAGTCCTCGACACCCCCGTCCATCAGCTGCTGGTAGTAGTCCTCGAGTTCGCCCTCGGGAACCCGGACGGCGATATGGCCCCAGGCATCACCGACCTCGGGTTCTTCGCCCTCGTTGTGGGTGATCTCGAGCATCGCGCCGTCCTCGTGCATCCCCTCCGGTCCGAGATAGACGATGGTGAAGCCGTCGCCCTCGAAGCGGTCCTTCTCCTCGTACTCGAGGTGGGTCTGGTACCACTCGAGCGACTCCTCGAGATCCGAGACGCGGATCATCGTGTGGTCGAGCGTTCCGTCCATACGCGAGCGAACGCCTGCGACTCCAAAAAGCGTGGCGAAGGCGGCGGTCTAATCGAGGTCTTCGGTCGTGGAACCGGGTTCCGTCCCCGGCTCTCGACTCCCGCGATCGACGTCGATCGACGAGGCCCTGGGATCGACGCCCTTGCGACGCGCGTCGAGCTCGGAGAGGCCGTAGACGAGACCGACGAGCAGGACGGCCCCCAGCGGGAGGAAGACCATCCACGGGACACCGAGGAACCCGTAGAGCGCGTAACAGACGATCACGACGAACAGGACGGTTCCGGCGTAGTACAGCTGCGTGCGGATGTGATCGATGAGATCCGCACCGGTGAACGTCGCGGAGAGGACGGACGTGTCGGAGATCGGTGACGAGTGATCTCCGAAGATCGCACCCGAGAACACCGCACCGATCATCACCGGCATGAGTTCGAAACTGCCGGTGAGTTCGTAGGCGACTCGAATCGCGATCGGCGTGACGATTCCCATCGTCGCCCACGACGACCCCATGGTGAACGCGACGAACGCGGACACGAGCAACACGACGATCGGGAGCAGCGCCGGGGAGACGATCCCCTCCGCGACGCCGGCGACGTAACTGCCCGTGCCGAGTTCCTCGGCGACCGCGCTGATCGACCAGGCGAGGACCAGAATCGTCACCGCGGTCAGCATGAGGCTGAACCCCTCGAGAACCGTATCGATACTATCGCCGAGATCGAAGAGGTCGTACGCCAACCCGATGAGTATCAGCGTCGCGACCATAGCGAACGATCCCCACACGAGGGCGGCCGCGAAGTCGCCGGCTCCCACGACGTCGACCAGAACCTGCACGACGCCGTCGGTACCGATGGCCGTCTCGAGCGACGTTGGCGCATCCGCTTCGGCCTGGTCCGAGAGCCACGACTGATAGCCGGTCCAGAACGCACCGGCGAGCGTAACCGAGATCAGGACGGCGATCGGTGCGAAGAAGGTCCGGAGCATCGGCCGGTCCTCGATCGGAGCACCCAGGTCTTTTTCGACTTCCTGGAGCGGCTGTGCCTCGTCGCGGTTCACCTTTCCCGTCTGCCAAGCGCGGTGTTCGGCGTCGAGCATCTCCCCGTAGTCGCGCCGCGAGACGACGATGATCCCCACCATGAGGATCGCGAACAGCGAGTAGGCGTTGAACGGAATCGACCCAACGAACGTTTCGAACGCTCCCGGCGTGTCGGCCGCGGCGACGCTGTAATCCTCGCTCTCGACGAGCGCGGTGTACCCTTCGTCGATCATCGACAGCTGGAACGCAACCCAGCTCGAGAGCCCGATCGTCGCCACGGGCGCGGCCGTCGAGTCGACGATGTAGGAGAGCTTCTCTCGAGAGATGCGCATCTGATCGGAGATCTCGCGCATCGTACTTCCCACGATGGCGGTATTGGCGTAATCGTCGAAGAACAGGAGCATTCCCAGTATCCACGCCGCGAGCCCGGTCTTGCGCTGGGTCTCGAGCCGGCTCGTCGCCCAGTTGCGAACGGCGGTCGCGCCGCCGAGTCGCCAAATCAGCGCTACGCCGGATCCCAACAGGAGGGTGAAAATCAGAATCTGCGCGTGAAACACGTCCGCGATCGACCCGGCGATCCAGTCGAACGTTTGTCCGATACCGATACTTTCGGTCGCGATGACGCCGCCCGACCAGATCCCGAGAAACAGCGACAGGATCGGCCGACGCGTGACGATCGCGAGCGCGATCGCCAGCAACGGCGGAACCAGTGAATAATATCCGGCCTCAAACATGCTCAAACAGTCGCTAGACGGTCAGATAATGCTATTGATTGTGATACCATTCCGTCATATTATGCTGTTATCTGCTCTCAACTGGTTAGGGATGACCCGTCTCGACGGACAGCAGTGACCCCTGAGCGGGAACGGAATCGTGAGTTCGTCGGACCGACGACTATCGCCGCAGAATCAATTTGAGGACGTCCTCGTCCTCGAGAACGTGGTCCTTCCCGACCTGCTGCTGGTCGTGGGTCGCGCTGGGACCCGTTACCCGCGCGAAGCGGAACCGCTCTTGCATCTCGCCGCCGAGTTTGTCGATGGCTTCGCCGACGGTCGCCCCTTCCTCGATGACGAGTGGTTCCTCCCAGTCGATGCCCCGACCGGGTTTGTCCATGTAGACGCGGATCAGTCCCAGATTGTTCCAGATGCGGTCTTTGAGGGCGTCGAGGCCCCTCTCCTCCTCGGCGCTGATGAACGTGACCTCCTCGGGATCGAGGTCGCGTTCGCGCAACTGCTCGTCGACCGTCTCCTTGTAGTCGGGTTCGATCAGGTCGACCTTGTTGACGGCCGTGATCGAGGGGATGTACTCCCGGTTCTCCATCAGACCGTCGACCAGCCGGTCGATGGTGACGTTCTCCTGGAGGTTGACGACGGCGTTAACGTAGCCGTGTTCGCGGAGGACCTGCTTGATCGTCTCCTCGTCTAGGTCCTGGTCGGTGCTCGAGGTGATCTTGATGCCGTCCTTGATCTTCGGCCGGACGGTCACTCGCGGGGGCTTCCTGTCGACGCGGATGTTGATGTCGTACAACTCCTCCTGCAGGCGGTCGTACTGGTCGATCTCGAACACCGAGAGCATGAAGATGATGAGGTCGGCGTTGCGGACGACCGCCAGCACCTGCTGGCCGTCGCCCCGACCCGAGGCCGCACCCTCGATCAACCCGGGCACGTCCAGCAGCTGGATGTTCGCGCCGCGGTGCTGGAGCATCCCGGGGTTGACGTCCAGCGTCGTGAATTCGTAGGAGCCGGTCTCGCTCTCGGCGTTGGTCAGCGAGTTCAGCAGCGACGACTTGCCGACGCTCGGAAAGCCGACCAGCGCGACGGTCGCGTCTCCGTGTTTCTCGACCGAGTAGCCGGTGCCGCCGCCCGCCGAACTCTGGTTCTGGAGCTTCTCCTTCTTCTCCGCGAGCTTGGACTTCAACCGGCCGATGTGGGCCTCCGTCGACTTGTTGTAGGGCGTGTTGGCGATTTCGTCTTCGATCTCCTCGATCTCCTCCTCGAGCCCCATTTGTCAGTATCCAACCGCCCGCGCCGAAAAACACTTTCCATGCCGACCGCCGACCCCCGTCACGCGGCCGGGCTCTCGAGTTCGACGCCGAAGCGACGACTGAGTGGTACTACTCGAATCCGTTACCATTCGAACGTGACTTCGACATACATAAACGACAGCGCGGGGTAGCCAGAAAGTGATGCCAGACGCGGCGCGGCTTCGCGACAGCACGCAGATCGTCCTCCCGCGGGAGACGCTTCAGGGGCTCGAGCCCCCGCTGGACGACGAGTTCACGGTGACCGTCGTCCAGGAAGCGGAGGGGCTGTGCCGAATCATCGGCAGCCCCGTCGAGATCAAGGACGCGAGCGAGTTCCTCGCCCGCCGGGGAATCACCGTTCGCTGAGTCGACGACCGGGGAATCACGGCTGCTGACCGATAACCGGCGTCTCGTCCCGAACTAACGACTGGCGCCTCGTCCGGCGTACCGCGTCCGCCGCCCATCCACCGGGTTTCGCTCTCGGTTACTGCTTTTGCCCGCTCATTTGCGATACCGTAACCGCGATTCCTCGCCGACTCGAGCGGGGTCTCGTAGCGACCCCCTACTCCGCTCGAGGCTCGGCGTCCGTCCCGCCGGTCCGGGTCGCCACGCGCTCGCGGAGGTCGGTCCGGAAGACGAGCGCGACGCCAGCCGACACCGCGGCCAGATAGACGAGGGCGTCGGCCACCAGGAGGCGCATCGAGATCACGTTCAGCCCCCAGAGCCCGACGAGCCACTGGAAGGCGACGAACAGGATCACGATCAGGAGCGCGGCGTGAAACAGTCGCTCCTCCGGTCCGTCGTACGTTTCCTCGAGGACGAACCCGACCGCCAGCGCGACGACCACCAGAACCCAGTTCGGTACGACGACGCCCGTCAGTTCGCCGGCCGACGTGAGCAGTTCCCCGAGCGGCAAGAGCGCGGGCGAGACGAGAACCGCGATCAGGAGCGCCCAGACGGCCCGTCCGGCGGCGTCGGTCGCGCGGCTCACTGCGGACTCACCTCGTACACCGTCTCGCCGAGTAGGTGGTAGACGCGATCACCGGCGATCAGCGGCGTACTGCCGAACGGGTCGCTATCGTCGGTGTCGACCGAGACGCGAAACCGCTCGTCGCCGGTGTCGGCCTCGAGCGCGAGGAGTCCGTCCGCCCGCGAGGCGTAGACGGTCTCGCCGCCGACGCTGAGCCCGAACTCGAGGGCCGAGCGTTCTCGCTGCCACACATCTCTCCCCTCGAGGTCGATTCGATCGATCGATTCGGCGTTCGGTCGCGACCAGTACAGTGCGCCGTTCGACGCGTCAAGTGCGATCGAGTCGTGATGCGTGCTCCGGTCGGTCGACTCGTCGGGGATGGTCCACCGTCGATTCCCGGAGTCGGTTTCGAGAGCGGTCAGGTCGCCGTTCGATGCCACGACGGCGACGAAATCGTCGGCGACCGCGACCTGCCCGCGGCTCAGCGACGAGGCGCCGATAGCCGCGTCGCTCTCCCAGCGTCGAGCGCCGGTTTCGGCCTCGAGGCCGACCAGTCGGCCGTCGTCGTAGTGGGCGCCGACGAGGAGCCCGCTGCGGGCGGCCAGCGGCGTCAGCCGCCCGGCCTGTCGCCAGCGTTCCAGCCCCGTCTCCGCGTCGAGGGCGAGAAGCCGGTCGCCGCCGTCGACGAGGGCCGACACGGAGACGGTGTTCCCGAACAGGTGGAGCCCGTCGCTGCTGCTGTTGAGTTCGTAGCGCCAGCGCAGCCGACGGGAGTCGAGGTCGAGCGCGCAGACGTCGGTCTGAAACACGAGATAGACGACGCCGTCGCGAACCCGCGGCTCCGTATCGAGCTGCGGGCGGTCGTGCGTCCCAAGCGGCGGGGGCTGTCGGTACGCGTACCGCCAGCGCTCCGCGCCGCTCCCGACGTCGATCGCCCGGAGCGATCGGTGCGTCGGGACGAGCAGCGTCCCGTCGACCAGTGCGAGCCCCGCGTGTTCATATCGTCGGTGCGTCTCGAGCGTCCGATCCCAGCCGACCGTTCCGTCCGCGCCTGGACCGGGATCGGCCGTCGTCGCGCTGTTTCTCGAGTCGGCGCGCGGCTGGAGCCACCCGTCTTCGGCGTCCGGACCCGCGTGGTTCGACGTGCCGATGCGCGGACCGAGGAGACTGGCGCCGAGCAGCGACCCGCCCGTCACGCCGAGCAATCGACGTCGGGTCAGTGACGGATACATACTCGAGACAGACGTACAGGGAATATATGTTTTTCCTCCTTCAGATCGGCGCCGCAACGCCGGTTCCCCGTTCCGAGCGAACCGGTCGGTCTCGAGTGATCCAGACCGATAGCGCATACCTCCGTCTTCAGGCGGAGGTCAAGCGATAGGCATAGTGCGTCAATCCACGAGTCCCGCCATTACTGGATTTCCCACGCTTCACCGAAGGTATTAAGACGCCAACGAACCATAGTGTGCAACACGGATGAAGACCACACGGCACGCGACCTACAACCTCAACTACCACATAGTGTGGTTGCCGAAGTACCGCCAGTCGGTACTCGTCAACGAGGTCGCCAACCGTGTGCGAGACATCCTCCACGAAATCGCCGACGACAAAGGCTTAGAGATTATTGACCTGACCGTTCAACCCGACCACATCCACCTGTTCGTCAGTAGTCCACCGAAGCACGCGCCGTCGCTTCTCGCCAACTGGTTCAAGGGTATTTCCTCGCGGAAATACAACCACCGCTACGCGGACAACGACGGTGAGAAGATTCGATGGGCGAGAGGCTACTACGCAGGAACGGCGGGTCACGTTTCCAGCGAAACGGTACAGGACTACATCCAGCGTCACGAGGAGGGCGACCAATGACCGAACTCACCAAGACGTTGGAACTCAAGCTGGTGGACCCGAACGCGCACAAACGACGAAAACTCCGCGAGACGCGGGATACCTACCAGCAGGCCCTTCAGGATGCGTTCGACGCTGGTTGCACCACTCAAACCGAAGCGAACGACATAGTGGTCAACTACGACCTATCGGGGTACGCGAAGAACGCCCTCAAAAAGTACGTCCCGCAGTTGACGACGACGTACAACGCGGGCGACCTACACGACGACCACCCTGTTCGGTTCACCAATGAGGGGTTACGCCTCGACCACAATCCCGAGAACGCTATCGAGTGGTACGTCAAAATCCCGCACCACGAGGACTACCACCTCTGGATGCCAGCACAGCCGAATCCCGACCAACGGAACTGGTTAGAAGCGTTGAACGTTGGTGACGCGGAGATGGGCGAGAGTCGGCTGTTTCAGCGGGATGAGACGTGGTATCTGCACGTCACCGCGACCCGCGACGTGGAGGATTGTTCCGAAGCGTCCGAAGATGAACGGACGCCTATCGGAGTGGACATTGGAGAAGCGTCACTTGTCACGGTGTGTCACCGCGACGACCACGGTTCTCCGACTCGCCCCGAACTGTGGGCCGACGAGGGTAAAACCGTTCGTCGGCTACGCAAGACCTACTTCACCGCTACGCGACGGCTTCAAGAACGCGGAAGCGACCGTATCGCCGAATCGTTCGGCGACGACCTGTGGAACCAGATAGACGACGTGTTCCATCGTGTCACCCGCGAAGTCGTGGAGTACGCAGAATCCGTTGAGAATCCCGTACTGGTTCTGGAAGACTTGACGTACATTCGGGAGTCGATGGACTACGGCGAGTACATGAACCGTCGTCTTCACGGATGGGGGTTCGCCAAACTCCACGCGCAGATACGCTACAAAGCCGTCGAGAAAGGGATTCCCGTCGAGACGGTCAATCCGCGTAACACGTCGAAGGAGTGCCATGCGTGCGGTGAAGTCGGGTATCGCCCGAAGCAGGCGACGTTCAAATGCACGAACGACGACTGCTGGATGGGCGAGTACCAAGCGGATGTGAATGGGGCGATAAACATTGCAGACCGCTACCTCAGCGGAGAGAGTCGTTCCAGAGAACACCCGAACGACGATGACTCGGCTGAGGATGGGGCGCATTTGACCGCGCCACAAGACAGCCAAGCCGATGTTGAAATCCAGCAGTTGACGCTTGGAACGTATGCGTCTTGAAACCACAGGGTCGTTGCACTCGGCCTGAAATCCCGTGGCGGGATTCCCGCGTCTTCAGGCGCGGGAGGAGGTCAACCAGCGTCCGAGCCGCCCCGCTCTAGACGTCTACCGCTCCGGATGCGTCGGCGCGTCGAACCCGCCTCGGACCAGCGGCTTCGCGATGTGGCGGCGCGCACACGGCGGCACCTCGTACCACCCCGTCTCGAGGTCGCGCTCGAGCGGGCGCTCCGTCTTTCCCTCCGCCCTCGTCCCGCAATCCCGGCACCGATACCCCTGCCCGCGGCCGGCGCTCTCCATCGTCCGCTCGCAGTCGGGACAGGTCGGCGTCACGCGCTCGGTCGTCACGAGCTCCCGAACCGCGAACTTCTCGAGTTTGAGCGTTCCCCGCGCAACCTCGCCGCAGGCGGTGATTCGATCGCCGACGCGGAGCGCCCGCACGCGGTCGCGAAAGCGTTTGGTGGGTTCGAAGGCGGCGCACTCGAGGCGCTCGGGGTCGCCATCGTCACGGTCGCCGTCGTCAGTATCGCCGTCGTCAGTATCGTTGTCGTCGGGCGATTCGCCGCGGTCGCCCTCGAGGGCGACGAAGACGTGGCCGCCGCGGCGGGTCTCGGGCGCACTCGCGACCACGCCGTTGACCCGGTAGGCGCGACCGTCAGTCACCGACTCGAGGGTTCCGTCCCGGAGGTGGACGTCGGTTCCCTGATTAGTCACGAACGACTGGCTCGAGTCGACGGGTTCGCCTGCGATGCGGTCGGCGACGTCGCGGACGGCGTCGGGGTCGTCGCCGCGGATCCCGTATAGAATCGGGCCGGGCGTGTGGGGCACGCAGACGGTCTCGCCTTCGCCCCGGTCGACCGTGTCCCAGACCGCGGGGTAGCCACGATCGGCCGCCTCGAAGACGCTCTCGCGGTCGACCTCGCGCGGCGTGCCCCACTGATCGGGAGCGCGGTAGGAGATGTGCTCGTGAGTCCACTCCTCGAGGGCGTTCCAGGCGCCGACGGCGGCGAGCGCCCCGATCCGGCCGCGGCCGTCCCCAGTGTGCCACGAGCGGTAGCCCCGCCGCTCGAGCAGTTCGGTGGCGTCGCGAATCTGGAGGTGGTCGCGGATCGCCGCGCGGGTGAATTCGCTCACGTCGTCGGCGACGGCGTCGAGTCCGTCGCCGGTGACGACTAGCCCGGGGTTCGTCCGCTCGTCGGCGGTTTCGGCCAGCGACTCGAGTCGCTCGCGGGCGAGCGCGAACGCGTAATCGGGATTGGCGTCGGTGTGGATCGCGAGCGCGGCGTTCCCCCGCGTCTTGTACTCGACGGCGGGATTGAGTCGCACGAGGAGGAGTCTCGAGACCGTATTCCCCTCCCGGCGCAGTCGCTTCGCGATCTGCGCGGCGACGTAGGTCGTACACATTCCCCGCTCGCGAGAGTCGGTATCGTCGAGGCCGACGACGGTCATCGGGCGGGTTTCGAGCGCGACGGAATAACCCCTTTCGGGACGGACCGCACGTCTGGACCGCGCCGGACCGACGTCTGGACGGCGCTGGCGGAGGCAGTCGAGGGAAACTGAGCGAAACCGGTCAGTTCGAGTGACCTATCATCGCCCGACGGGAGATACCCGTATATAAGTATACTGCCGGTACGCATCCGAACCGGGACACGGCACCCGGATATCCCGGGGAAAACGTCTTATACGAGGAATAGCTTACGTACCCGTATGTCCCGCTCCGCACTGGTCGGCAACGTAACCGCGATGTTAGAGGACGCGGGATTCGTGGTCAGCGACCGGTGTGCGATCCGGCCGAAGAGTTTCGATATCGCCGCGCGCCGGGGAGAAGACCTCATTCTGGTCAAGATCCTCGGCAACATCGACGCGTTCAACGAGGCGACGGGCCACGAGATGCGACGGCTCGGCACCTACCTCAACGCGACGCCGATAGTCATCGGCCTGCGGAGTCGCGACGAGGATCTCAAGCCGGACGTGGTCTACTTCCGCCACGGCGTCCCCGTCTTCAGCCCCGACACGGCGTACAACCTGTTCATCGAGGACGTCCCGCCGCTGATCTACGCCGCGCCCGGCGGCCTCTACGTCAACATCGACGGCGACCTGCTGGCCGACGAACGACAGGACAGAGACTGGAGTCTCGGACAGCTGGCCACCGAACTCGGCGTCTCCCGGCGCACCGTCTCCAAGTACGAGGACGGCATGAACGCTTCCGTCGAAGTTGCGATGGAACTCGAGGAACTGTTCGACGCGCCCCTGACGAGTCCCGTCTCCGTCCTCGACGGGGCCGACGAGGTCCACGAGACGGAGGCGACGCCCGACGACCCGGCGGCCGACCCCGACGACGAGGAGGTCGTCGCCGTCCTCACGCGGGCCGGCTACAACGTGCATCCGACGCTCCGCTCCCCGTTCAAGGCCGTCAGCCGCGACGAGGAAGACGACAACGACGACGACGTCGTGCTCACCGGCCACTCCGAGTTCACGAAGGCCGCCGAGAAACGCGCCCGGATCATGAGTTCGATCGGTCACGTCACCCACACCCACTCGGTGTACGTCGTCGACCGCGCGAAACAGGAGTCCGTCGACGGCACCGCGCTCGTCGAGCGCGACGAACTCGAGCAGCTCCGCGACGCGGCCGAACTCCGGAAGGTCATCCGGGAGCGTGCCGAACCCGAAGAGGCGGCCTGATCGGCCGCCCCGGCGACGCCGGTCCGGTTCTCGAGCGGAGAAATGCGTCCGATGGCAACACCTATCGGCGCTCGCACATAACTGTCGTCAGCGTATCCGATGTCCGAACGAAATACCGTCGCCCTCGTCAGCGGACGTCGTGCGATCCTGACCGGCTGTCTGGCGGTCCTCCTGCTCGTCTTCAACTACGGCTCGCTCGTCGAGACCGCGTTCGACGCGGCGGCGGCCGCGGCCGTCTTCCTCGTCCTCGGCTATCTCACGCTCACAGTGGGTGATCTGCTCTTCGAGCGACTCCTGTGGAGCGGCTGATCGTCCCTTTAGAACAGTCGATTCCGAAGCGATCCGTCACACCGGTTTCGGGCTCGTTTACGCCGCGCCGTTGCCGTACGTCTTCTCGAGGTACTCGACGATGTCGTCGCTCTCCGACATCCCTTCGACGCCGTTGGCGTCGTCGCTGATGACGGGGACGCCGGTCTGGCCGCTGACCTTCTCGACTTCGGTGCGCTCGTCGTGCGAGCGGGGCACTTCGATCACGTCGTACTCGAGGTCGAGGTCGTCGAGTTTCGAGCGGACTTTCGCGCAGTACGGACAGCCGGGCAGTTCGTACATCGTGATGTCAGCCATGCTGGAATATACTGGGGCCTCGAGCCGTAAGAGCGCAGTGGTTGCGGTGGTCCGGCGGGGCGAAATCGCGAGGAACGATGACTGACAATTCAACCGAGCACCGACGACTCAGCCGAGCATCCCGCTCGTGTAGACGTAGAAGTAGCCGACGAGGATCAGCGACATGAGCCACTGGCCGGGGCGAACGTCGCCGAACTTGCCCGTCGCGGCCTTGATCACCGGGAAGACGATGATCCCGGCCGCCAGCCCGTTCGCGATCGAGTAGGTGAGCGGCATGATGGTGATCGTCAGCCCGGCGGAGACCGCCCACGCCGGATCGTCCCAGTCGACGTCGAGGACACCCTCGAGCATGATGATCCCGACGACGACCAGCGCGATGAACGACGCGTAGGCGGGAATTATCGCGATCAGCGGAATGAGCACGAGCGTGGCGAGAAAGAGGAGGCCGACGACCAGCGCCGTCAGTCCCGTGCGCCCGCCTTCCTCGACGCCGGTCGAGGACTCGATGTACGTCGTGACCGTCGAGGTGCCGACCATCGCGCCGACGGTCGTCCCGACCGCGTCGGCCATCAACGGCTCGTCGATGTCGGGGAGGTTGCCGTCCTCGTCGAGGAAGCCGCCGAACTGGGAGACGCCGATGAGCGTCCCGGCGGTGTCGAAGAAGTCGACGAAGAAGAACGTGAAGACGACCAGGGCGAACGTGAGCGGGTCGACGTCCTGCAGGCCGTCGACGAACGCGAACAGCAGCGGCGAGATGTCGTACTGAGGCGATGTGACGACCGCGAAGGAAAGACCCCCGTCGTCGCCGACGAGCGCCTGCGGGAGAACGGCCGAGCCGGCGAGCCCAGTCAGGTACGTCACCCAGCCGACCGCCGTCGTCGCGACGATACCGATGATGATCGCGCCGGTGAGACCGCGCGCCCAGAGCACGAACGTCAGGAGCAGGCCGAACAGTCCGAGCAGCGCCGCCGGACTCGTCGCGAGATCACCGAGCGCGACCGCGGTGTCCGGATCCGGAACGACGATCGACATCTCGAGCAGCCCGATGAACAGGAGGAAGATCCCGATCCCCGCCCCGACGGAGAACTTCACCGGTTCGGGGAACAGTCGAATCACGTACTCGCGGGCGCCCACCGCCGTGATGACGATGAAGATGATCCCCTCGACGAACACCGCGGCGAGTGCCGTCTCCCACGGGATCCCCATCCCGAGCACGACCGTGTACGCGAAGAAGACGTTCAGTCCCATCCCCGGCGCGAGACCGAACGGTCGATTCGCGTAGAAGGCCATCACGAAGATGGCGACGGCCGACGCGATGATCGTCCCGATGGCGATCATCTGGACGACCTCGATGTAGCCGTACCCCTGGATTTGAATCGCGTCCGCCAGAATGAACGGATTGACCAGAATGATGTACGACATCGCGAGGAACGTCGTGATCCCCGCGACGATTTCGGTACCGACGTCGGAGTCGTGTTCGCCGACGCCGAAGTAGTCGCCGAGCGTATCTGATGCCCCCATATTGGACGTTCGAGCATAACCATACCGATTAGTTAAATGTTCCCGTCCGCGTCCGTCGCTCGAATACGCACGTTCGTGTACAACCCTCCCGAGGGTCGTTTTTCCCCGCTGGTCCAGTTTTGATTTTAGTAGCGTTCGATCGACGGATCGAATCACCTTACCGATCGTGGCGGCAATACCCGTCCATGGGGGACGATAGCGCGTGATCGAGAACCGGGACCGACTGGCGACGACTGACGCCCGTGAGGTCGCCCTCGAGTGCGTCGAAGCCGGGATCGCGGCCGGACAGCCCCGGCGCGTGATCCGCGAGGCGGTCTCCCTCGAGGGTGATGAGACGCTCCGCGTCGGCGACGCGACGTACCATCTCGAGCACTACGACGAGATCGTCGTCCTCGGGGGCGGCAACGCCGCGGTCCACGTCGCCGCGGCGCTCGAGGACGTCCTCGGCGATCGAATCGACGGCGGCCTGGTCGTCACGGACGACCCCGGCGAGACCCAGTACGTCTCCGTGCGCGAGGGTGACCACCCGGTCCCGAGCGAGCGCGGCGTCGAGAGCACGCGCGACCTGCTCGCGGCCGCCGACGCCGCCGACGAGGACACGCTCGTGCTGGCGGCGATCACCGGCGGCGGCAGCGCGCTCATGCCGGCGCCCGCGGGCGACGTCTCGCTCGAGGCCCTGCAGGCGACGACGACCGCGCTCCTCGAGAGCGGCGCCGACATCGGCGAGATCAACGCCGTCCGAAAGCACTGCTCGGCGCTGAAGGGCGGGCGACTGGCCCGGCGGGTCGCCCCGGCGACTGTCGTCTCGCTGGTCTTCAGCGACGTGGTCGGGAACGATCGCAGCGTGATCGCCAGCGGTCCCCTCGCGCCCGACGCGTCGACGTTCGCGGACGCGCTCGCCGTTCTCGAGCGATACGGGATCGACGCCCCCGAGCGCGTCGTCGACCGCCTCGAGCGCGGCGCGGCCGGCGAGGTCGACGAAACGCCGGGTCCCGACGATCCCGCGTTCGACAACGTGTCGACTCACGTCATCGCCGACGGGATGACGGTGCTCGAGGCCGCGCGCGACGTCGCTACCGAGCGAGGCTACGAGGCGCTCGTGCTCTCCTCCCGCGTGCGCGGCGAGGCCCGCGAGGCGGCCACGACCCACATTGCGATCGCGGAGGAGGCGCTGGCCACCGGAACGCCGGTCTCGCCGCCGGCAGTGCTCCTCTCGGGCGGCGAGACGACCGTGACGGTCCGGGGCGACGGGACGGGCGGTCCCAATCAGGAGTTCGCGACGAGCGCGGCCGTCGAAATCGCGGACGGAGGTGGCCCCGAGAACGGAATCATCGTCGCCGCGGTCGACACCGACGGGATCGACGGCGCGACCGACGCCGCAGGTGCGCTCGTCGACGGAACGACGGTCGCGGACGGCGAGCGGGACCGGGCGCACGCGGCGCTGGCCGACAACGACGTCTATCCGTACCTCGAGGAGCGCGACGCGCTGATTCACACCGGTCCGACGGGGACGAACCTGAACGATCTGCGTCTCATCGTCGTCGACTGAGGCCGCCGTCGATGAGCCCGTTGTCGCGTCTCGATCGTCGACAGTACGGCGGAGAACGGTTCTCCCTCGAGAGCGCTCCGTCCGTCGTGAACCGTACAGACGGCACGATCTGACCACGTGCTGTGGCGCGCGCTGTGCCGTGGTGAAGCGATCAGCGAACCACGGCACGACGTTGTGCGAGGGATGAGCGAGCCTGCGAGCGAATCGGCTGGGGAGGGTGGGGAAATCACCGTCGCCACGATAGCAGGACAGTCCTCTTCACTTGTTCCGTCGATCGACGCGTCGGTTCTATTCACACGCGGACTGCACAGTGAACTCGAGAGTGATCCGAGTAAGACGAAGCGTCCTGCTATCGTGGCGGCAGGGAATCGCCACGTCCTCCCCAGCCGATTCGCTCGCTCCCGAGAGTCACTCGCTCATCCCTCGCGCATCGTCCTGCTGCGGTTCGTTATTCACTCACCGCAGCAGAGCGCGCGCCACCGCACGTCGGATGGGCGACCCGCTGTAACAGCGGCGCGACGATATCGTGCGGCAGCCCAGCCGAAAGCCGGCCCGTCGAGACACCGCTCGAGCCCCGTCCGAGATCGTCCCGCTCGAGGCCGTTCGCACACCGTTGCCGAGCCAACGTATTTCACCACGGAGCGTGTATACGAGTACCATGAGATTCGTCATCGTGGGATACGGACGGGTCGGCTCGCGAACGGCACGGATTCTGTCCGAAGAAGGCCACCACGTCGTGCTCGTCGACAACGACCTCGAGCGAATCGAACGCGCGGAGGCCGACGGGTTCGAGACGGTGCAGGGCGACGGCGCCGACGAGGCGGTGCTGGTCGACGCGGGGATCGAGACCGCCGACGCGATCGGCGCGTTCACGCCCGACCTGAACGCCAACTTCGCCGCCTGCATGGTCGGCACCCACCACGGCTGTCGGACGGTCCTCCGGATCGACGAGGACTACCGCGAGGACATCTACGAGAAGTACGCGGAGAACGTCGACGAGATCATCTACCCCGAACGGCTCGGCGCCGCCGGCGCCAAGACGGCCATGCTGGGCGGCGACTTCAACGTCGTCGCCGACCTCGCGACGAACCTCCAGTTGACCGTCCTCGAGATCAAGGACGGATCGCCGGCGGTCGGCAAGCGAATGAGCGAACTCGACCTCCCCGAGGGGGCGCGGATCTACGCCCACGGTCGCGAGCGCGAGTCGCTGACGATTCCGCTGCCGGGGACGGAACTCGCGGTCGGCGACGAGGTCGCGGTCATCACGGAAACAGATCGGGCAGACGACGTCCGGAAGACACTGATGCCCGCGAGCGCCTGAAGGGCCGACAGGGACCGTCTCCCGTCACCGCCGGACGGGCGGTTCGACGCCGCGCCCGTCCGGTGCGAAGCGGGAAACGGGAAGGGAGGGATGCTGGCGCGCGGATGGAGTGGGATGGGGAGCGTCCGCCAGGTGCGCGCCAGATTCGTCTTTTCCGGTAGCGGCAATAAAACCGCGTCAGACAGTCGAACGACGCGAGTCAGACCGGGATCAGCCCTCGCTTTCGGGGCGGAAGACGAGCACGTTCTGGTGGACCATCGACGGGACGAACGAGAACGGGTAGCCGTAGACGTGCAGCTCCTTCGTCGGATCGTACCAGATCAGGTTCGCCGCGAGCGTCACCGGCGCGGTCGACTCGATCGCCTGCGCGAGATCGGCCGAGAGGAACTCGTATGACTGCTCCCGGTACATGTCGCCGATGAACACGACCAGGTGGCCCCCCGGCGCGACCGCGTCGGCGAACCGCTCGAACTTCGCGGCCATGTCGGCCAGCCACTCGTCTTTCGACTGGGTCTCCTCCTCTGCGTCGGTGCTCGAGCGAACCGTATCGCCGACGTCGTCACCCGTCCGGATGCTCGTTTCGTCGCCGTCCACCGACGTATCGGTCTCGTCGCCGTCCACCGACGCGTCGGTCGCGTCCCCGTCGCCGGCGTCGAACGCTCCCAGTTTGCTCTCCCGGGTCTCGCGTTCGTTGCGCGTCTGCTCGAGTTCGTCCATGTGCCAGTAGGGGACGTCGGTCAGCAGGAGGTCGATCGAGTCGTCCGGGATCTCCGCGATCAGGTCGGCGCAGTCGCCGTGGCGCACGTCCTGGTCGGCCAGCGGGGGCTCGTCGCGCTCGCGACGCTCCTCGTTCTCGCGCTCGAGGACGGTCTCGTAGATCTCGATCCACCGCCGATTGCGTTCGAAGCCGATCGCCTCCCGGAGCCCGGTGCTTTCGTGTTCACAGAGGCTCGCGCCCAGCAGGGTGCCGCCGACGCCGGCGAAGGGGTCGAGGACGGTGTCGCCGGCCTTGCTGAATCGGCCGATCAGTTCGGCGCAGAGCCGCGGGGGCTTCTGGCCGCCGTGCTCGCTGCGCAGGTCGTGCTGGAGGTCCGGCGGGTAGCCCTCGGCGATCACGGACTTCGTCGCGTACTTCCACTCCTTGCCGGTGAGGTCGTTGACCCGGTTGCGCTCGTCGTAGATCCCGCGGCCCTCGAGGTAGGTCTGGTGATCGGCCAGTTCGTCGGTATCGATCACCTCGCCGTCCTCGACCGGCAGCGACTCCTCCCGTGCCCGTTCGGCGTCGAACTCGCCGTCATCGTCCGTGAACAGGCGGCTCTGGCGGTGCCGGTCCCGGTCCCCGTCGCCGTCGTCTGCCATGGTGCTCGGTTGGGAACCGCTGGCTCATAAAGCCGCGTCTCTCCTCGCTCGCGCGTCACGAGAATTGGACCGACCGTGGGCGCCGTCAACCGGTGTAGGAACTCTCGCCGACGACCTCGAGGAACTCCGCGCGCCCGGTCGACTCGCTCTCGTCGAACTCCGTGATGCGGAGCCGGACGCGTTTCTCGACGGTCTCGGGGCCGGCCCCCTCGACGATCAGGTGGGTGTCGCCGACGTAGACGTGGCCCTCGGTCCCGTTCGATTCGGCGACGAAGACGCTGATCTCGTCGCCGGCCTCGAACGACGGTGTCGAGTCGCGGAACGTCCATCCCTTGAAGTACTTACTGACGAAGCTCATACGCGAGCCACCTCCTCGCTCTCGCGGTCGGTAACGTACTCCCTGCCGAAGCCGGTGATCGCCGCGACGACGAACACCGCGACCAGCAGCCACCCCTGGAAGACGTAGGGAACGACGTCGATGGGGGTGACGAGCATCCCCGCGTCGAACCACTCGTACTCGCCGGGGAGCTCCTGCATCGCCGAGTAGCCGGCGAGAACCCCGCCGGACCACGGGAAGATGTAGCCCAGCGCGGCGGTCTGGCCGTCCAAAATGTTCGCGCGGCGGTAGCCGTTCAGGTTGAACCGCTCGCCGATCTTCGAAATGTAGGGCCCGATCGCGACCTCCGCGGCCGTGTTGATGGTGATGATCGCGTTGATCAGCGCCGACGTGCCGACCATCGTCAGTTCGGCGTTGCGGACGTTCGTCGCGAGGTGCTCGAGCGACCAGTCGAGGATCGCCTCGAACGCGCCGCCGCGGATCATGATCTGGGCCGCGCCGATGATCAGCAGGACGAGGATCGAGAGCTCGAGGAAGCCCGAGACGCCGGTCATCAGACTCCCGCTGACCCCGACCGCGTCGGCCTCCTCGACGATCGTGAGAAACGGCAGGAACTCGAGCGGTTCGGCCAGCGGCGCGTCCGTCGGCGCGGAGAACGTGACGATGTCGCCGACGCTCGACAGGCCGAGGACGAGGTTGAACGCGATGGCGACGACGATCCCCCACGAGATCGCCTCGACGATGTGGCGACCGGCGATCGCCGTCCCGATCACGACGAGCATGGAGACGATGTGGACGAGTCCGATGGGCTCGCTCTCTCCCGCGAGGATCTCCTGGGCCCCCGCGCCGATGTCGACGGCACCGCCCATCGTCTGTCCCGCGACGACGTAGCCGACGAACGTCAGGATCGCGGCGATGATGACGTACTTGAACCGCGAGGCGACGACGCCCCCGATGTCGGAGTCCTGCGTGACGGCGCTGACGATCGTCGTGTCGCTGACCGGCGCGAGGTTGTCGCCGAAGATCGCCCCCGATAGGATCGCGGCGAACAGCAGCGTCGGATTCGCGCCGAGTAGGATCCCGGTCGGGAAGAACAGGGTCACGAACGCGACGGCGGCGCCGTACCCCGTTCCGATACCCGTCGTGAACAGCGCCGCGAGGACGAACGTGATAGCCGGGAACAGCGTCGCGCCGACGCCCGCGACGTCGGCGAGCCAGACGAGGCCGCCGACGAAGCCGCCGTCCTGCAACAGTTGTGCGAACATTCCCGCCCAGATCCAGGCGACGATGGCCGTGACGGCTACCGGCTGGGTCATCCCCTCGAAGATGGTGTTCGCGTAGGACGCCCAGTCCCCGCGGACGAAGAACATCCCGAGGATCAGGCCGATCAGGATTCCCACGATCAGCCCGCCCGTGTCCGAGATTCGCCAGAGCGCCGTCTGCGCGATGGCCCAGACGATGAAAAACAGGATCGGCAGCGCGCTTATCCCGCGGCCGCCGTAGAACGTTATTCTCGGCTCGTCGTCGCCCGTCCCCTCGACGAACGAATCCGTCGGATCGCCGGTCGGATCGTCGTTGACACCACTCATCGTGTGATACGACATCGTAAACTCACCGTCGTTGAAAACTCTTACTACGGAAACCGTGAACTAACTATACGAGACGGGCCGGCGGTCGCTGCGACGGGTCGCCGAGACGGACCCTCGTCGCCGGGCGCGGCCGGCACCGACCGCTACCCGTTCCTTTTAGTGCCCGTGGCGGGCAGAAGAACTGATGGCAGTCGTCGGAGCTATCGCGCTGCTCGCCGCCGGTATCGGTGGCCTCTGGTTCGGTGCCCGCTGGCTCGTCGACGGGGCCTCGAGGCTGGCGACGACGGTCGGCATCTCCCCGCTCGTCGTCGGTCTCACCGTCGTCGCGTTCGGGACCTCCGCGCCGGAGGTCACCGTCTCCGTGACCGCCGCGCTCGAGGGCCAGGGAGACGTCGCGGTCGCGAACGTCGTCGGCTCGAACGTGTTCAACCTCGGCGTCATCCTCGGTATCGTCGCCGTCATCGCCCCGTTTCGCGTCACGAACGCGTTGGTCCGTCGGGACGCGCTCGCGATGGGCGGCGCGACGGCGGTCGGCGCGCTCGTCCTCGCGAATCGAGACGTCTCGCGGCTCGAGGGAGTCGCGCTCGTCGTCCTGCTCGTCGCGTACCTCGGCGCGATCGGACTGGCGATCCGACGAGGCGACGACGACGACGATGTACCGAACGAGACGGCCGGCGACTCGAGCGTCGGCCGCGACGAGTCGGCGATTTCGGTCGGTCGCGAGGGCGTCCGCCTGCTCGCCGGACTCGGTCTCGTCGTCGTCGGCGGTCGTATCCTGGTCGACGCGGCGACGGGGATCGCCATCTCGCTGGGCGTCTCGGCGTGGCTGGTCGGGGCGACGGTCGTCGCCGCCGGCACGTCGCTGCCGGAACTCGTGACGTCGGTCGTCGCGGCACGGCGCAACGACATGGGGATCGCGGCGGGCAACGTCATCGGCTCGAACGTGTTCAACCTCCTGGGCGTCCTCGGCGTCTCGGCGATCGCCCGACCGATGACCGTCGATCCGGCCGTCCGGAGCGGTCTGGCGTGGCTGGTCGTCGTGACCGCCGTCGGAACGGTCCTGCTCGCGACCGACAGACGCGTCAGTCGTCGCGAAGGGGTCGCCCTCATCGCCGTCGGGCTGGCCTACTGGGTCGCCAGCGCGGTCGGGTGAGTTCGCGGCTCCGAGTCCGCGACGCAGGGGTAACACCGATGTTAGCGAGGTCATTTGAGCCTCGAGCCCCTATCTCCACCCATGAACATGCTCGTCGACGGCGAGTGGCGCACCGATGCGGGGGAGTACACCGACGACGACGGCTCCTTCCAGCGACAGGAGACGACGTTCCGCGGTCGGATCCGCGACGATCCCGGCGCCGAATACCAGCCCGAAGCCGGCCGGTACCACCTCTACGTCTCCTACGCCTGCCCGTGGGCGCACCGAACCCTGGTGACCCGGGCGCTGAAGGGCCTCGAGGACGCGATCTCGGCCTCGGTCGTCGACCCCTACCGCGACGAGGACGGCTGGCAGTTCACGCCCGAGAAGGACGGCTGTACACCCGATCACGTCCACGGCGCCGACTACCTCCGCGAACTCTACGTGCGCGCGGACCCGGACGCGACCTGTCGCGTGACGGTGCCGGTGCTCTGGGACACCGAGACCGACTCCATCGTCAACAACGAGTCGGCGGAGATCATGCGGATGCTCGACACCGAGTTCGACGACGTCGCCTCGAGAGACGTCGACCTCTACCCGGAGGGGTACCGAGACGAGGTCGACCGGATCATCGACGAGATCTACGAACCGATCAACAACGGCGTCTACCGGGCCGGCTTCGCCACCGAGCAGGCGCCATACGACGAGGCGGTCGACGACCTCTTTTCCGCGCTCGACCACTGGGACGAGGTCTTGGCGGACCAGCGCTACCTCGCCGGCGACCGCCTGACCGAGGCCGACGTCGCGATGTTCACGACGCTCGTCCGCTTCGACAACGTCTACCACACGCACTTCATGTGTAACGTCCGGTACGTCCGGGAGTACGAGAACCTCTGGCCGTACCTGCGAGAGCTCTATCAGACACCCGGAATCGCCGAGACCGTGAACATGGACCACATCAAGGAACACTACTACACGACACACCCCGACGTGAACCCCAGTCGAATCGTCGCCCGAGGACCCGACCTCGCGTTCGACGCGCCCCACGACCGCGACGACCTGCCGGGCGGTCCGCCGTCGGATCTGGCTACCGCCGCCAGCGCCGACGACTGAGGAGCGAACGCGCCCCGCAGCGCTCGGAGGCGCGTCCTCGAGACCGATCGCAGACGCGCTGCTGGTCCCACGAATACGACATTCCGGCTCGGACGGCGCGAAAAAATGACCGAGAGACGGGTTTAGAGGATGCCGATAATCGTCTCGTACAGCGACTGGATCGTGGTGAGGCTGCCGATCAGCAACACGAGCCCCGCGGCGACGAACGCCGCGTTCTCGTACCACTCGACGTCGTAGAACTTGTTGACTGCGCCGATGAGCGCGAAGACGGTGACCGGCAGGCCGATCGCGCCGTTGACCGCGGGCATGATGATGGCCATCTCGACGGGGCCGAACCCGGTGTAGACCAGCAGCGGGAGGGCGGTGGCCGCCGAGACCGCGATCAGCCCGATGACCGTCCGGCGGAATCCGGCGTCGCCGAACACCGTGTGTCTGCCCAGCGACTGCGGAATCATGAACCCGGCGCCGAACAGCGTCCCGGTCGCGGACGTGATGCTCGCGAGGAAGACGGCGATCATGAACACCAGGAGCGCGCCCCGGCCGATGATGTCCGCCAGCGGCTGCCCGGGACCGGTCAGCGTCATATCGCCCTGAGCGAGGGTGACCGCGGAGACGATCATCACGAAACTGCCGATCAGCAGCGTCGTCGCGATGCCGGCGGCGTTGTCCCGGCGGTACTTCCAGACGTCGGTCCACTCCTTGGTCGGCCGGATGCTCGACTGGATGAAGAAGTTCGGCCAGTAGACGGTCGTCCCGAGCAGGGCGATGACCGTCGTGAGGTAGCCGATGTCGCTGGTCAGCGCGGGCTGCAGGCCGGCGGCGACCGACTGCCACGGCACGTCCAGCCCGGCGAGCAGGAGGCCGTACGAGCCGAAGACCGCGAAAACGGCTGCGGCGATCGCTGCCTCGATGCGGTCGTAGACCTTCAGCTGGACGATGGCGATCCCCGCGCCGCCGGCGAGGACGATGCCGACGACGACGTTGTCCAGTCCGGGCAGGAGCCAGGCCAGCGCCGCCCCCGCGACGGCGTAGTTCGAGACGGCCCACAGCGCCGACATCAGCGATATCGAGATCACGAGTGCTCGGCCGCCGATCGGGACCGCGTCGACGATGTAATCCGCCAGCGGTTCGTCGGCCACCGCGAGGCGGGCGCTCATGTCGTGGAGCGCGATGTCGATGAGGAAGGCCAGCGGCAGGACCCACAGCAGGGAGAACGCGAAGTTCGCCCCGGCGTCGGCGAGGATGTAGACCGACCCCGCGCCGAAGACGTTCGCGGCGAACAGAACGCCCAGCCCGTACCGGTAGAGGGCGCCGTGTATGGCTTCACCGCCCGGAACGGCGTCGATGACCGTCGAGGAGGAGGCCGACTGTTCGCTCATTCGCGATCACCTCGAGGCGCGCCTCGGACGACGCTTCCGCCGATCCGTCCGTGACACGCGAACTCGATCCGGCGAGTGATCGACCGCGGGTCGGTCGGGCGGTCGACCGCACGCGCTCGAAAGGGGGTGGTTCGATTCGGTGCCGGTGCATCCGTGCGAACTGGTGCTCCGTTCATGTTCGGTACGAAGACGGACACTGGCAGTTCCGGCCGACAGGCGATCGCAGCGTCGTCGCCTCGAGTAACGAGGGACGGCGACGCGTCGACCGGTTCGCCTCACGTCCCTCTGGCCCCGCCATATCGGAGAGTCCCAAGCCGTACTGTGAAAGCCGTATTTTACATCATACTCCCGACTGTCGCGTCGAAACCCGCGGTTACGACGGGGTTTCCGGGGATCAAACGACGAAAACGAAATTCTGGGTTGCTCAAATCGGTTGTCCGGTTGCCGCGACTCGAGTCGGCTCTCAGTCCGACCGGTTCACCGCCGATCCGCGCGCGTTACGAACTCGGCCGGCGCCCCGATTCGTTGCGCCACGCCTCGAAACTGTGCTCGAACTCCTCCTCCGCGAAGAACACTCGCCAGACGAGGTACGCGGGAATGAGCACCGGCAAGAGCGGGAGCAGGGCGATCGCGATGATGGCCGCCATGACGTACCCGAACGCGGACATCTGGGAGTTCGGGCCGTAGCCCGTCGAGTCGGCTACTTTGGTGGACATGTGTCCGCATACGGACCTGTCGGTATTCGGTCTTACGGTCCCGAGCCCAGCGATCGGACCCGTTCCGGCCTCGAGGGCGGCGTTACCGATCGGGGTCGAGAACGTCGGCCGAATCGTCCCGCGGTCGGTAGCCGAGTTCGAGCATCGTCTCCGACAGGGAGAGGAACCGCTCGGCGTTGGCCGAGATACCGTGAGCAGTCGTCGGCGACGACGCGAGGCTGGTGGTCGCGGCGGCGTCGATCACCCGCCGGCAGTCCCCGTGGCTGAGCCACATCGCCCGGGCGAATCGCTCGCCGGCGGCGTCGCGCTGCTCGCATTCTTCCCTGAGTTCGTCTTCAGAGAGCAGCCAGCCGATCCGCAGGTTGACCACGTCCAGTCCGTGGCGGTTCGCGTAGTAGTGACCCATCGCCTCGCCGAAGACCTTGGTGACTCCGTAGTAGGTGTCGGGATCCATCCTCTCGTCGGGCCGGACGACATCGGGCGACCCGACCGTCGACTCCGGTCGGATCGGGGAGACGGTGTTCGCCATGTTGACCGCGTGGTTCGAACTCGCGTAGACGACCCGCTCGAGGTCGTTCTCGACGGCGGCCGCGAAGGCGTTGTAGGCGCCGTCGACGTTCGGCCCGCGCAGGTCCTCCCACGCCGCGCGCGGCTCCGGGTTGGCCGCGAGGTGAATCAGCACGTCGATATCCCGGTCCGAGAGCGCGTCGGCGAACGCGCCGTAGTCGGCGATCTCGAGCGTTTCGGTGTCGATATCCTCGGTTTCGCTGTGAGAAAAGAGCGTGAGATTCGCGTCGGAAAACGCCTCGATGGCCGTTCTGCCGACTCGCCCCGATGCACCCGTAATGGCGATCTCGGTCATAGGCCACGAACGTCGAGCGGGCGGAAATAGGCGGGGCCAGCGCGTTCCGGCCGTTCACGCGATACAAGATTCGATCTCAGACAGACGAGACGGGAGGCCGACGGAACGGCCGCCCGTAACGCGGCCGGGTTCGGCGGGCGGCGTGCGCGACGCTCGAGCGACTCGCCGCCGGAACGAAAACGCGATCGTTACCGTTTCAGTTCCTGGGCGATCGCTTGCATGTTCGCGACGTCCTCGATCTCCTCGAGGAGCTCCTCGCGGTTGCGGACGTCTTCGGAACTCGCGCCGTAGGCGCGGACGTACTCGGCGCGGCTGTGCTCGGTGAAGGCGTGTCGAATCGCGAGGTAGCCGTCGGGGACGACGGTCCCGCAGACCTTACACTCCCGGCGTTCGTGCTCCGTCGCTTGGTGGACGACGGTCGACTCGACGTCCTCGAACACCGCACCGCAGCCGTCGATTCCGCATTCCCAGGCCATTCACTCTCACTGAAGGTATCGACGGGCGGGCCTAATGATACTTTCGCAGCGAACGGGGGTGGCTCGCGGCGAACTGATCGCCTCGCGTCCGACAGGGATTCATCGGCGCGCCCCCATCGGTCAGCTATGCCCGCGACGAACCGCTCGCAGCTGTGTTCCTTCGACGCCGACCGCGTCCGACAGGTCGTCAAGAACACGGTTTCCGGCCCGCTGTACGCCTTCTGCGAGTACGATACCGAGACGTTTCGGCCGCTCTACATCGACGATCGGACCATCTCGATGTACGAGAGCAAGGACGCGATGCTCGAGCACTTCGAGCGGATCCACACGAACGTCCACATGGACTTCATGCAGATCGAACTCTTCCGAAACACGCTCTTCCCGGACGCCGAGCGCGTCGAGTACATCGCGACGGCGATGGACTTCCTGAAGATCCTCCGAGTTTACGTCGGCGACGACGGCCTGTTCATCGCGACCGACCCCGACGAACCGGTCGAACCGATCGTCGACGCGATCAAGGACACGGTCGGGTGGCCGCCGAATCAGAATTCATAACTCGACCGACTCGAAAGAGGCTATCGTGAGCGACGGCACAGCGGAAACGCGAGTCGACTGTCACGTGAAGGTGCTCGACGAGGCGGTCGTCGAGCGAGCGATCGACGTCGGCCTCGACGCGATCGTCTACGCGCCCCACTTCACCAGGATCCCGGAGATCCGGCGGGAAGCGGCCAGCTACTCGACCGACGAGCTGCGCGTGATTCCGGCGCGGGAGGTCTTCACCGGCTCGTGGCGGAATCGCAAACACGTCCTCGCGATCGGCCTCGAGGAGCCCGTTCCCGACTTCATCCCGCTCGAGACGGCGATGGCGGAGTTCGAGCGACAGGACGCCGCGGTGCTCGCGCCCCACCCCGAGTTCCTGAACGTGAGTCTGGGCGAGTCGGACCTGCGTCGGTACCGGGACGTCATCGACGCCGTCGAGATCTTCAATCCGAAATACCTCCCGTCGCACGACCGCCGGGCCCGCGAACTCGCCGAATCGATGGGGTTCCCGCCCTTTACTTCCTCGTACGCCCACCTCCCCCAGTCGGTTGGGGTCGCCCACACCGCGTTCGATGTGTTGATCGACGCCGCGGACGACCTCGTCGACGCCCTCCGAGACGGCGTCGCTCGCCGAGTCGTCCACCACACCGGGAGTCACCGCTGGCGTACCACCGCCGCCGAACTCGCCCACCTCGGCTACGAGAACACGTGGGAGAAGATCGACCGGCTCTTCCTCTCGGGCACCGAGCCGACCCATCCACACCACATCGCCTACGACGGCCGGTTCGACGACGTCTCCGTCTACTGAGTTGCGACCACCAGGCGACACTCCCACACCCATCGGGAGCGCACTGTCACGCTCGACGAGTAACGGCATTGTCACGCCAAATCACTACCTCCCCACGTGGTGTTCGTCCACCGTACGATGGGCGAAACAGTCAAGATCATCAAACTGACCGGTAACTCGAACGAGTCGTGGGAAGACGCCGCGCAGAACGCGCTCGACCAAGCGGACGAAACCCTCGAGAACATCAGCGGCATCGAGATCGAATCGCAGACGGCGGAAGTCGAGGGCGGGACGATCGAGCAGTACAGAACGACCCTCGACGTCTCGTTCGTGCTGGACGGCTAGCGGTCGCCGACCGTAACGCGACAGGCGACTCACCGCAGGGCTACCGATCCCCGCGGGTGCGGTCGCCGGCCGCGTCGATTCTCGAGAGCGTCGCCGCGACCCGATCCCAGTGGCTCCCGCGCCAGAAGTGCTGTCCGCAGTCCCCACAGCGCCGGACGGCGGTGTCGGCGGGGTCGGGCGCGTATTCGGGCGTCGGTTCTCCCGCCGCGACGCGCTCGAGGCGCCCGTTACACCGGCCGCAAAACGAGGGCTCGTCGGCGAGCGTCAGGTCGACGCCCGCCGCGGCGAGTTCCGCCAGTTGATCCTCGACGTCGCGGGACTCGAGTAGGATCGCGTCCGCCGTGCGGGCGGCGAGGTCGACGTCTCGCGTGACCAGCGTCCGGTTCTCCGCTGCGCGAGCGCGCGAAGGGCATTGTCGGCCTCGAGGCCCCGGTCGCCCGCGTAGGCGGCGTCGTGGCCGCACATTCGCAGGTAGGCCGGAAGGCCACCGCACATGACGTCGAGGAGCAGTTTCATTGTCGTCTCGAGCGCGTCCGAACCGAAGTCGGCGAGCGGTCAGTGCAGGAACTCGCGCAGGTCCTCGAGTGCCCACGTGTTGATCACGTCGTCCGGTTCGGCCCACCCGCGTCGCGCCGTGTGGACGCCCCAGCGCATGTACTCGAGCGTCGACGGCTGATGGGCATCGGTGTTGATCGCAATGGGGGCTCCCTCCTCGAGGACGGCCTGAACGGCGCTCCCCCAGAGGTCCAGCCGGCGCGGGTTCGAGTTGACCTCGAGGGCGGTGCCGTGCTCGGCCGCGGCCTCGCCGAGCGCGGCGGCGTCGAACTCCAGTCCGGAGCGCTCGTTGAGTAGGCGGCCGCTGGGATGGCCGAGCACGTCGATCGTCGGGTTCTTCGCGGCGCGGACGAGGCGTTCGGTCGCCGTCTCCGCATCCTGTCCGAGCGCGCTGTGGGTTGAGGCGACGATGACGTCTAAGGCCTCGATCACCTCCTCCGAGAGGTCGATCTCGCCCTCGGCGTCGACGTTGGCCTCGATTCCCGCGAACACCTCGATGTCGACTGCGGCGGCCACTTCGCGGATCGCCTCGACCTGCTCGAGGATTTCGGTGTCCGAGAGGCCCATCCCGCCGACGATGCCGGGTCCCTCCGCGTGGTCGGCGACGCCGTAGTAGTCGTAGCCCATGGCTTTGGCCGCCTCGACCATCGCTTCGATATCGGTGTTGCCGTCGGACCACTCGGTGTGACTGTGCAGGTCGCCGCGGACGTCCTCGCGGGTAAGCAGGTCGGGCAACGCGTCGTTTGCCGCCGCCGCGATCTCCCCGCGGTCCGATCGGAGTTCCGGCGGAATCCACGGGAGCCCCAGCGCCTCGTACATCCCTTCCTCGGTCTCGCCGGCGACGCGTTCGCCGACGCGCTGGTCCGACTCGTGGTCCTCGACGTCGCTCACGTCGAAGGCCCCGTACTCGTTCAGCTTCATTCCGCGATCGATCGCGTAGTTGCGCAGCGCGACGTTGTGGTCCCTGCTCCCCGTGAAGTACTGCAGCGCGGAACCGAACTCCTCGGGGACGACCACGCGGAGGTCAACCCGAATCTCGCCGACGCGGACGCTCGCTTTTTCGGGGCCGGACTCGATCTCGCCGTCGACCGAGTCCCAGTTCACGAAGGTGTCGACGACCGCCTCGCCGTCCTCGGTGGCGGCGAGCACGTCCACGTCGCCGATCGTCTCGCGCCACCGCCGGATGGAGCCGGCGACCTCGCAGCGCTCGACCTCGTCGACCGACTCGAGGAACTCGAGCACGTCGTCCGCGAGCGGCCGGGCCTCGCCAAGCAGTTGGCGCTGGCCGACTTCCCGGGCGAATTCGATGTTCTCCCGGATGTTCTGCTCCGTTTTGGGGCCGAACCCCTTGACTGCCCGTATCTCGTTGGCTTCGGCTGCGTCCTCGAGGTCGTCGAGCGTCTCGATCCCGAGTTCGCGGTAGAGTTTCCCCGCCGTTTTGGGACCGACGCCCTCGATGCGCGTGATGTCGGCAATGTCGATCGGCAGCTCCGCGCGGAGTTCCTCGAGTTCCTCGATCTCGCCCGTTTCGACGTACTCGATCACCTTCGAGGAGATGGCGTCGCCGACGCCGTCGATCTCCTCGAGAACCGCCTCGTCGCCGTCCTCGACGCGGTCGGCGATCGGGACGGGGTGGGCGCGGATGTTCTCGGCCGCGCGCCGGTACGCGCGGGGCTTGTACTCGACGTCGTCGGCCTCGAGCAGGTCGGCGAACTCCTCGAAGCGACCGGCGATTTCGGCGTTGGTCGCCATTTATCGTCCCCTCCGGGAGGCGCCGCCGTCGTCCTTCCCCAGCGCCTTTTTGAGGAACGACATCCAGCGCTTGCGATCCTGGGCCTGTTTGGCCTGCTGTTCGCGCTCTAAGTCCGTCGGTCCGAGGCTCTCGAGGGCGTTCAGCGCCCGATCGATGCCGATGATGCTCCCGGCGAGTTCCTCGCCCTCCTCGCGGCTGATATCGCCCTCCTCGATGGCCTCGAGGCGCTCGCGTCGCTCGCGTCGCAGGTTCCGTTTGGCCTGCTCGACGCGGTCGCGCTCGCCGGCGGGCACCGTCTCGCGGCGCTTGATCTCGAAGACGAACGTCCGGAGCTCGATCTCCTCCCCCTGGACGGTGATCGTCTCCGGGATGTCCGCGCCGACGGTCGCGCCCTCGCGCTCGACGCGCTCGAGCAGCTGCTTGCGCTCGTACTCTTGCACGCCTCGATATGGGGGTTCGGGAAGCAAAAATGTACAGTTCGGGGCGACGCGGGCGGGGCGGCCGGCGGTCGCCGCCGGACGGCCGGTCGAGTCGGTGACTTCCCCACTCTCGTGTCACCACCAGAAACGGTCCGTAAGACGCGACTACCGTCCGAAGCGGACCGTTCAACGGGCCGAAACGCTCGCGTATACGGGCGGAAGCACGCCCGCGACCGCGGGAAATCAGTGCGAGGGACGAACCCCAAATCCCTTAGCGGTGCCACACATACCCCCGCTCAATGGCCAAGTGCGACGTGTGTGGGAAAGACGAAAGCATGCCCTACAACTGTCGGCACTGCGGGGGCACCTTCTGTGCCGACCACCGGCTGCCGGAGAACCACGACTGTACGGGGCTGCAAAACTGGAACGATCCGCAGGGGGTCTTCGACAGCGGCTTCGACGACGGCGTCGAGAGCGGCGGGAGCACTTCCCGGGCCTCGAGTCTCACCGACAAACTGCCGATCGACACGGGACCGGGCGGGCCGCTCGCGTACTTCCGCGGGAACGTGACCTACACGTTCCTCGCGCTGATGTGGATCACGTTCCTGTTACAGTTGGTCGTGCAGACGGCGTTCGGGTTCGGCCTCCACCGGACGCTGTTCGTCCTGACGCCGCAGCATCCGGAGTACGTCTGGACGTGGTTCACGTCGATCTTCGCCCACGGCGGCTTCATGCACATCGTGTTCAACAGCATCGTGATATTCTTCTTCGGGCCGCTCGTCGAGCGCTACGTCGGCTCGAGGAACTTCGCGATCCTCTTCCTGGTGAGCGGCGCGCTCGCCGGCCTCGCACAGATCGGTATCACCCTCCTGCAGGGTCCGATCACCCCCCTCACGCCGGGCGTCCTCGGTGCCAGCGGTGCCGCGCTCGCGATCATGGGCATCCTGACGATCCTGAACCCGAACCTCACGGTGTACCTCTACTTCATCCTCCCAGTCCCGATCTGGATCCTGACCGGGTTCACGGCGCTAATCAGTATCTTCTTCATCGGCACCGGGGGCGGCGGCAATATCGCCCACATGGCCCACCTCGTCGGCCTCGCGATCGGACTGGGCTACGGCGAGTACGTCAAGCGCACCCAGAACGTCCGCACGCCGAACCAGTTCCAGCTCGGCGGTGGCGGGCCGGGCGGTCCCGGTGGCCCCGGCGGCCCGGGCGGTCCCGGCGGTCGCCGTCGATTCTAACCCATTCATTCGTTCTTCCCATCCGGTTCACTCATTCGGTATCGCAACCCCGACACTGATTTTCGCCCGCCGTCAATCCTCGAGCAGCAATGTCCACGGCCCGGCCCGACCTCGTTCCCGACGGCTCGCTCGAGCGCGACGAGATGGAAGCCATGCAGCGCGAAATCGCCGACGCCGCGGTGTTCGAAGACGAGTTCGACTTCGATGCCGCCACGCTCGGCGATCCGCTCGCGTCGGCCTCGAGTCCCGACGACCCCGTGACCGTGGTCGGCGTCGACCAGTCGTTTCTCACGAACGAGGCGGGCGATCAGGACCGGGCGCTGTCCGCCGTCGTCGCGATGCGCGGCGGCGAGGTGATCGAGCGCGTTCACGCCGTCACGCCCCTCGAGATTCCCTACATCCCGGGCCTACTCTCCTTCCGCGAGGGACGGCCGATCCTCGCGGCGCTCGAGGAACTTTCCGTCGACCCGGACCTAATTCTCTTCGACGGCAGCGGCCGCATCCACTTCCGGCAGGCCGGCATCGCGACCCACATGGGCGTCGTCCGCGACGTGCCGAGCATCGGCGTCGCCAAGAGCCTGCTCTGCGGGACGCCGACGGAGGACACCGAGAACCTCCCGGCGGGGTCCCGCGTTCCGATCGAGTCGAACTCGCGGGTCGACGCCCCCGACGGCACACTACTGGGCTACGCGGTCCAGACGCGCCAGTACGACTCGCCGGATCGGTACATCAATCCGCTGTACGTCAGCCCCGGCCACCGCGTCGGCTCCGAAACGGCCGCCGACGCCGCGCTCGCGCTCGCCACGTCGTACAAACTCCCCGACCCCGTCCGTCTGGCCGACGGCTACGCCGACGAGGCGAAGCGCGGACTCGACGAGTGACTCGCTCGCGGACGACGCACGTCACGGAGTCGGCAAGAGCCGTCTGAGCCGGCGGATCACCGGCCCGCCGACGGCGTCCCCGTCTCGAGCGAGGATCACCGTGCGGTCGGTTCGGCGCGCCACCCTCCGCGGGATGGAACCGACGAGGCGGCGGTGAACCGCCCCCTGACGCGTCGCCCCGAAGACGACGATATCGTGTTCGGCCGCGGCCTCGAGGAGCGTCTCGACGACGTCGCCGCCGTCGTAGATCGTCGATTCCGACCGAACGGGCGGCCCCGGCGCGTCCTCGAGGAACGTCGTCGCCCGTTCGATCGATTCGCGGGCCACCGACGGATCCGCGTCGTCGTCGATGACCGAGCAGAACGAGACGGCCGCATCGTTGCGGGCCGCGATCGCGTTCGCCACGTCGACCGCCGGCCGGACGTGCGGACCGCCCGCGACCGGCAGCAGGATCGAGTCGACGCCGTCGGCCTCGTGCCCGATGCGTTCGACGTAGAGATCACACGGGGCGCGCTCGAGAAGCCGATCGTTCGTCGAGCCGAGTACCGCGTCGGTTCGGCGCTTGCGGTCCTCCCAGCCGACGACGAGCGCCCGCGCGTCGGTCTCGTCGACCGCCGTGAGTATCCCGTCGGAAACCGACCGACTGACGACCTGTGCGTCGTCGATCCTGACGTCGTCCGGCGCGACGGCGAGTGCGCTGTCGAGTAGCTTCCGGCTGTTTTCCGCGTACTGCTCGATGATCGTCTCGTCCGAATAGACGGAAAACGGCGAGTCGTGGGACTTGACGACGACCGAGACGATCCGAACGATCGCGTCGCTCGCTCGAGCGAGGTCACTGGCCGTTCGGACGAGTTGCGGGGTGTGGTCGGGGTTTGCGACAGCGACCAGTATCGGTCGGTCCGTCGAAGCGTCCATCATATGTGTTACCTAGTGCCACGATACCGAATAGTTCTCGGACGCCGGTAGTGAATATCCGCCTCGGTGATAGATACGGACGTTCGGTGGCGTCGCAGTGCTGTCGTCCGGTGGCGTCACGTCGCCGTCATCCGATGCTCGCAGCGGCCGGCACCCGGGTCACCCGGACAGTCCGTTCAGCGCGACAAACCGTCGCTACTTAGGTATCGCCTCTCGAATCGGTCACGTATGGCCACCGCTGAGGACGTCGAGCGCACAGACGACGACGGGCCGGACGGCGCCGTCGTCGAGGATGACCGTAATGCGGCACCGGGAACCGCCGACGACCGCGTCGAGGAGACGACCGTGGGCGACGGGGACGACCGCTACACGCGCAAGAAGAGCGTCCTGATCACCGGTTGTTCCTCGGGCATCGGCCGGGCGACCGCTACCGCCTTCCTGCGAGACGACTGGCAGGTGTTCGCCACGGCCCGCAACGAAGACGACATCGCGGCCCTCGAGGAGGCCGGCTGTACGACGTTCGCGCTGGACGTCACCGACCCCGAACAGGTCGCGGAGGCGGTCGAACGGGTCGTCGACGTCGCCGGCGCCATCGACTGTCTCGTCAACAACGCCGGCTACGCCCAGATGGGGCCGATGGAGGACGTCGCGACGTCGGACCTCCACCGCCAGTTCGACGTCAACGTCTACGGCCCCCACCGGCTCGTTCGCGCCGCCTTGCCCCACATGCGCGCCCAGGGCGCCGGGCGGATCATCAACGTCTCGAGCGTCGTCGGTCGGATCGCGTTCCCCGGATCGGGCGCGTACGCCGGGTCGAAACACGCCCTCGAGGCGATGAGCGACTCGCTGCGCGCCGAGGTCGAGGAGTTCGGCATCGACGTCACCGTGATCGAACCCGGCCCGGTCGAGACGAACTTCTCCGACCGCGTCGACGAGGAACTGCCCGACGACGAGCGGACGCCCGCCTACGAGACGCTGTACGACCTCTACGACGAGATGCAACTGATCGGCGGCGGCAACGGCGGCCCCTTCGCATCCTCGGCCGAGGACGTCGCCGCGGCCATCCTCGAGGCCGCCACGACGCCCGAGCCGCCGGCCCGGTATCCGGTCGGACCGCTGGCTCAGTACGGCGTCTACGCGCGATTCTTGCCGGACACGCTTCGCGACGCGGGCTACCGGCTGCTCCGGAAGTTAGTCTGAGTCGGTCGACGCGCGCGGTCCAAAAACGGGAGGCGGGAATCGAAATCGACCGGCCGGGAATCGGCAGGATGCTATGGGAGCGGCGAACCGGTGCTACGGGACGGTCCGCGGTCGCGACGTGGGGCCGATCGACGATACCTGTCGTCGGAGAGGCGAGTCAGTCGGCGGGGTTCGTCGACGTGGTTCGGTCGGCGCTCGCGTCGTCGATCGCCGACGCCGCGGGCCGATCGGCGCCGGACTCGGCGAGCGCGTACGCGCCGCCGGTACAGCGACGGATACGCCCGGACCGGTACAGCGCACGACAGCGGCGCTCGATCGTTACCGGATGCGTCTCGAGCGCCGTCGCGAGGTCGGCGGTCGTCGCCGGACTCGACTCCTCGAGGACCTCGAGAATCGCGTCCTCCCGTCGTCGTGCTGTGGTGCGGTCTGGCATACCGTCTCGTCCGGATACTCACCGACGATGCGTATCAACGCTGTACCCCGTTCCCAGCGAGTTGGAACGTGGTTTCCATTGGAAATATAACGGAAGGGTCTCCGCCACCGGGACAGTCAAGCGCGTCCTCGAGGAAGGTCCCGTCGTCGAATGGACCGGTCGTACTGGCGGACGGTCGCGCTCGTGACGCTGTGGCAGGTGTCGGCGAGTATCTGTTACTACACGGTTTTCGCCGCGACGACGTTCTTCCGCGACGCGTTCGGGCTCGCGCGCGTTTCGGTCGGCTTCGTCGTGACCGCGCTCACGCTGGGCTACGCGGTCTGGCTCCTGCCGGCGGGCGCGCTGATCGACCGGTTCGGCGAGCGGCGGTCGCTCGTGCTCGGACTCGTCGGGCTGGCGACCGGCGCCACGCTGGTGGCCGGCGCGCCCAGCTACGCGCTGTTGCTCGCGGCCGCGTTCGTCCTCGGGTCGGCGTACGCGACGGCGATTCCGGGGACGAACAAGGCGATCTACGACGCCATCACCGAGGGCCGCCAGAACCTCGCGCTGGGGATCAAACAGGTCGGCGTCACGGCCGGCAGCGGGATCAGCGCCCTGCTCGTGACGGGGCTGGCGGGCGTCCTATTCTGGCAAGCCGGGTTCCTGATCGCCACCGGCGTCGCCGTCGTCGTCGCGCTGCTCTTCGCCGTTTGCTACGAGGAATCCGGCGACGGCGACGGGACGGGCTATCTCGACTTCCGCGCGCTGTCCCGGAACCGTCCCTACCGCGTCCTCGTCGCCGCCGGCTTCTTCCTCGGTGCGGCGCTGTTCACCACGACCGGCTACACCGTACTGTACGTCGAGGAGGCGGTCGGCGCCTCGGCCGCGTTCGGCGGGGTCGTCCTCGCGCTCGTCCAGCTGTTCGGGAGCGTCGGCCGCGTGGTCGGCGGCTGGCTCAGCGACAACCTCCCCGGCGATCCGGACGTTCGGATCGGTGCGATCCTGATCGTACAGTCGCTCGGGAGCGCCGCGCTGTTCCTCGTCGTCGCGGCGACCGCGACGGTCCGCGGCGCCGTCGTCGCCTTCTCGGCGCTGGGCTTTTTCGTCCTCGGGAACACCGGCGTCTACTACTCCTACATGGCGACGCTCGTCTCGAGCGACGAGATGGGCGGTGCGACCGCCGCCGGACAGCTCTCGCTGGTCGCCGGTTCGATCGTCTCCCCGCCCGCGTTCGGCTACCTCGCGGACGCCGCCGGCTACCGCGCCTCGTGGTGGCTGCTCGCCGCCGGCACCGTCCTCGCCGCCGGACTCCTGTCGTACGCCGTTCGACTCGAGCCGCCGGTCGACGAGCCGGCGATGAGCGAGTGACCGGTGGCGGGCGCGAGCGCGCGGCCGATCGCACCCCGTCCGTCGACCGGGGCCGGAGGACGACGTTAGGAACTGCGCGTGGTACGGTATCACATGTGCGCAGTCCTGCTACTTGTCGACGACGAGGAATCGAGGGCGCGCGCCCAGGCCGCGGCGGTCCGCGACCTGCCGGCGGCCGACGAGGAGATACACGTCGACCTGTTGCACGTCCACGAGGACGCTGCAGGGGATGAGGAACCCGAATGAACGCGGACGGAGTCGAACCGCTTTCTCCTATCGTGGCAACGGGGAATCGCCACGCCCTCCCCAGCCGATTCGCTCGTTGCACTCGCTCATCCCTCGCGCGGAAGTATCAGCTGGCCTCGCAGTGCTCGGCCAGCTGACAGCGCACGCCACCGCGTGGTACGTGTCCGCCGCGCGGTGGCGCGCGCTGGTCCGCGGTGAGCGACCAGCGAGCCGCGGGGCGAAATTGTGCGAGGGATGAGCGAACGACCGAAGGGAGTGAGTGAATCGGCTGGGGAGGACGAGGCAGTTCCCCGTTGCCACGATACGTCGAACACGCTGTGCAAACTGCGTCTCTCTCTCCGAATGAAGAGGCCATCACCGAACGACTGGCTTCGGAACGTCTACCGCGTGAACAGCACACCTGAGATCAACCGCCCGACACGCCGATCACCGCAGACAGGCCGCGACGACCTCGAGCATCCCCTCGCCGCGGACCTCCTCGGCGAACAGCGGGACGCGGCGGACGTCGGTGCCCCGAAAGAGGTCCTGCGCTTCGGCGAGGGCCTTCTGCTGGACGTCCCACCGCCGCTGGCAGAACTCGCAGTCGTCCAGATTCGGCTGGAGGAACTCACCGTGCACGTCGTCGGTGACGTCCGAGAGGGGCTCCATGACGCGGTTGACGACCACCGTGCCGACCGGAATCTGGAACTCCTCGAGCTGCTGGCGCAGGCGTTTGGACTCGAAGACGCTCATCTCCTCGGGGACCATCACGATCCGGAAGTCGGTCCGCGCGGGATCCTGCAGGGCCGCCCGGAGACGCTCGATCCGGTCGCGGAGTTCGTCCAGATCGCCGAGGTCGTCCGCGCTCTCTGGGGCGTTCTGCCCGGGGAACATCCCCTTCATTCCCTCGAGCATCCCGCTGAGCCGCTGGCGGAACTTCATCATCCGGCCCATCATCGTGTCCATCAGTTCGGGCAGCTTCAGCAGCCGGAGGGTGTGACCCGTCGGCGCGGTGTCGACGACCACGCGCTCGAACCGGGGGTCGTCGAGGTACTCGAGCAGGAGTTGCATCGCGGCGGCCTCGTCGGCGCCGGGCATCGCGCCGCCGAAGAGGGCCTCCATCGGCGATTCGTCGCCGCCGAGCAGTTCACCGAGGCCGCCGAGCCCACCCATCTCGCCCGCGCCACCCGCGGCGGAGTCGGCTCCGTCGGCGAAGGGGTTCCGGCCCGCAGCGTCGGCGTCCGCATCGTCGCCGGGCCCGCCAGCACCGCCGCCGAGGAAGCCGATCCCGCCGCCCTCCATCGCGGCCTCCGGATCGATCTCCGCCGCGTAGAGGGGGACGTCCTCACGAATGCGGGCCGGTTCGGCCGGGACGTCGGTCTCGAAGGTATCCGAGAGGGAGTGTGCCGGATCCGTCGAGACGACGAGCGTGCTGGTCCCGCCGCGGGCGCTGTCGAGCGCGGTCGCCGCCGCCATCGTCGTCTTCCCGACGCCGCCCTTTCCCCCGTAGAGGACGTAGCTGGGGCCGTCGATGGGGTCGTCCGACGGCTCCACGCCGACCGTCTCGCGCTCGTCGACGGACTCCGTCGGCGTCACCTCGATCGTGTGCGAGTCGTCGTCTGCGCCCTCGGCCCCGTCAGCGTCGGCTCCCTCGGCCTCTTCGTCGACCGGCTCCACGTCGATTCCACTCATAGCGGTCGGTTCATCCCCCCGCCACGAGTATTCGTCGGTATCGAGTGGTGTGAGTCTCGAGCAACAGCGTCGACTTCGAGTAACAGCGTCCCTCGAGTCGGCTCTACCGGCGAAACCCAGGAAAAACGCTAGCGCGACGCAGGATCGACGGCGGACTCGTCGCGGCCGCGGATAACATCAGCGAGACCGAGCCAGATCGGGACTGCCCACGCCATCGCGTACAGCGCCTGTGAACCTGGATTCGCGAGGACGGAGTAAGCGAGTTTGTGCAAACCGGATCGGAAGGGCACCGCGTCCCAGGCGGCCCGATAGGCCCGCACGACGGCGTAGATCCAGACGACCGCGTTGAAGCCGACGAGGAACCGCATCGGGGTCGAGAACGCGACCCCGTCGAGGCCGCTGGGGGACAGCAGCGCCACGAGCGCCGCGGCGGGGAGTCCGACGACGGTGAGAACGGCCAGCGACTGCAACAGGAGGGTCCCCGCCCACCGTCGTCGGTCGTCGACGCCGGCCACACAGCGCGCGAACAGGTCCCGATACAGCCGGCGGACCCATCCCCGCTTTTCCCGCACCCAGTCGCCGAATCTCGTCGGACAGGGCGCTCGAACGTACCGGTCGATAACGCCGAACGCGTAACCCCGGCGGGACGCCGCCACGCCGAGGGGCAGCGCCGACTCCGTCTCGCGTCGCCAGCGGTCGAGGTCCTCCAGCGCGCTCGCTTCGAGGAACGCGGCCGTCCCGGGCAGGTGGAACGGGCCCGCACTCGAGCCGGCCTCGAGATCCGAACGGATCGCCGCTCCCATCGACTCGAGCAGCGGGAGGATTCCGCCGTCGACGTCGTCCACCGTCCGTTTGGCCTGCACGATGTCGTACTCCTCGAGGCCGGCGACGGCGAGTTCGAGCGCGTCGACCGGCACCCGCGTTCCGGCCTCGAGGACGGTGACGACGTCGTCGGCCGCGACCGATCGGGAGGCGTAGGCGTCGGCCACCGCGGCGGCCGTCGACCGCGAGAGCTCCGGGCCCTCGAACGTCCACGCGAGGGCGGGTCGCTCGTACGGCGCCCCCTCTGAGTCCGCCTCCCCGAGGTCGGTCTCGGTCGGACCGAATTTGGTCGGGTCGACTTCGATCGGATCGACCTCGAGCCCCGGCGGTCGCCGCGGGTCGATCGTCCCCTCGAGATCGGTCGAACTCGAGTCGGGCGATTCGAAGACGGGGTAGACGGTGATCGCCGACGCCGGAAAGGTCCCGCGCGCGACGCTCGCGAGCGTTCGCTCGAGGGCGCCCCACCGATCGCTCGCGACCGGCACGAAGACGTGAATCCGCCGACGGTAGCGCTCGGGAAGCCGACAGCGGGGGCCGGGCCCGTCTTCGACGGCCGGCGTTCGGTGCGGGTTCGCTTCCGCGTCGGCCGCTGTCGTCTCCGTGTTGACCCCCGTCGTCGACGTGTCGACCGACGTTGCCGTTGTCGTCCCCGCGTGTGTCCCTGAGTGGCTCGTCCCGCGATGGCCGCCGTCGGCGCGGGCTCGAGCCCGGTCGGCCGCGTCGTCGGGCCGGCGCTCGTCCTGTTTCGCGGCCCGCTCGAGGACGCGCCCGAGCGTCCGCTCGTCGACCACGTTCGTCGGACGGCGGAGGAACAGCCCCAGGAGCCCGCAGTTGACGACGAAGTAACAGAGTTGCGTCGCGACGAACGCGGCGACGACGGCCTCGACCAGCATCGACTAGGGGACTGTCGTCCCTCCGTATCTGTATTGCGGCCGGTTCGGCCGGGAGTTCGACCGGGAGTTCGACGGGACCGGTCGGTCGATTCGGGCTCGAGCGACGCGGGCGCTCACTCGAAGTACGCCGCCAGTCGCCGGGCCGCCTCCTCGACGCGCGGGGTGACGAGCGCGAAGCGCAGCCACTCGGTTCGGGAGTCGCCGAACGCCTCGCCGGGCATCCCCGCGACGCCGGCCTCGTCGATCAGCCGTTCGACGTTCGCGAGGGTCCCGGGGTAGCCGTCGAAGCGAGCCATCACGTAGAACGAGCCCTGGGGCGTGGTGTACTCGGCGCCCGCGTCGTCGAGGGCGTCGGTGAAGGTCTCGACGCGCTCCCGGAGCAGGTCGCGGTTGGCCTCGTAGTAGTCGGGTCCCGTCTCACGGAGCGCCCGCAGGACCGCGTACTGGCCGGGGCGAGTGGTGGCGACGTTGACCAGCATGTGGCGACTCCTGGCGTTCGCGACGAGTTCCGGCGGGAAGATCGCGTAGCCGACCCGAACGCCCGTGATCGCCATCGACTTCGAGAAGGCGTTCGTGACGATCCGGTGGCTCGAGTCGACCGCGAGCGCGCTGGCGAACCGCCCCGAGAGGTCGTAGTGGTCGTACACCTCGTCGCTGACGAGGACGGCGTCGTACTCCTCGGCGATGGCCGCGAGTTCCCGTACCGTCGCTTCGGGGTAGACCGCCCCGGTCGGGTTGTTCGGCGTGTTGACCACGATCGCGGCCGTCTCGTCGCTGGCGGCGTCCCGGACGTCGTCCGGATCGAGTTGCCCCGTCGCGTCACTCGCGACGAACCGCTGGGTCCCGCCGAGCATCGTCGTCTTGCCGGGGTAGTACGGGTAGACGGGATCGGTCAGAACGATCTCGTCCCCCCGATCGCGCTCGAGGGCCCGCGCCATCGCGAGGTAGTTCGCCTCGCCCGCGCCGTTGGTGACGACCACCTGCTCGGCGTCGACGCCTCTCCGGGCGGCGATCTCCTCGCGGAGCTCGAGCAGCCCCTCGCTGGGCGGGTACTGGAAGCGATCCGGCTCGAGGTCGGCGTACGCTCGCAGCCCCTCCCGGAGCGCCTCGGGGGGCTCCCAGTCGGGGTTTCCGCTGACCATGTCGACGACGTCGCCCGCCGCCCGGTCGGCGTACTCCATGACGTGGAAGAACAGCGGCGTCTCGTACTCCATGTGGGATAGCGCGTCGGCCCGTACCGTCGTTCTTTCCGTTCGCGCTTCCGGCGCGGCCGGTTCGTGGTCCCGCTCGCCGAGCGAGGGACGACCGCGGCATTCACGTCGCCTCGGCGCCTGCATTCGAGTACCGATGAACGACGACATCGACCGCGACCTGCCGATGGACGTCGCCGACGCGCTGCGGGACCGCGAGGAGAATCTGGCCGTCGCCGAGTCCTGTACCGGCGGACTGATCGGGGCCGCGATCACGGCCGTGCCGGGCGCCACCGACTACTTCGATTCGGGGCTGACGACCTACGCGTACGACGCCAAACGGCGCCACCTCGGGGTCAGCCGCGAGGCGCTGGACGAACACGGCGCCGTCTCGGAACCCGTCGCCCGCGAGATGGCGCGTGGGGTCCGCGACGCCGCGGACGTCACGTGGGGGATCTCGACGACCGGCGTCGCCGGACCCACCGGCGGCACCGAAGAGAACCCCGTCGGCACCGTCTACATCGGCGTCGCCTACGCCGGCCCGTGGGGCAGCGAGTCGTCCTTCGCGTCCGTCTCGCGGTACGTCTTCGACGGCGACCGCGCGGACGTCCGGGCGAAGACCGTCGATCGGGCCCTCGAGGACCTGCTCGCGGCGATCGAGGAACGGGAGTCGTGAGCGTCGCATCGACGTTCGAATCGTCAGCGACCCGTCTCGTTCGCTCCAGAACCGCCCGAAGGAAAGACAGTCTCGGAGAGTAAACTATTCGGCACTCGCATTCCCAGTACCCGATAGATGAACAAGAAGGGTCACGTTCTCAACGCCGCGCTCTTGAGTCTCGGACTGGGGTACGTGCTCGAGCCGTCGGGCGATGTCGAGACGTTTCGGACGATTATCATGATCGGCGTGCCGGTGACGCTGGGGGCGCTCTTCCCGGACGTCGACACCGCGTTCGGGCGTCACCGGAAGACGCTGCACAACCTCCCGGTGCTGGTCGGCTTCGTCGCCTTCCCGTACGTGTTCGGCAACCTCGAGTACGTCTGGATCGGCGTGCTCACGCACTACGTGCTCGACGTCGCGGGGAGCAAGCGCGGCATCGCGCTGTTCTATCCGCTCTGGAAGAAGGAGTTCGGCCTCCCCGTCGGCGTCGCGGTCAGCAGCAGACACGCGGACGTGATGACGATGGTCATCACCGTCCTCGAACTGGCGCTCGTCGCGCTGATCGTCTTCGAAATCCCGCAGTGGGGCTTCGAGATGGGCCGCCAGATGGCCGGCCTGTAGGTTCGAATCGGTTCGATTCGGTATCGCTTTTGGACTCGAATTCTTTCCCCTCCCTGACCATCCGGCGTGCGGTGGCGTGCGCCGGGCCGCAGTGAGTCATCGACGAACTGCGGCACGAACCCGCGCGAGGGATGAGCGAGTGCAACGAGCGAATCGGCTGGGGAGGGCGTGGCGATTCCCCGTTGCCACGATCGCAGGACGGTGCTCATTGTCCCTCACTTCACTCGTGACCGCGGTTCTATCCGTACCGTCGAGTCGTGTTCCATCAACACCGATCGCGAACAACAGTGGAAACGTCCGAAAGTGTTCTGCTCATTCTGGCGGTCAGGGATTGCCACGCCCTCCCCAGCCGATTCGCTCGTTCACTCCGCTCACTCACTCATCCCTCGCGCAGTAACATCGATCGGTCCTCGAGTCCTCGGACCGATCGACAGCGCGCGCCACCGCACGCCGGCTGGATAGTTCAGCGTCCGACGTCCTCGTCGAAATCGAATAGACTGGCGATAGTGCTCGAGAACCAGACGAGAACTAAGTGACACACCGAACCGGCGTGCCAACCGAACGAAAACGGAGAACGGCTCGAAAAACGACGAACTGAACGACCCGGCGCTAGCGATTCGGCGCCCACTCCTCGCAGGCGTCCATGTCGTCCATCGCGGTCTCGTGGCGGGCGCAGTAGGGGACCATCCCCTCCGACGAGCGGACGTACTCGAAGTGCTCGCAGTTGCCGCAGTAGCGGTCCGTCGGCGCGGCGGACCGGGAGGGCTCCGACTCGACGATTTCGGCGTCGCGGCCGTCGCCGTCCAGCGGCGAGGAGAGGTCCGCGGTGGTCGTCCCGCCGTCGCTGGTCGCCGCGCCCGGGCCGCGAGGACCGGCGCCGGATCCCGTCCCGGTCGACAGTCGGCGACTCGCGTTCGACCCGCTCGAGGTCGAGGCGCCGGAGTTCGAAACGCCGGAGTTCGAGACGCTCGAGTCCGCGTCTGAGGCGGCGGTCGGGTCGTCCGCGTTCGTCTGCGTCTCGACGTCGCCGTCTGGCGTGCCGCCGAGGAAGCCGATGCCGCCGAGCCCGCTCGAGTCGGTCGACTCGGTGACTTCGACGACCGTCTTGTTCTGGCGGGTGACGTTCATCTGGAGGGCGCCGCCGGGGTCGTTGCGCGTCTTGAAGTTGACGACGGCGGTGAACAGGCTCCAGACGGCCAGGAAGAGCCCGAACAGGTAGACGGCGGAGACCCGCAGCGTGTGGTCGGCGCCGTAGCTCCGCCAGTCGTAGGGGTAGGCGCCCCAGAAGAGGACGACCCCGAGCAGACACAGGCTCACGCTGATCGCGGCGGCGGCCTGGACTCGTTTGCCCGCGGGCAACACGAGGAAGACCCCGACCAGCGCGGTGGGAACGCCGAGGCCGGCGAGCACGCCGGCGACGCGAACGGACGCGTAGGGTTCCTCGACGCCCGGCGAGAGCGCCGTCGCGGCGCCGCTGAAGAGGTCCGTCGTCGCCATAAGGACGGCCACGACGGCCAGGATCGCCCCCACCAGGACGAGCGCCGTCCCGGCGTACAGTTGCCGGGGGCTCGCCACCTCCCGTGCGGTCCCGTCGTAGACCTCCGTCAGACTTGTCATGTACGATCGGTTAGGGCTCCCCCCACAAAACGCTACGTCAGACACACCTCGCCGGACGGAGAGTTTCGACCGCTCCGAGAGGCGACTCGCGTCCGGCGGATCGTGACTGGCGACCGGCGGACCGCGACCGATTCCCGGAAACGAAAGGTTGAATCTATCGGCTCGCAAACGGCAGGCTATGAGCGACGAGGACGACGAGGACGAGCCGGCCGTCGCGCTCGGCGAGCGAACGCCCGTCGACGGCGCCCCGCTCGCCCGCGTCACGTCCCGACTGACCTGGCCGAAAGAGAAGAGCGAAGTCGATCGCCTCGAGGGCGACAGCGTCATTCGGACGCCCGACGGACCCCGGGAGCTGTCGGCCGTCCTCGAGGAGCTCGACGAGACCTACTTCCAGCGCCACCAGGAATTCGAGACGCACGTTCGGGACGTGATCGGCGCCGGTCCGGTCACGACCGCCGACGAGTAAATCTGTGGCGACGGAGGAGGTCCGAAGCGGCGCTCGCTGGCTTCGCGACCAGTTCAATCGCCTCACGTGGGTCCAGAAGTCGCTGCTGACCGGCGCGGTGGTGACCCTCCTATGGGTGCAGGTCGTTCCCGACGATATCGGGCGGCGAGCCGTGATCGACACCGTGTTGCTGATCGGCGTGCCGCTCGCGCTCGGGGTGACCCACGGCGAGCACCTCGGCTGGAACGTCAACCGCGTCGCCGTCCGCAACACGGTCTTGCTCTCGCTGTTCGTCCTGCCGTTCTACCTCGTAGGATCGACGCTGCCGACGATCCGGGGGTTCTACCCGATGTGGGAGACCTCGGCCGCGCTGGGGGAGTTCGTTCCCCACGCGCTCAGGCTGTTCCTGCTCGCGCTGGCCGCGGAGACCTACTACCGCGGCCTGCTCTGCGTGGGCGTCAGGGAAATCGGCCGGAAAGCGGTGTTCATCAGTCCGATCGTCTACATGCTTCATCACGCCAGCAAACCGCCGATCGAGTTCTTGCTATCGGGGCCGACCGACGTCCTCTTCGGCACGGTCGACTACGAGTCCGACTCGATCCTGCCCTCCGTGGTCGCCCACGGCGCGGGGCTAGTCCTGCTCGACTGGCTCGTCCTCCACGACCCGCTGTTCGACCCCACGCCGTTCCTTCGGTTTCTCGAGTGGCTGCCGGTTCCGCTGTAACCGCCAGCACCCGGTCCGAGGGTGCCGACAGATCGGTCCCGCCAGTTCGTCGACGGGCGCCCGGTCACGGCCGCCTATCAGCGGGTTCTAATTAGCGAATAGAAATGTCAAGGTTTACGTACGATCCCGCGGATCGTCCCCTATGGACTCCCGAACCGCGTTCTTCGCCCTCCTCCTCGTCGTTCTCGGGGTGATCACGACGCTGCTGATCGCCCCGCTGTTGCAGTACGTGATGGCGGCCGCCCTCCTCGCGTTCGTCCTCTACCCCGCGTACGAGCGCCTCGAGCCGCGGTTCGGCTCGCGACCGGCGGCCATCCTGTTGACCGGGATCGCCATCGTCGCCGCCGTCGTCCCGCTGCTCGTTCTTTCCCTCGTCGTGCTGGACACCGCCGTCTCGTTTCTCACCGACTTCGACGCCGAACGCGCGATAGAAACCGTCCGCGGGGTGGCGGAGGACGATCTCGGCCTCGAGAGCCAGCAGATCGACGCGATCGAGACGGCGATTCACACCGAGGTCGAAACCTCCCTCTCGAGCGCGGCCGAACTCGCCCTCGGCGAACTGATGCGGCTGGTCAACGCCAGCGTCGAGATGGCGATCGGGCTGGCCGTCTTCGTCTTCCTGCTGTACTACCTGCTCGTCGACGGGGACGAGTTCGTCGCCTGGCTCGGCGACGTGGCCCCGCTCGATCCGCACGTGCGCGACGAACTCTTTGAGGAGGTCCAGACCGTCACCTGGGCCGTGATCTACAGTCACGTCCTCGTCGCGATCGTCCAGGGCGGGCTCGGCGGACTCGGATTCGTCCTGCTGGGCGTCCCGAACGCGGCCTTCTGGACGGTGATCATGGTCCTGGTCTCGTTCCTGCCCGCGATCGGCGTCTGGCTCGTCTGGGCGCCCGCCGTGGGCTATCTCACGACGATCGGCGAGCCGGTCGCCGCCGCGCTCCTCCTGGCCTACGGGCTCACGGCCCTCGCGCTGGTCGACAACTACCTGCGCGCGATCTTCGTCGATCGGGGCTCCGGACTCCACCCCGCGGCCGTCATCATCGGCGTCATCGGCGGCATCTACCTGCTCGGGATCATGGGACTGTTCCTCGGTCCCGTCCTGCTCGCGATGTTCAAAGCCGGCGTGAACGTCTTCAACAGGGTCGTCATCGCGGGCGACGAATCGAGCGCGGCGGAACCCGACCCGGCAGCCGGGTCGCCGGCCGCGGCCGGCGCCGAGCAACCGCTTTCGGAGTCGGACGGCGCGGACTGATCGGGCTCGAGCGAGCGGGTCGTCTCCACGTGAATCGGTGAGAAGCAGCGTCAGTCGGCGGTCTGGGCGCGCTCGGACCGGCGCGTCGTCGGCACGCCGAACCCGGTCGCGGCCATCGCGAACAGCACGAGCGGCGACAGGAGCCCGAACAGGTAGTACGGCGCGTACTCGAGCGTCGGAACGCCGGTCGCGGAGGCCATGAAGACCCCGCCCGCGTGCCACGGGATGAGCGCGCCGGTCGGCGTCCCGGCGGCCTCGACGGCCCGGGAGAGTTCGTCGCTGTCCAGCCCGAACTCCTCGTAGAGGTTCCGCAGCGTCATCCCCGGCAGGACGATGCTCATGTACTGCTGGGCGGTCAGCGCGTTGATCGCGATCGCGGAGACGCCGGTGCCGGCGATCAGCCCGCCCGAACTCCGGACGCCCTGCGAGAGTCGATGCGCGAGCACCGCGAGCACGCCGGTCTTCTCGAGCAGGCCGCCCAGCACCAGCGCGGCGACGACGACCGTGATCGTCCACGCCGATCCCGTCAGGCCGCCGGTCTCGAGCAGGCCGTCGACGAGATCCGTTCCCGTCTCGGGGGCGGTACCGCCCATGAAGACCTCCCACGCGGGGACGAACCCGGTCCCCTGCACGAGCATCGACGTGGCGACGCCGGCGATGGCGCCGACCACGAGCGTCGGCAGCGCCGGGTAGCCCCGCAGCGCGAGGCCGAAGGTGACGACGAGCGGGAGGAAGACGAGCAGCGAGACGTCGTAGGCCCCGGCGAGCGCGGTCTGGATCTCGGCGACGCGGTCGGCGGGAACGGCCCCGCTGGACTGCAGGCCGAGCACGGCGAAGATCGCGACGGCGACCCCGAACGCGACGGCCGTTCCGGTCCGCATCCGTCGAATGTGGTCGTACAGCGGCGTGTTCGTCACGCCGGCCGCGAGGTTCGTCGTGTCCGAGAGCGGAGACTGCTTGTCTCCTGCGTAGGCGCCCGAGAGGACCGCACCCACGGTCATCGCCGCCGGAACGCCCAGCCCCTCGCCGATGCCGACGAAGGCGACGCCGAGCGTCCCGACCGTCGTCCACGAGGAGCCGATCGAGAACGCGACGACCGCCGCCAGCACCGCCGCGACGGGCAGGAACACCGACGGAGTGAGCAACTCGAGGCCGTAGTACATCATCGCCGGGATCGTCCCGGCGTCGACCCAGGTCGCGATGAGCGCGTAGATGGTGAAGATGATCAGCAGCGCCTGTAGCCCCATCAGGAGGCCGTTGGCGATCCCGTCGTAGAGGTCCTCCCACGCGTAGCCCAGATAGTGGCCGAAGGCGCCCGTGAAGACGATACTCCAGAGCAGCGGGACGTGGGGATCGAGCCCGAGCACGGCCGATCCCACGCCGAGGAAGACGACGACGGCGAACACCGGGACGAGCGCCAGCCCGACCGAAGGCCGTCGCTCCGGATCGATGTCCGCGACCGTCGTCGGCGTGAAATCCAGTGACATCACCCGTTGTATGCGGCTGAGGAATAAAAGAAGCGTGTTCTATTATCAATGATAATCCATCGGAGAATCCCGACGGCGATCTCACAGGTATCCACAATGACGTTTTCGGGTGGTACAGTAGCGAACAACGGTGAACGTCGACGGATAGCGACGAACGGAAACGACCGCTGTCGATCAGTGGTGCAGTACCGATCGGTGGCCGGCACCGACCGGAGACGAAACGCGGAACGAACGATCGATACGACACGAGACGACACAAGACAGCTCGAGACAATTCGAGACGACGCGGAGACCCGCGATCGAATCGACCCGTCAGCGGCGATCGTCAGGCGACTCCTCGCCGTCGGCGCCCTCGAGTTCCTCGAGATACCGCTCGGCGTCGTACTGGATGTACGCCGAGACGACCGCGAGGACGGCGACGACGAACAGCGGGACGCCGACGAGCAGAACGAGCAGCCCGATCGCGATGAGGAATTCGCTGCTCACGAGCGCCAGAGCCATACCGATCGGAGACGTTCGAGCGATTTAGGGACTCGGGTTCGTCGTACCACGGCTCGTTGAGTGATCGTTGAGCGATCGGCGAGTGGTGTGCTCGAGGGAGAGAGTGAACTGAAAGAAGCGTTCTGCTATCGTGGCAACAGGGAATCACCACGCCCTCCCCAGCCGATTCGCTCACATACGTTCGCTCATCCCTCGCACGAGTTCAGACTGCGGTTCGTCAGGGACTCACCGCAGTCCAGCGTGCGCCACTGCGCCGGACAGTCGGCCAGAGAATGGTAACGCCTCAGCCTCGAACACGAGTTCCGTACCTAGTCTCGAGCAGAGAACGCGCCGAGATTCGACTGCAGTCCCGCTGCGAGTTCGGACTTCCGGCGGAGGCGAGCGTGGGAGACCGGCAACTGCGTCGCGACCTCCGCGACCGCCTGGTGGAAGGTCTCGGACTCGCCGTACTCCCCCTCGAAGGCGTTGCGCACGCTCTCGCGGACCTGCCAGACGCCGACGGGCGCCCAGTAGTCGTCGCTCACCTCGCGGAGGACGAGGCACTTCGCCTGTCGGCCGATCGACTCGAGGTGCTCGAGGACGGCCAGTCGGGCGGCGTAGTAGGCCCCGGCGGTCTCCTCGACGTAACTCGAGCGCCCTTCGAACCCCTCGCTGGCGCTGGCCATCCAGGTGTTCCCCTCCGGATCGGGGTTCCAGATGCTGCCGGGCGCTTTCATCTCGACGAGTTCGAACTCCCAGTTGCCCGGCGCGAGGACGACCCAGTAGCGGTTGCCCATGTACTCGTTGGCCCAGACCTGCACCTCGTCGATGCTGGGCGCGTTGCGGATGCGCCCGCGGAGGAACTGACCGACCGTGTCGTCGACGGCGGTGATCGACCACCGCGTCGGGACGAGGCGGCGCTGGTCGGTCTCGCCGAGCGCGCCCGCCGAGAGGATCGAGTTGATGTCGTAGACGTCGAACCCGCGCCGGTAGAGGTAGGTCATCGCCCCCTGTGCCTGCCAGTCGTCGTCCTCGAGGGTCTTCTTGACTGGTTTCGGAACGTAGGGGTTCTCCCGTAGTTCCGCGTTGCGGGCGTTGGCTCGTGGCCCGCGCGGGGTCGCGACGTCGGTCCCGGTGTCGAGGCCAAGGTCGGGCGTATCGTCGAGGCCGATCTCGAGGTCGACCGGCCGGCCCGCGATGGCGACCTCGCGCTGGACGCCCACGAACCCGTCCCAGGTGTCGTGGACCGAGGGTGCGAGTCGGCTCGCGATGCTCGGCGAATCGACGTTCGCGCGCTTGTTGGAGTTCAGCAGCCCCGTTCGGCGCTGGAGGACGTCCGGGATGTCGTACCCCTGTTGGTACCAGTTCCCGTCGGTGACGTACTCCTCGGCGGCGTCCTCGTCCCCGACCGGCGAGAGCACGCCCACGGGGATGTCGGGGTAGTTCGACCGCCCGACGAAGATCGAGGGGGCCGTCGATCCGACGAGGGAGTCACCCGACAGCGCCTGCTCGAAGTTCCGCTCGAACTCCTCGAGGTGGTCCGTGATCGCGTAGGACTTCTCCTTCGCGAGGCGCCGTCGCTCGGCCTCCTCGTCGGGCTCTAACTCCTCGATGTAGTCGTCGAGGCGCATTCACTCCCAGTAGGGGCGGGGCCCGTTTGAATGTTGCATTTCGGGGCAGAATGTCAGAGGCAGAGGTTCGGATCGGTTTGGCACCCACCGAACCTCGAGTAGTCCTTACGAGCGGAACGATAAGTACCCACAGGCGCGTTTTCTCGTTCAGAAAACGCGACGGTCGGGGCGACGGGACCTCGAGGGTGAGCGGATCGGACCGCCGACCGTGAGCAACGGGAGCGGGCGAGAGTCTGCTATCGAGTAGTTTAAAAACGCCGGGCGGAAAGGGAGGGATATGAGTACGACGGACGATCAGCAGCGCCGGTCCTGCGTCTCCTGCGGGATCAACATCGCGGGCACGAACGCCGCCGCGTTCAAGTGTCCCGACTGCGGCGCCCAGATTTACCGCTGCGCCAAGTGCCGGAAACAGAGCAACCTCTACAAGTGCCCGGACTGCGGGTTCACCGGCCCATAACTACCCATGGGAAAAGTAGCTGCCAAAATCAAGGTCATGCCGGACAGCCCCGAAATCGACCTGGACGCCCTCCAGGAGCGCCTCGAGAGCACCCTCCCCGAGGGCGCCAAGATCAACGGCGTCGAACGCGAGGAGGTCGCGTTCGGCCTCGTCGCGCTCTACCCGACCGTGATCGTCCCCGACGGCGCGGGCGGCACGGAGGCCGTCGAGGAGAGCTTCACTGACGTCGAGGGCGTCGAGAGCGTCGGCGTCGAGAACGTCGGCCGCATCTGAGCGGTTCGCACGCGACTCGACCCGTTTTTCGACCGTTCACGCTACTCCAGCCAGCGGTCCGCATCGGGACCGTCGCTCGCTCGAGGACGAACCGCTGTTTGAACGCCTCGGTGCGCATACCGACCGTTGGACTCGAACGAGAAAGAAGTAGCCCGTCGAGCGGAAAGCGACGGTGGCCGTCGATGGACGTCTGCGGGCGTCGGCAGGCGTCGGGGGACGGCGCCGGAGTGCCGAAACTCGGTCGACCGGCTACTGGCCGACCCCTGGATCGGGGCCGGAGTCGGGATCGGGTTGGCGGTCCGGATCCGCGCCGAGACCGGCCTCCGAGACGATCCGGGCACCGACCTCGGAGAGGTCGACGGTGACGTCGCCGGGAACGGCTTTGCTGATCTCGTCGACGTTCCCCGCCAGCACCGTCAGGATGTCGTCGGGGTTGGCGTACAGCAGCATGTTCCCGTCCTGCCCTTCGGCGACGAGTTGCGTGTCGTTGAGGACGATCTGGTCGTTCTGGATCGTCGCCGCGACGACCGGCAGCGCCTCCGGCTTCCCCTGTTCGTCGTCGCGAACGCGCCGAATGTGGACGGCGTCGAGGTCGAGCGCGTCCTTGTGTTCCCGAATCACTTCGGCGCAGGCGACCATGTCCTGCAGCAGGTCCGACTTCTGGGCGCCCCCGTGGCCCTCGTCGCCCTCGAGACAGTGCTGACAGACGCGCAGTTCGAGTCGCATTGCCCCACGATTGGGACTCGACACCGATGAGAATTCCGCTTCGGGGCCCTCACGTCGCGCTCGAGTCCGACCGTCGCGAAGACGGCGACTGCATCGGCACCGTCTGCAAGCGGACGCAGGCCGCTACGGAGAAGATCGGCCACTCCCACGAGAGCAGGATCGTCCGCGAATAGCCGCCCGAACGCGGGCGATCCGGGATCGAGCGTCCGGTAACAAGGTCCGACTATCGAGCGCGACCAGCCATCGAACGGGACTCTCATCCGACAACGAAAACCCACTCTCAGAACGTGTAGGCCGCGATTTGAACCGATATCCCTGCGAGTGCACCCGACAGTACCACACCGCTCGGCGGGTAAGGATGATCCGAGTTACCAGCCAGATGTCTCCCTCAGATCCGGACTTCTCCGACGACCCCGACGCCCCGGTGCGTGTCGAGCACCGATTCGACGGTGAGACGCCGCCGAGCATCGCCATCGTGCAGGCCATCGCCGCCATCGAAAACGTGGATCCGATAGCCTCGCCGAGCGACCTCGGGATTACGCTCTACGACCACGTCGATCCGACGGCGCTCGACCAGATCGTCACCGGACGGAACGGGTCCACTTCCGTCACGATCGATCTGACGATCCACAACGACCACGAGTACGCCGTGCGGGTGCAAAATTCGGGGCGACTCATCGTCGAGCGGAGCGGCTGAACCGAACGCGGCCGGTGGCAGTAGCGGACGAAAGGATGCCGAGAGTCTCTCTTCGTCCGGGACACGCAGAGGCATCGAGGTCGACGCGGATCCCCTGCGAACGCCCCCTCCGATTTCAACGCCGATCCGCGATCTCCCGAATCCGCTCGCTTCCGCGGTCGACGTAGCCGCCGTGGAAGCAGACGACGTGGTCGACCTCGAGTGCCGCGAGCGCCGCGACCGACTCGAGCGCGCGGTCCATATCGGGCGTGAAGTCGGGCTTCGGCCCGGACAGCGGTTCCTCGCCGTCCGCGACGAGCGCGTCGCCGGCCAGGAGGAGGCCGTCCTCGGGGAAGTGCAGCGAGACGTGCCCGGGCGCGTGGCCGGGCGTCTCGACGACGTCCATCGGGCCGGCGAGCGTCGGGATCCGGACGCCGCCGGTCAGTTCGATATCGACGTCGACGGGCGGATACCGGTCGCCGTCGCCCTTGATCGGATCGCGCTCGCCGGTGATGTACGGCGCCTCCTCGCGGTGGGTCGCGACGACCGCGTCGACCGCCTCGAGCAGATCCGCGAGGCCGGCGGCGTGATCGCCGTCGTGGTGGGTCAGGAGGACGAGCCAGATGTCCTCGAGGTCGTACTCGAGCGACCGGAGGTGGGTCCGGATCCCGTCGAGGCACCCCTCGGGACCCGCGTCGATCAGGACGAGTCCGCGCTCGGTCTCGACGAGCGTGGGCGTGATTGTGAACGCTCTGCCGCCGTAATCGACCGTGATCGGGAGGACGTGAACGCCGGCCTCGCGTTCTGCGTCGGATGACATGTTCGAGCCGTCTCCCGCGAGGACGAAAGAACTGATTATTCGCGGTCGCGCCGCCGGGACCCGCGCTGGGACCCGTGTCGTCAGATCGTGCTATTCGAGCACCGACTCGATCGCGCCCTCGAGGTCGGCGATCAGGTCGTCGACGTGCTCGATTCCCACCGAGACGCGGATCAGGCTGTCCGAGAGGCCGGCCGCGATTCGTTCCTCGCGGGGAATCGCAGCGTGGGTCATCGGCGCCGGCTGTTCGATCAGGCTCTCGACGCCGCCGAGGCTCTCGGCGAGCGTGAACACCTCGGTGTTCGAGACGACCTCGCTCGCTTCCTCGAGGCTCGCGTCGAGTTCGAAGCTGAGCATGCCGCCGAAGTCGTCCATCTGCTCGGCGGCGATCTCGTGGCCGGGGTGGGACTCGAGGCCGGGGTAGTAGACGCGGTCGACGTCTGGGTGGTCGTCGAGCCAGGTCGCGACGGCGCGGGCGTTCTCACAGTGGCGGTCCATCCGGACGGGCAGGGTCTTGGTGCCCCGCAGGACGAGGAACGATTCGAAAGGGCCCGGCGTCGCGCCGACGGAGTTCTGGTAGAAGCCGAGTCGCTCGTCGAGGTCCTCGTCGTTGGTCAGCAGGGCGCCGCCGACGACGTCCGAGTGGCCGCCCAGATACTTCGTCAGGGAGTGGGAGACGATATCGGCGCCCAGATCGAGGGGTCGCTGGAGGTACGGCGTCGCGAACGTGTTGTCGATCGCGCAGAGCGCGTCGTTGTCGTGGGCGATCTCGGCCGCACCCGCGATATCGACGATCGACATGAGCGGGTTGGTGGGCGTCTCGAGCCAGAGCAGTGCCGTCTCCTCGCGGAACGCCGCCTCGATCTCGTCGAGGTCGGTCATGTCCACGAACGAGAACTCGAGGTCGTAGTCCTCGTACACCTGCGTGAAGATGCGGTGGGTGCCGCCGTAGACGTCGTTGCCGGTGACGACGTGGTCGCCCGCCTCGAGCAGGTTGAGCACGGTGTTGATCGAGGCCATCCCGCTGGCGAACGCGCGGCCGTAGTCGGCGTTCTCGAGGCTCGCGAGGTTCGCCTCGAGGTCGGTCCGGGTGGGGTTCCCGGTGCGGGAGTACTCGTAGCCCCGATGGTCGCCGGGCGCGTCCTGCTCGTAGGTCGAGTTGGCGTGAATGGGCGTCATCAGGGCGCCCGTTTCGGGGTCGGGCTCCTGACCGGCGTGGATCGAGCGGGTCTCGATCCGGTGGCCTTCCTGCTCGCTGCGGTCGTCGTCACTGCGGCTGTCGGAATCGTCCATACCGGTCGAACGGCCTCGAGCGGGGTGACTCTTGCTCTCGGCGGTGACCGGCGCACTCGTCCGGCGCCCGACGGTCGCACTTGAGCGCTGCGTTCAGCGGATTCGCTGCGGTTGGGGCGTGTCGGCGACCGACTCCGAGACGACGTGATCGACGAGTTTCGCCTCGATCTTCCGGAGGTGTTCGCCGACCGTGCCGCCCGCGATACCGACCTCGCGGCCGATCTCCTCGTAGGTCGTCTCCCGGGGCGAACCGTAGTAGCCGAGATCGATCGCCGTCTCGAACAGCCGGCGCTGCCGGGGCGTGAGCTTCGCGAGGAAAACGTTCTCCTCGGGATCGAACGACCGCTTGGTCTCGAGGGTGAGCTCGACGTCGTCGGGGACGACCGAGCGGGCCTGCTGAAACGACCGCTCGGTCGCGAACAGCGTCACCTTGAGATCGCCGTCGCGGACGTAGATCAGCGGCGGGTCGAGGAACACCCGGAAGTCCCGCGTCACCCGCAGGAGTTCGCGAACGGTCTCGTTGGGACCGAACAGCGAGCAGACGAAGATGCGGCCGTCGAACTCGTCGATCCAGTACCCCATCGAGCCGAGTTCGTCGTCGACGAGCTCTTCGGCGCGCTCGAAGTCGCCACCCAGTTCGTACAGCATCATCCCCAGTTCGTCGCCGACGAGGCGGATCCGGTGGATCGCGACGCGCCTGACCCCGTCGGTGCGACCGATCCGTCGCTCGAACGGATGGAACCACCCCTGCTGCGGCGAGAGCCGAAGTTCGTACTGACGCATGAACGTGTGTGGATACCACAGTATCCCTTCAATAAACGCTCACTACGCTCCCACTGAGTGGGAACGGGCCGACTACCGGAATTTCGAGTCGGGAGCCGCGTCCGGCGGGACCAGAATTCGCCGTGCCTACCGCCAGACGGCGACGGCGACCGCGTCGGTGGCCACGCGGCCGCAGGAATACGTGCGTTTTATAACGCCGACCGGACAACACCGTCGTACGACTATGCCGAACTCTAATGGCCCTCGTCAGGGAACGCGGAGAAAGCTCGCGAACGATCCTCGAGACCGAGGCACCTCGCCGCCGCAGCGAGCGATTCAGGAGTACGAGGAAGGCGAAAAAGTCCACCTGAAGATCGACCCGAGCGTCCACGATGGACGCTTCCACCCGCGCTTCGACGGACAGACCGGCGAAGTCGTCGGCAAACAGGGCGACGCCTTCAAGGTGCAGATCAGCGACCGCGGCAAGGAGAAGACGCTGATCGTCACCGCGGCCCACATGCACGCCCAGAACCAGGAGAAGTCCCGGATCTGAGCCAGGATGACGATCTTCAAAGAGATCGTCGACGAGGAGTTCCTGACCGTCTCGGAAACGAAGGAACTGCTCGCCGACATCGAAGCCGAACGCGCGATGGACGAGGACCGCGAGCTTCGCTACGAACTCGCGCGGGCGATCGAACACGTCAACCGATTCACCGTCCTCGAGCCTGAAGAGGCCCAGAACCTCGTCGACGACCTGCAGGACGTAGAGAAGGTCGACGAAGCCACGGCATACAAGATCGCGAACCTCCTGCCGCGCAACCGGGACGAACTCCGGTCGGTGTACGCACAGCAACGGTACTCGCTGTCGGGCGACGAACTCGACGAGATCTTAAACGTCGTCGCCCAGTACGCCTGATCGCGGGATCGCGGAACCGCTCGGCGACGCACGCGTTTTCACCGGCGTCGGCGCATCGACGACGCCACGGCGACGGTTCTCCTGTCCGTCGTACCGACCACCACGGCCGACTCTCGAGTCGCATCGCGATCGTGCGTCGCATCGCGCGACCGCTCCTCGCGGACTCACGACTCGAGTGGGTGGCTCCATCGCGGCTAGCTCGAACCGCCGTACTCGTCGAACACCGCATCCGCGAGCGAGTTTCGGTGGACGTCGTTCGGTCCGCCGGCCATCGTCAGCAGCCGCGCGTCCCGGAGATAGCGTTCCACGTGGTAGTCGGTCGTATACCCGCGACCGCCCAGAAACCGGATCGCATCGTTCGCGTTGTCGATCGCGGCCTCCGTCGCCCGGATCTTCGCCATCGGGAACTCCCTCGAGACGTCGGTGCCCGCGTCGGCCCGCGCGGCCGCCCGAAGCGTCAGTAGACGGGCCGTCTCGATCCGCTCGGCCATCTCGGCGACCCCCCAACGAACCCCCTGAAACTCCCCGACGGGCTGGTGATACTGCTCGCGCTCGCTGACGTACGCGACCGTGTCCTCCAGCGCCGCGCGGGCGATCCCGACGCCGCGAGCGGGGACGTTGATCCCGTCGTGGAGTCGACCGCGTTGGACGTAGGCCTCGCCGACCTCGCCGATCCGCCGGTCGTCGTCGACGCGGACGTCCTCGAGACGGACCCGCGGCGACTTCACGCTCCACGAGCCGAGCGTGTCCCACTCCGTCTCGACGTCGAACGCCTCGGCGGGGACGAAGAACGCGGAGATGTTGTGCGGGGCCGCTTCTTCGGACCCAGTCTTCGCGTACGTGAGGACGTAGTCCGCGTCGAAGAAGTTCGTCACCCACTGCTTGTGGCCGTCGAGGACCCACTCGTCTTCGTCTCTCTCGGCGGTCGTCTCCATCTCGAGTTTGTTCGCGCCCGCCGATTCCTCGCTGAGCCCCAGCGCGCCGACGGTGTCGAACGTCGCCATCTCGGGGAGATACTCGTCGCGCTGGGCCTCGGTTCCGAACCGGTCGATGACGGTCGCCGTGCCGAGGTGGAGCGCGAGCGAACTCGCGACGGACATCAGCGCCGCCGCGAGTTCCTCGATCACGATCGCTAACTCGACGAGCCCCTCGCCGCGGCCGCCGTGAGATTCCGGGAGGGTCAGCCCGGTGAGCCGGCGGTCGCCGAGTTCCGCGAGGATCTCGCTCGGGTACTCCTCCGCCCGATCGAGTTCGATTGCGTTCGGTCGGATCTCCTCGGCCGCGAACGTTCTGCTCTCGTCCCGCAGCGCTTCCTGCTCGTCGGTCAGTTCGAACTCCATACCGACCGTCCGACCGTTCGCGGGTTAAGTGTACGTGCGGCGAACGGTATTCGAACGACCGGACCGCGACGAGGGCGCGAACGCTGCGTCGGCCGTCGATCGCCGTCGAGATCGGGCTGCAACCGAGCCGACTCTTTAAGTGCGCTGTTGCCGTATGGTTATCGCAATGACTGAATCCGACGGCGACGAGAGGGACGTCCGTCGCGCGGTCGTATTGGACTACCTCGCACACGGGCTCTCGGACGATAGCCGCCCGCAGTACGAGAAGTCACCGGCCGGCTACGCCCTCGAGACCGACGATTTCGAGCTCTATCAGGTCGCCTTCGACGAGGACGAACGGCTCACCATCGGAAGCGACGTCGTTCTCGAGCCACGCGACGCGCGCGAGATCGTCACCGAGGCCCGGCGCGTCGAGTACGACGACCTCTCCTCGGGCGCCCAGTCGGAACTCGAGTACGTCGTCGCCGACCTCGTCGAGGAGGAGGAACAGCGGTTCGTCGACTTCTACAACGACGCCCAGCCGATCACGCTGCGGCTCCACCAGTTGAACCTCCTGCCGGGGATCGGGAAGAAGCTCCGCAACAGCATCCTCGACGAGCGCAAGCGCAAACCCTTCGAGAGCTTCGAGGAGCTGTCCGAACGCGTCTCCGGCCTCCACGACCCCGACGAGATCCTCGTCGAGCGCATTCTCGAGGAACTGCGCGACGACGACCTCAAGTACCAGACGTTCGTCGGCCGGCGCGAACAGGAACAGAACCAGTAGCGCGGCTCGCTCGAGTGCGCGGTCTCGAGGATTCTGCCGAAACCATCTCCCGGGAGATACGTCTGCGATCCTGCGAGCAGTGCGCGTACGGCTGTCCGCGAACTGACGGCCGAGGCGCCGCGACGGGAGGCGGTCCCGGTTGTGCGACGGCTGTGGAGCCACTCCGATCCGGCTGATTTCGGGCGCTACTGGGCCGCAGACTTTGGCGACGATTCCGGACGCGGTTCGACCTCGAGTTCCTCCAGATCCTCGAGGTCGCCCTCCGCCGTCGCTTGTTCGATTTTCGCGATCTCCTCCGCGTAGTGGAGGAAGGTGTCGACCGAGGCGACGACGACGCGAGCCTCGATCGTCAGCAGTTCGATTCCGACGACGGAAACGCGCGCCCAGACGTCGATGACGACGCCCTTGTCGAGGATCCGATCGAGCACCTCGGCGAGGCTCGACGCGTCCGGTCGGCGTTGTGGGGATGCCATGTGAACTCTACTCGAGACTCGGACACGAGTCCTGTTCATCACACGGGCTGCGTCAGCAAGCATCGTGGGTGATACTGACACTACGGAGTACTCGCGGTTCGGCGATTGCTCGAAGCGAGCGCTCGAGCGCCCCCGTCCGAGCCGGTGAGACGGTGCGTTTACACCAGTGCCCGCCCAAGCGCCGGCAATGAGAGACCCAGACGGACTGATCGCGCGGGCGGGCGTCCGCGGCGATCCGAACCGCGACCAGCACTTCCTCGTCGACGACCGGGTGCTGGATCGGCTCCCGACCTACCTCGAAGAGATCGACGCCGATACCTCACACCTGCTCGAGATCGGTGGCGGAACTGGGGCGCTGACCGACCGCCTGCTGGCGATGGGCGACGAGGGCGACCACGTGACCGTCGTCGAGCGCGACCGCGACCTCGCCGAATTCCTGCGCGAGGAGTTCGCGGCCGAAATCGACGCCGGCGATCTGACTGTGATCGAAGGCGACGCCCTCGAGGTCGACCTCCCCGCGTTCACGGCCTCCCTCTCGAATCTCCCCTACGGCGTCTCGAGCGAGATCACCTTCCGGCTGCTGCCCGAGAAACGCTCCCTCGTGCTCATGTTCCAGCGGGAGTTCGCCGAGCGGATGGTCGCCGAGCCCGGCACCTCGGAGTACGGCCGCCTTTCCGTCTCGACCCAGCACTACGCCGAGCCCGAGATCGTCGAGACGATCCCGAAGGAAGCGTTTTCGCCGCCGCCCGCCGTCGAGAGCGCGGTCGTTCGCCTCCGGCCTCGCAACCCCGACTACGAGGTCGACGAAGAGGAGTTCTTCCTACGGTTCGTGAAGGCGCTGTTCACCCAGCGCCGGAAGACGATCCGGAACGCGATCCGCAACACGGCCCACATCTCGGGGCTCGAGGCGCCCGAGGCGGTCGTCGACGCGGCCGACGAGGACGTGCTTCGAAAGCGAGCCGACGCGATGGCGCCGACGGAGTTCGCCGCGCTGGCGAAACTTGCCGTCGACGTGGGTGAGCCGTGCGAGGACTGAATAGTGCGAGACCGACGGTCTCGCAGACCGTTCGCGCGGAATCGCCGCGCGAAGACGCAGTGAGGGCCTCGAGCTGTGAGCGGCGACCAGCGGGAGCCGTGAGCGGGCGAGGGACAGTGACGACAGGGGTTGCGGGAGGGAAGGCGGCGGTGAACGGCCCCGGCTCGAGCTTGGAACTCACGTCCAACCGACGGATACTCAAGCCTGCACGAACCATTCGCTCGAGAGACGAAGCGTGATCCCATGTCCGTGCCACTGACCGTTCTCGATCGGCTCGTCGACGCGTTCGGAGCGGAATTTCAGATCGCGGCGACGGTCGCGGCGGTCGCCGTCCTGCTGGCCGTCCTGCTCTCCTATCGACGACTGCAGGGGTGGCTCAGCGAGCGGACCAGTCCGCTGTACAGCGATATCGTCACGACGACCGTCCTCATCGGCTCCTGCGCGCTCTCCCTCAGCGTCGTCCTCGAGGTGTGGGGCCTGACCGATAGCGTCTCCACCCTCCGGAACAACGTCGGTCTCGGCGAAGCCGCGTTCGTAGACGCGGCCGTCACGGTGATCTTCGTCGTCGGGACGCTCATCGTCACGCGGTTCGTCAGGCGGGTCATCGACGAGGTGCTCGGCTCGGCGACGGCCGTGACGGATCACCAGCGGGAGATCACGCACCGCATTTCGCAGGTCGTCATCTGGTCGGTGTCGCTGGTCATCGTGCTGAGCGTCTGGGTCGACGACCTCGGCGGCCTGCTCGTCGGGGCCGGGTTCTTCGGTATCGTCGTCGGTATGGCCGCCCGCCAGACCCTCGGGACGATCCTCGCCGGTTTCGTCCTGATGTTCGATCGTCCCTTCGAGATCGGCGACTGGATCGAAGTCGAGGACCACGAGGGGATCGTCACCGACATCTCCATCGTCAACACCCGCATTCGCTCGTTCGACGGCGAGTACGTCATGGTCCCCAACGACGTCATCTCCTCGAGCGTGGTCACGAACCGCTCGAGGCGGGGCCGCCTGCGGATCGAGGTCGACGTCGGCGTCGACTACGCGACCGACGTCGAGACGGCCGCGGAGATCGCGAAGACGACGGTCGAGAACCTCGATCGCCCGCTGGCGGCGCCGTCGCCGCAGGTCGTCACGAAGTCCTTCGGCGACTCGTCGGTCGTCCTCGGCGTGCGGTTCTGGATCGACAAGCCGACCGCCCGCCGCCGCTGGAAGGCCCGAACGGACGCGATCAACGCGATCAAACGGGCCTTCGAGGACGAGCAGATTAAGATCCCGTACCCGCAGCGCGAACTCTCCGGCCGGGCCGAGACCGACGGCTTCCGGATCGCCGACGGCGAGTCTCGAGCGTCCAGGGACGGGCGAGCGACGGAGACAGCGGCGGAGACGGAAGCCAAAACCGAGATGCGGCACACGGAGGACGACTGAGCGATGAAACGCACGGAGGGCGACTGACGGATGACGCGGACGGAGGGCCACTGAGATGGGACTCGAGGACCGCCGCGACGCCGAACCGGAGGTCTACCAGCCGGCCGAGGACTCCCACCTCCTCGCGGACGCGGCCTGCGACGGCCTCGCCGACGCCGACGAGAACGATCGCGTCCTCGAGGTCGGCACCGGCTCGGGGTACGTCGCCGGGCGGATCGACGCGGAGACGCCCGCCCGCGTGGTCGCCGCGGATCTGAACCCCCACGCGGTCCGGCAGGCCCGCGAAGAGGGGCTCGAGACGGTCCGGGCCGACCTCGTCTCGCCGTTCGCCGACGCCGCGTTCGACGCCGTCGTCTTCAACCCGCCGTACCTGCCGACCGATCCCGACAACGAGTGGGACGACTGGATGGAACGCGCCCTCTCGGGCGGCGAGGACGGGCGCGCCGTCATCGACCCCTTCCTCGAGCGCGTCCCTCGCGTGCTCGCGCCCGACGGCGTGGTCTATCTGCTCGTGAGCAGTTTAACGGGAGTCGACGACGTGGTCGAAGAAGCCGGCGAGCACGGCTTCAGCGCCGTCGCCGTCGCCGACGAGTCGTTCCCCTTCGAGACGCTGACGGTCCTCGAGTTGCTCCGGTAGTCGGATCGTCACCCGTGGCGTCCTCGAGCGGCCCTACGACTCCCTACGACTCGTATTCGGGCGGTCGATCCTCGCGAAACGCGGCGACGCTCTCGGCGAAGTCGGGGTGGCGAACGCACTGCTCGTTCAGCGCGTAGCGGTACGCCGCCGATCTGCGGATCGCCTCGGATCGGTGCGCGACCATCGCGCGCTTGGTCTGGGCGACCGCGTTCGGACTGCGCGCTTCGACGCGACGAACGAACGCCTCGACGACCGCGTCGAGTTCGTCGGCGTCGACGACCCGACTGAACAGGTCCGTCTCGGCCGCGTCTTCGGCTCGGATGACGCCACCGGTGAAACACACCTCCCGCGCGAGGCCCTCGCCGAGTTCCAGCGCGAGCCGTTCGAACGGCGGCACGATCCCCATCCTGAGTTCGGCGGGACAGAGTTCGGCCGTCGTCGCCGCGAACCGGACGTCACACGCCATCGCGAGTTCGTAGCCGCCGCCGTAAGCGGCCCCGTTCACGCGGGCGACCACGGGAACCGGAACGGCCTCGATCCGCTCGTACAGGTCCGTAAACGACTGCAGGTACTCGAGGACCGCGTCGGGATCGGTCGCTCTGTCGGCGAAGGCGTCGACGTCCGCGCCCGCCGAGAACGTCCCCTCGGCGCCGGTTACGACGATCGCTCGCGTCCCGGTCGATTCCGCGAGGTCTTCGATCGCGGCATCGAGTTCGGCGACGACCGTCGGCGACATGGCGTTGCCGGACGCGGGTCTGTCGATCGTGACGACCGCCTGATCGGGGTCCGTCGAGCGTTCGATGTCAACTGCTGCCATACGATTCCGTCCAGCGCCAGACACGTAAATATCAGCGTCTCTACGCCCCTCTACCTCGATATCGTCGATCGAACGCCGGACGGAAAATTACTATGGCGAATTAATACAGATGGAAAATATTAAGCGTCGGTATAGCCTAGCCGCGTTCACGATGACTGAGTACGTTTCGACCACGCCGGGGCTCTATCCGCTCCCGGACTGGGCGAAAGACGACCTTTCGGATCTCAAGGGGCACCAGAAGCACGACCTCATCAGCGGCGACGAGAGCGAGGCGATCACGGCGGCCTACGAGGAGGCCCGCGAGGACGTGATCGAAGTGCAGCGCGACGCCGGACTCGACCGGATCGTCGAGGGCCAACTGCGCTGGGACGACATGCTCGCCCACCCGCTGGCGGTCCACGACGCCGTCGAAACGCGCGGGATCGTCCGCTACTACGACAACAACAACTTCTACCGGGAGCCGGTCGTGCAGGACGACCTGGACTTCTCGGGCGACGTCGCGGGCGAACTCGAGGCCGCGGCCGAGCTAGTCGACGGTGACGACGGCCTGCAGGCCGTCCTCCCCGGCCCGTACTCGCTTGCCGATCTCGCGACCGACGAGCAGTACGGCGACGAGGCGGAGTTCCTCTCGGCCATCGCCGACTTCCTCGCGGGCGAGGCCGAGGCCTTCCGGGACGTCGAGACGCTGTTCCTGCTCGAGCCCTCGCTGGTCGAGAACGCGCCCGAAGACGGCCAGGACGAACGCGCGAGCGAGGCGATCGATCGGGTCGCGAGCGCGACGGACGCCGACGTCGTCGTCCAGCCCTACTGGGGCGCGCTCGAGGAGAAGGTCTACGCCCATCTGCTCGACGCAGATATCGACGCAGTCGGCTTCGACTTCGTCGCGAATCAGGACGACAACCTCTACAACATCCAGGAGTACGGCGCGACCGACGACGTCGCGCTCGGCCTCGCCGACGGCCAGAATACGCTCGTCGAGGATCCCGAGGCGATCCGCGACCGGGTCGACTGGGTCGAAGAACAGCTACAGGTCACCGAGTTCGAGACGGTGTACCTGACGACGAACACGGAGACGTTCTACCTGCCCTACGGCAAGTACGTGGAGAAACTCGAGGTCCTCGCCGAGGCCGCGGACCTCGCGGAGGTGACCGCCGCATGAGCACGAACGAGAACAAAGATCAGTTCCGACCCGACGAGCACGAGAACGACCACTTCCTGCTGACGACCGTCGTCGGCAGCTATCCCAAGCCCAAGTGGCTCAACCGCGCGAAGGAGCTCTACCAGGACGAGGACCACGGCTTCGACGCGGACGACTATCAGGAAGCCAAGGACGACGCCGCCCGCCTCATCACGAACGAACACGAGCGGGCCGGCCTCGACGTCGTCGTCGACGGCGAGATGCGGCGCAACGAGATGGTCGAGTTCTTCGCCCACCGCATCGAGGGCTACGAGTTCAACGGCCCCGTCAAGGTGTGGGGCCACAACTACTTCGACAAGCCCTCCGTCGTCTCGGAAGTCGAGTACGACGAGAACTGGCTCGTCGACGAGTACGAGTTCACCGCCGCCGCGTCGAACCGCCCCGTCAAGGTGCCGATCACGGGTCCCTACACGCTGGCCAACTGGTCCTTTAACGAGGCCTACGACGACGACGAGGAACTCGCCTACGACCTCGCGGATCTGGTCAACGAGGAGATCGAGAAGCTCGTCGAGGCCGGCGCGCGCTACATCCAGATCGACGAGCCCGCGCTCGCGACCACGCCCGACGACCACGCCATCGTCGGCGAAGCCCTCGAGCGAATCGTCGCCGACATCGACGACGAGGTCCGTATCGGCCTCCACGTCTGTTACGGCGATTACTCCCGGATCTACCCCGAAATTCTGGAGTTCCCCGTCGACGAGTTCGACCTCGAGCTCGCCAACGGCGACTACGAACAGCTGGACGTCTTCAAGGACCCCGAGTTCACGAAGGACCTCGCGCTCGGCGTCACCGACGCCCACGTCGCCGAGGTCGAGTCCGTCGAGCAGATCGAGGCGAACATCAAGAAAGGCCTCGAGGTCGTCCCGCCGGAACAACTGGTCGTCTCGCCGGACTGCGGCGTGAAGCTGCTGCCCCGCGAGGTCGCCTACGGCAAGATGGCGAACATGGTCGAGGCCGCCCGCAACGTCGAGGCGGATCTCGACGAGGGCAACGTCGATATCGAGCGCGGTGCGCCGACCCCGGCCGACGACTGACGCGCCCGCGAATCGCGGCTCGGTTTCGCTCTCATCTGTTCTCTCTCACTTCCGGTTTTCCGGTGACTCCCGCATCCCATCGGCCGTCGACTCCCGGTTCGTTCGTCGACCCAGTGCACGACGAGGGATCCAGTCGACGAGCTGCCCGCGGTCACTCGGCTCGCTCGAGCAACCCGGGCAGACCCGGGCAGGCTCAATCGCTTTTCGTCCGGCCGGCGAACGATCGGTATGGACGACCCGCTCTCGAGCGACACGCTCCGCGGGCGAACCGGAGAGAACCGGATCGCCCACTGGCTCCTGCTCGACGTCGACCGATGGCTGCTCGCGGGCATCCTGTCGGTCGCGACATTCGCCACGTTCGTGGGACTCGGCGCGATCGCCCTGCCGTTCCGCGAGGCGGTGGAGAACGGGACGCCGATCGATACGGCGTTCCAGGCGCTGATCGCCGCTATCCTCACCGGCGTCACGCTCGTCGTCTCGATCAATCAACTGGTGCTCTCGCAGGAACTCGGGCGGCTGGGCGACCAGTACACGTGGATGGACGAGGCGATGACCTACCGCAGCGACGCCGAGGAGCTGTTCGGACGGGTCGGACCGCCCGACCCCGCGCAGTTCCTGCAGGAACTCGTGAAGACCAGCAGCGATCGAGCGGAGGCGCTTCGCGAAGCCGTCGCCGACACCGACGACGACGCGCTCCGCGAACGAGCCGAGCGACTCGTCGAGAACGTCTGTCGGAACTCCGACGAGATCCGCTCGCAGCTCGAGACCTCCCAGTTCGGCGAGTTCGGCGTCCTCCGCTCGGGATTGAACTACAACTACTCCTGGAAGATCTACGCGGTCCGGCGACTGCGCGACGAACACGGGGAGACCCTCGACGAGGAGCAGTTGGCGGCGTTCGACGGGCTGATCGACAGCCTGACGATGTTCGGTCCGGCGCTCGAGCACTTCAAGTCGCTGTACTTCCAGTGGGAACTCGTCCACCTCACGCGGTCGATCCTGTACGCCGGCCTGCCGGGCGTGATCGCCGCGACGGCGACGGTGCTGTACCTCGATCCCGAACTGGTCCCGGGCGCGACCCTCGGCGTCGACAATATCGTGTGGGTCGTCAGCGCCAGCGGAACGATCGCGCTCCTCCCGTTCTTCCTGCTCGCGGTCTACGTGCTGCGAATCGCCACGGTCTCGAAGCGAACCGGCTCCCTCGGACCGTTCATCCTCCGCCGCGCGGAGCGGACGGAGGCGATCGACTGGGACGAGTGAGTCGGGTCCGGAACCAGCCACGTTCAAGTGGCTCGTACGGATCTACCCCGTATGGTCGACGAAGAGGAGGAGTCGAACCGCTGGGACGCCGACGACTACGACGACGACCACTCGTTCGTCTACGAGTACGGGTCGGACGTCCTCGAACTCCTCGACCCCGAACCGGGCGAACGGATTCTCGACCTCGGCTGCGGGACGGGCCACCTGACGGCCCGGATCGCGGACGCCGGCGCGACCACCATCGGCGTCGACAGCGCGCCCGAGATGATCGAGCGCGCCCGTGAGGAACACGCGGTTCCGACGATCGACTCGACGCCGACGGAGCCGGCGGACGAGGGCTCGGCAGACCACTCGGTGCCGACGGACCGGGCGGACGACTCGGCGCCGAGGTTCGTCCGCGCGGACGCCCGCACGTTGTCGTTCGAGGAGTCGTTCGACGCCGTCTTCTCGAACGCGGCGCTGCACTGGATTCCCGACGACGACCAGGACGCCGTCCTCTCCCGCGTCCGGGACGCGCTCCGTCCCGGGGGCCGGTTCGTCGCCGAACTCGGCGGAACGGGCAACGTCCAGCAGATAGTCGACGCGACGCTGGCGGCACTCGAGGCCCGGGGATACGAGGCCGAGACGCCGTGGTACTTCCCGAGCGTCGGCGAGTACGCGAGCCGACTCGAGGCCCACGGATTCGAGGTCCGGTACGCGCGACTGTTCGACCGGCCGACCGAACTCGAGGGCGGCCCGTCGGGGATGGAAAACTGGCTCGAGATGTTCGGCGATAGCCTCTTCGAGGGGCTGTCGGCCGCTGAGCGCGCGGCGGTGATCGACGACGTCGAAACGCGACTCGAGCCGGAACTGTACGACGAGACATCGGCGACCTGGACCGCCGACTACCGGCGGCTCCGGTTCGAGGCCGTCAGGGCCTGAGGCCTCACCGAACCCGACCCCGGCGCTCAAGGAAGATCGATACTGTCCAGCGGACCGTCGGTACCGACGACGATCGACCCGTCGCGGCGAACGACGATCCCGTAGCCGAGCAGCGTGAGTTCGAAAACAACGTTGTCGTCGTCCGATCCGCCGTCGCTCCGGAGCGACTCCTCGACGGCGAACGTGAGCGATTCCAGTTCCGGCGCGTCGTTCCCGACCGCCTCGAGCGTCGCCGTCGGGACGTCCCGAAGGACCCCGTCGACGGAAAACGAGATCACGCCGGGGGGCGAGTCGACCGATCCGCCGTTACCGGTCGCCGTCGAGGCGACTGCCCCCAACCCCTCCGCGACGTCTTCCCCGTCCGGCGTCGCCACGCCGACGTCGACGGTCTCGAGGCGCAGCGTCGCCGCATCGGTCAGGTCGATCGCCACGGGATCGGCGTCGCCGGACGACACCGTGACCTGAACGGGGTCCAGCGTCGCGCCCTCGAAGTTCGCGAGCAGGTCGGGAGTCACCGTCAGACTCCCCTCGACTGCGAACTCGAGCCGATCGGGCGGTCGTCGCTCGACGTCGGTTTCGGTCAGTTGGATGCTCTCGGTGTCGTCGAGATCGATTGTCACGCTCATGTGTCCACCCCTCGGTGCGTAACCGTACGCTCCGCGTACGTGAAACGGTATCGACCCACACGAAAAACCGATCGCGGAACCGGACCGCACCGCCGGACGGCAAAGCGCTAACTGTCGGGACGGTGAACGGCAGCGTATGACCCTCGAGGTCGGCGTTCTCGGCTATCGATTCATGGGCAAAGCACACGCAAACGCGATGGCGCGGCTGCCGATGTTCTTTCCGGACGCGCCCGACGTCGAACGCGCCGTCTTGATCGGTCGCGACGAGGAGGCGTTGACCGACGCCGCCGAGCGACTCGGCTTCGACGCCATCGCCACCGACTGGACCGACGTCGTCGCCGACGCCGACGTCTTCTACAACCTCGGGCCGAATCACGTCCACGCCGAGCCCTCGATCGCCGCGCTCGAGGCCGGGACGCCCGTCTTCTGCGAGAAACCGCTGGCGCCCACGCTCGAGGACGCCCGGAAGATGGCCGACGCGGCCCGCGAGGCCGACGTCCCCGCCGGCTGCGCCTTCAACTACCGGTTCGTGCCCGCGATCCGGTACGCGAAGGGGCTGCTCGAGGCGGGCGAACTCGGCGAGATCCGCCACGTCCGGGGGCGGTACCTGCAGGACTGGCTGGTCGACCCCGCGGAACCGTGGTCGTGGCGCCTCGACGAGGAGCTGGCCGGGTCGGGCGTGCTGGGTGACCTCGGCGCGCACACGGTGGACCTGCTCCGGTTCCTCGTGGGTGACGACGACCTCGCTGGCGACATCGAACGCGTCAGCGGGCACCTGCAGACGTTCGTCGACGAGCGACCAGTCGACGAGGACGACGGCGAAACGAGACCCGTGACGGTCGACGACGCCTACTCCGCGCAACTCGCGTTCGCGAACGGCGCGATGGGGACGCTCGAGGCCTCCCGGTTCGCGACGGGCCACAAGAACGACCACACGATCGAGATCCACGGCTCCGAGGGCAGCCTGCGGTTCTCCCTCGAGCGCCTGAACGAACTCGAGGTGCTCCGCCGGGACGAGAACCGCGGCTACGAGACGATTCTGGTGACCGACGCGGACGACCCCTACGTCGACCACTGGTGGCCGCCGGGCCACGTGCTGGGCTGGGAGCACACCTTCGTCCACGAGAACTACGAGTTCCTGAGCGCAATCGATTCGGGAAGCGAGTTCGAACCGAGTTTCGAGGACGGTCTCGAGGCCCAGCGCATCCTCGCGGCGATCGAGGACGGCGACGAGCGCGGCGAGTGGGTGACGTTGGACTAGCACGAGCGCCTGAGAGAGTCGGTCTGAGTTCGTGTGGGCGGACAATCGCTCCGCGGTGGCGTGCGCTGTCGGCTGACCGAACGAATGTGAGGGCAGCCGATGACAACGCGCGAGGGATGAGCGAGTGCAACGAGCGAATCGGCTGGGGAGGTCGTGGCAATTCCCTGTTGCCAGCATGACTGCTGACCCGAGACAGTCCACCGGCCGTCCTCTCGTGCTGGCAACGAGGAGAACCACACCCTCCCCAGCCGATTCGCTCACTCCCTGCGGTCGCTCGTGAAACTCGCGAAGACCCCGCACGGCTTCGTCCCGCGATTCACTTTCGTTCATCGCGGAACAGCGCGCACCACTGCACAAGACTGGCATCTACTGTGTAACAGGGCGTCGGCGGACAGGAGAACCGTATCTCGATGTCGAGTTCGTAGCGGTCGAATCCGAGGGGTCGTTCGCTGGGAACGGGAACGACCGCCGCGTTGGAACTGGACGTACCCAACCCGCTCACTCGAGGAGAAGCGACGATCACCTGACAGAACTTTTGTAGTCTCGCTGAAAACCCTTACGCAGGAATGGACGACCGAATTCGTGAGTTCGTCGCCGACGATGCCTGGCTCTTCGTGGCGGTCGTGACGCTCGGACTGACCAGTATCGTGGGGGTCGCCGGCCTCGAGGCGCTCGCAGGCGCGGTCGCGGTTGCGGGGTGGTTCCTGCTGACGCCGATCCTGCTGTTCTGGGGCGAGGAGGTCGCCGTCCTGTTGGCCGGCGACGGCGAGAACGAATCGACCGCGCCGTCCCACCAGACCGAACCGGACGTCGACGCGGACCCGCTCGAGGAACTCAAGCGTCGCTACGCGGCGGGAGAGATCGACGACGCGGAGTTCGAACGACGCCTCGAGCGCCTCGTGGCGGTCGACGAGTTACCCGACGACGCGTTCGCCACCGGGTCGGCCGACGGAACGGCGGGAACGGATGCCGATCCCGGGACTGACTCGCTCGAGCGCGAACGGAAACGGGACCGAACCCTCGAGGACGACAGCGAAAACCTCGAGGACAATCGCGACCGAAATCGCAGTCGCGACGCTGACCAAAACCGCGAGCGCGAGGCCGACCGAAACCGCGAACGAGAACGGGAGCGCTAACCGCCGACTCCGTAACGTACACGCCACCCCGTCGTCTCCACGGGGATATGGCAGCCTACGAGACGTCGATCGACGTCCGGACCGACGACCTCGGGCGGAGCGGCCACGTCAACAACTCGAAGTTCGTCGCCTACACCGATCTCGCCCGCGACCGGTACCTCGCGGCCCGCGGCTACGATCCCGATGATCTCGAGCACCTGGTCGTCCACCTCGAGATCGACTACGAGCGGGGACTGGGGACGCTCGCGCCGGTCGCCGTCGGCGTCGACGTCGCCGATATCGGCGAGACGAGTTTTACCCTCGAGTACGAACTCCGGGACCGCGAGAACGCGGTGGTCGCCACCGTCACGACCGTCGCCGTGGTCGTGGACGACGACGGGCCGACGCCGCTCCCGGCCCCGCTTCGGGAGGGATTGGTGGCGGACCGCGAGTCGGCCGCGGAGTGACCAGCAGGGTTCTCCGAAAGCCTCGAGTTTTCCCGCCCGGCGACCCAACCGTCGACCGTTATGGCTTCGGAGATGACCGCCCACGTGATCGAGGAGTTCGGCGATCCGGACGTCTTCGAGCGGACGACCGTCGACGTCCCCGACCCGGGTCCCGAGGAGATCCGGGTCGAGGTCGTCGCGACGAGCCTCAACCCCGTCGACTACAAGATCCGGCAGGGGGCGATTCCGGACTTCGCCCCCGAGTTCCCCGCGACGCTGCACTGCGACGTCGCGGGCGTCGTCGACGCCGTGGGGGAAGCGGTCGACGACTTCGCGGAAGGCGACGAGGTCTACGGGATGCCCGGCGGCGCGGGACGACAGGGCGCGCTGGCCGAGTACGTCGTCGGCCACGCTGGCACGTTCGCCCGCGCCCCCGAGACGCTCCCGCTGGCCGACGCCGCGGCCCTCCCGGTCGTCGCGCTGACCGCCTGGGAACTGCTCACCGACAAGGCCAGCGTCGCCGACGGCGACGAGGTACTCGTCTACGGCGCGAGCGGCGGCGTCGGCCACATCGCCGTTCAGCTGGCCGATCACTTCGGGGCGACCGTCACCGGGACCGGCTCGAGCGAGGAGAAACGCGCCCTCGCGGAGGAACTCGGCGCGGACGCGACGGTCGACTACACCGAGACGGACGTCACAACTTACGTCGACGAGCACGCCGGCGGCGCGGGGTTCGACCTCGTCGTGGATCCGATCGGGGACGACCACCTCGAGACGGCCTTCGAGGCGGTTCGTCCCTACGGCAGCGTCGTGACGACCGAGTCGAGCGCGGCCCAGGACGTGGACCTCGCGCCGATGCACGAGAACTCGCTCGAACTCGGCGTCGTACTGGTCATCCTGCCCGTTCTACTCGGCGATCGACAGGAGCGTATCGGCGAGGAACTCGCGGAGATCGCGGCGCTCGTCGACGACGGCGCCGTCGAACCCTACATCGAGGATCGGTTCGCGTTCGACGAGGTCGCGGACGTTCACCGCCGCGGCGAGGAGGGGAACTTCCTCGGCAAACTCCTGCTGGTCAACGAGTGAGGCATCCTCGTCCGCGAGTGATCGCCTCAGCTCCCGCGTATCGTCGGCGAGGCCGCGTCACTCTCCGGCCGGCTCGACCTTGACGACCGTCCCGATCTCGTCGTAGCGGATGCTCCCGCCCTCGAGCGACTGGTCGTCGAGTTCGAGATAGCCCGGCTCGATACCGGTCACTTCACCGATGTACTCCGGATCGTCGGCGCCGGTCCGGTCGCGCTCCCAGACTTCGACCAGCTCGCCGACGGTTACGTGTTCGCGAACGAGCGTCGCGGCGCGCTCCTCGGTGGCGTCCGGCGGAATCGTGAGTTCGGTCATATCGATACGGGAGAACGGCGGCCACGCCGGTAAGCACCCCCGCGTCAGGTGACGGGGGCTTTTACGTGGTCGCGTATCGATCCCCCATTCTCACGACAGTTTTTGTATACGAGCGCCCAAGCGGTGCGTATGAAGACCATCAAGGACAGCGTCCACGACCACATTCGGATCGACGGGGTCGCTCGCGACCTCCTCGATACGCCCGCGGTACAGCGACTCCGGAACATCCGCCAGCTCGGGACCGTCTCGCTGGTCTATCCGTCGGCCAATCACACCCGCTTCGAACACAGCCTCGGCGTGTACCACCTCGCCTGTGAAGCCCTCGATCACCTCAACGTGGAGGGGAAACGGGCCGAACGGGTCCACGCCGCGGCGCTGTTGCACGACGTCGGTCACGGTCCCTTCAGCCACAACCTGGAGCCGATCACGCACCGCCGAACTGGCCGGTACCACGACGACGTCCACGACCTGCTGGCCGACGGCGCCGTCGGCGACGTCCTCCGCGAGCACGACCTCGAGCCGTCGGCCGTCGCGGACCTGGTGGCCGGCGAGGGCCGGTTCGGCCAGCTCGTCTCGGGCGAACTCGACGTCGACCGGATGGACTACCTCGTGCGCGACGCCCACCACACCGGCGTTCCCTACGGGACGATCGACCACGGCCGCCTCGTCCGCGAACTGACGTTCGCCGACGGCGAACTCGTCCTCGACGAGGGGAACGTCCAGACCGCCGAGAGCCTGCTGGTCGCGCGAGCGCTGATGAACCCCGCCGTCTACAGCCACAGCGTCGCGCGGATCGGCAAGGCGATGCTCCGCCGGGCGTCCGAACGGCTCCTCGACTCGCCGGAGACCGACGTCGACGCGGCCCGCCTCCAGCGGATGGACGACCACGACCTGATCGCCGCCCTCCGGTCCTGCCCCGAGACGTCGGAGTTCTCGCGACGACTGGATCACCGGGACCTGTACAAGCGGGCCGTCTGGGCGGAGATCGACGACGTGCCCGGCGGCATCATCGAGGCCGACCACGAGGCGCTGCTGGAGTTCGAGCGGGAAATCGCCGACGACGCGGGGATCGATCCGGAGTGCGTGATCCTCGACGTCCCGAGCCGTCCGTCGATGAAGGAGTCGACCACGAGCGTGGTCGTCAACGGCGACATCCGTCGGCTCGAGCAACAGTCGCCGTTAGTCGAGGCGCTGCGCGCGAGCCAGTACTCCCAGTGGCGCCTCGGCGTCTACTCGCCGCCCGAGATGCGCGACCAGGTCGGCCGGTCGGCGGTCGAAACGCTCGGACTGGACATCGACGGGGCGCTGGTCAGCGAGGTCCGGGACGGACTGGACGCGACGCTGGATCAGTTCGTCGACTGATCGCACCCCGCTCGAGCCGACCGCAACCTCCTCGAGTCGACCGCGTCCCCGCAGTTCGAACCGGTGGGCGAGTCGTTGATGCAGTTCGCGTCTGGACTCACCACGGGAAAAGCAATCGGACTGATAGGACCGCCCCGTATCGGATCGTTAATATCGTCCTACCTCGCGCTTCAGCCCCGTATACCCCCGATTCAGGGTCAACGGATCCGTCATCCGACGTGAGATATCGACGCGGCTCCGCACTGTTATCGGAACATAACTTAACACGATCGTCCAATTTCTACGAATCACGAATGGTCCAGACGACCGCGGTACCTTCCGCATCGGACGGGGGGGAGGACGGTGCTACCGCTACCAGCGAGTCGATCAGGACGCTGACCGAGTCGGCGTCCGGTCTCGAGGTACGGGTTCTCGAAACGATTCGAGCGATCCCGGCGGCCCAGTGGAACGACGTCGTCGAGCAAACGACGTGTGGCAGCGTCTTCCATCGCCACGAGTGGCTCGACGCGATCGAAATCGGACTCGAGTACACGCCGCGACATCTCGTCGTCGAAAAAGACGGCAATCTGATCGGGTTGCTCCCAAATTTCGTCGTCGACATCGAAAAGACGCCGTTTCGCCGGCTCTCGTCGTCGTATCCCGGATTCGGCGGCCCGCTGGTCACCACCGACGTCCCCGAGTCGCTCTCGCTGCTCACCGAGGCCGCCACCGACCTCTGTTCGGGACGGACGGTCGTTCACCAGATCCGTGGACTCGATACGAACTATCTCCGGTACAATAATTTCCTGCAGGCGGAGGGGTACGAACCCTACCGGCGGGAGTGTCGGTTCGTCCTCGATCTCACGCAGGGGTACGAGGAGATCCGCGAGGGGATGAGCAAGAGCAGGCAGAAGGGGATCGACCGCGGCCGCGACGGCGACTACGAAATCGTCGAAGAACCGCTCACACGATCGAACATCGCGCGATTCCACGAGGTGTACGAACGGGTTATGCACCGCGTCGACGGCGACGTCTATCCGCTCTCGTTTTTCGAACGGTTGCTGGCGATGGACTCGCGGTTGCTGCTCGTCACGATCCGAATCGACGGCGAGTACGCGGGCGGGTTTCTGGAACTCATCGACGAGGAGCGCTCCTCCATCCACGGCTTCTTCGCCGCGGTTCCACAGGAATACTTCGGCGATCACGCGTCGGAACTGCTCTACGACCACGTGATCAAGTGGGGGATCGACAACGGGTTCGACAGCTACGACTTCGGGAGTTCGAACGCGGACTTCGAGGACGGCGTCTTCCGGTTCAAGGAAGGGTTCGGCGCCACGCCGATGCCCATTCTCGTCTGGGAACGCGGCTGTAGTCCGCTCTGGAGAGTGCTCAAAACGGGCCGTTCGCTGTACTGGCCGCACAAATGAGTCTGGATCTTCGACTCGAGATCAAGTGAACGGTCGGCAATAGTATCCGTGAGGTCCGGGTGCGAGAATCGAACTACGCGTCTCAGTCGAAACGGACTGAAGGATTACCACTACCCCAACCCGGACACGAGTGCATTCGGAACGACGGTAGCGCACCGAAAATAGCTTGTGTCCCGTTGCCCACTGTGAAAACTATAAACATTAATCATCGTTGTTCCGCTCTGCGCGGGAGATCGGAGTCGGCCGCGTACCCCTCTGTGCGGTACTCGAGAACGGAACCCGAGTCACGGATACGATGACAGTACGACGGCCTTCAGCGGACGCTGCAGTCCGCGTCGACCGTCCTTCTTCGCGAAATATCGTCGAGAACTCCCGCGGAACTCGACCCACGGGTCGCGCTGTTCGAACCGAGTCGCTACTGACCGGCGAGCGCGTTAGCGCTCGTCACTGTCCAGCACGCGGATCTGGTCCCCGCGAACCGTCACGGGAATCGGGACCGTCGCCTCGTAGAGTTCGACGGTCACCTGATCCTTGCCCTCGTCGATGCGCTGTACCTGGGCCTTCTCGCCCTTGAACGGACCGGCGATGAGTTCGACGATGTCGCCCTCGGCGATCCCCTCGACGTCCGGTTTGGGCGAGAGGAAGTGCTCGACCTCCGAGATGTCTGACGTTCCCGGCACGATGCTCCGGGCGTGGGGGATGTCCTCGAGGACGCGCTCGAGGACGGCGTTGCCCTCGGACTCGACCATCACGTAGGAGGTCAGCGAGTCGGGCGCGAGCGCCGCGTGGATCTCGGGCTCCTCGCGGTTGATGATCATGTCCGCGACGGTGCGCTCCTGACTGGCCGTAGTTTTGACGGCGTAGATGCCCATCAGAAGACACCCACCTGTCCGGTCAGGACGAGCATGATTGCGCCGATGAGAAAGCCCATCAACCCGATGAGCAGGATTCCTGCACCGGCGATCTTCGATACCTGGAGGAACTCCTCGGTCGTGGGCGTCGTCGCCATCTTCAACACCCGAACGTACGAGGTGAGGTCGTAGGGAACGTCCATGTATATCCGTTCACAACGCGGCGCCTTTTATCTGTCTTTCGTGTCGCTAGTCGTTTCGGATGGAAAACACGTCGATCGAGGCCGACGTTGCACTCGATGGCCTGCCGACCAAACCGCTCGAGGCCGAATTCCCTCTGCTATGGCCGAAGATGACGCCGACCGCGCGAACGAGTACGAGGCGGAACGGGAAGCCGAGATCGAAGACGAGATGGAGCGCGTCGATCAGGACCCCGATCAGATCGACGCCGGCGACGACGACCTCGGAACGCAGAACGCGCCCCGCGAGGACGCGGAGGACCTGGAGGACCTCGAGGAGGCCGAAGAGGCCTGACGACGCGGGCCGCATCCGCAATCGACCCGCGTTCGAATCGGGGCCGTGGCCGTTCGAGTCACCGCTGAGAGAACGCAGTCGTCGCTCGAGCGAATCGAGTCCTCGACGGGCGACGGGACGATTTCTTCGGACCCCCTCCCGAGCATCACGCGATCGGCTCGACCGCGTACTCGCCGACCAGATACGCGCGGCCGCGGTCGGAGAGTTCGTACCGCAGTCCGTCTCTCCGGACGAGCGCCGCCCGCTCGAGTAACTCGAGTCGCTTGTCGATGTACCGCGGCTGGAGCGCGATCGCCGCGTCGCTCAGTTCGGTCCGGATCTCGTGGGGTCGCTTCCCGGGATTCGACGCGAGATACTCGAGAATCCGATCGTCGTTCTTCGACATCCACTCCGCGTGCTTGCGGACCTCGACTCTCATCGTTTCACCGATCGAAGCCGCTCGTCGCCCTCGATCAGTTCGTGGAAGTGTTCGTCGCAGAGGCAGGGAACCGCCTCGTCGTCCTCGATCGACGACGTGACGACGAGATCGCCGTCCGACGACGTGAGCTCGGGAACGTACCGCGGAAAGCGTATCTGGCCGTCCCGCTTGCAGAACGCACAGCGGCGCTCCGATCCGGACGCCCAGTAGCGAACGCTGCGTCCGAGTTCGTCCTTTTCGCAGTTCATACAGAGCCCCCCGATCGTGGTTCCGCTGAACAGTTCGATCACCGCTCGATTGTATCCGGCGTCTCGCCCACAGTTCACGCATTGCATCGGTAATCCTCCCCGTTGGAACCGGGGATTGGAATCGACACGTCATAAAAACGGACTGCCAGGTGAAATTGAACGAACGTATAAGATCACGGAGGTGCAGTCCGAGTGCCGCTACCCGGACTCCGAACGTCGGTTTCTCGGATCGGTTCGCGTGGATCACGTCCACCGACGAACACGAGCGATTTATGGGTCAAACGGCGTCTCGAGACGGCAACTAGTACCGCGTCAGGATCCCGTCGGGCGGTTTTCGCAAATCAGTTCACACGAAACGGACGTTCAATCGCAATACGCGTTCGCGATTTCTCGGAGTGCGACCGTCGTCGTCTTCGACTGGACGGCCGTCGATTCGTGCGTCGAGCACTTTCACGTGACACTCGACTGCCCACGGCGCGCGACCGTGCTCGTCTCGAGGCTGCCACAGAGGTACCGGCGGGAGAGACCGGGCGTCCGTGACGGACCGTCAGGGTCCGACGTCGTCCGGCCGCTCCTCGAGCGTCAACGCCACGGTTTGGCGCTCGCCGTCCCGGACGATCTCGAGTTCGATCTCGTCTCCGGGGGCGGTCTCGAGCGCGAGGTACGACGAGAGCTGAGCCTGCGTCGAGATCTCCGCTCCGTCGATGGCGACGATCACGTCACCGCTGCCCGGACGGCCGCGGCGGACCGGCTCGAGTACCCCGTCAGCGGGTCCGTCCCGGACGACCTGCGCGACCAGGACGCCGGCCGCTTCCTCGAGGCCGACCGCGTCGGCGATTTCGGGGCCGACGGGCAGGACGCCGACGCCCATGTAGGCGTGTTCGTACGCGCCGTCCTCGATGAGCGCGGGCACGACACGGTTCGCGAGCCGTGCCGAGATGGCGAAGCCGATCGTCTGGCTGGCCCCGGCGAAGACGACCCCAAGCACCTCGCCGTCGAGGTTCACGAGCGGCCCGCCGCTGTTCCCGGGGTTGACCGACGCGTCGGTCTGGATGGCCGCCGGAATCGCGAACCCCGTCGGACTCGGCAGCGAGCGGTTGACGCCGCTGACGATTCCCTGCGAGATCGAGGCGTTGAAGCCGAGCGGATTGCCGAGCGTGAGTACCTCCTGTCCGATCGCCGGCTGGGACTCGACGAACGAGAGTCCGCCGGCGACGTCGGGCATCTCGTCGACGCGCAGGACGGCGAGGTCGCTGTAAACGTCCGTGCCGACGATCGACGCGGTCCGCCACTCTTGATTGCTGAACTGGATCTCGATACCGTCCTCGCTCGCGGCCGCTACGACGTGGTTGTTCGTCACGATGTGCTGATCGTCGATGACGAATCCGGAACCGAGTCCGCCACCGCCGCCACCACCGCCGCCGGGGCCGGGGCCCGGACCGGGACCGCCCGTCCCGGAGACGGTGACGAGGACGACGGAGTCGATGGTGTTGCGATACACCGCCGTGTACGGACTGTCGACGCCGTCGCCCTGTCCCTCCTGGGCCGTCGTGTTCGCGCTCTCGGTCTCGTTCTGTGCGACGCCGCCCCCGACGCCTCCGACGCCCAGCGCCGCGGTGGCCCCGATCGCGCCGAGGAGTCGCCGCCGCGTGCAGTAATCTCGACTCACGCGGGGTTCCACCCCGAGGAACGGCATAAAACGATGACCAGCAGAAGCAGCGGGCGATTCTGGGGGCTGAGCGACACCCGGTAACCGTGCGAGTTCGGTCGAACTCGGCCGGTCGCGAGCGTCCCCCGTCGACTCGAGCGGCTATTCTTCGTCGAACAACGCTGAGCTCCGCTCAGCGAGTCCAACACGGCTCACGCCGTGTCGAACGGCGCAAATCGAAGAGTTACTGGCTCGACGACGCTACGCTTCGTCGAAGAGTTCCTCCCCGTCGACCGTGTGCTCGGCGACGGCGTCCATGTCGAGGGTGACGCCGAGGCCGGGCTCCTCGGGAATCTCGATGTAGCCGCCCTCGATGACGTCCTCTTCGACCAGATCCTCCCACCAGCCGAGTTCGTAGGAGTGGTACTCGACGGCCAGCGAGTTCGGAATCGCCGCGCCGACGTGAGCGCTGGCCACCGTCGCGACCGGCGAGGCGACGTTGTGCATCGCGACCGGCACGTAGTACATGTCCGCCAGATCTGCGATCTTCCGGGTCTCGCGCATCCCGCCGACCTTCGGCATGTCGGGCGCGATGATGTCGACGGCCTGCTCCTCGATGAGGCGGCGCTGACCGTGCTTTCGGTAGACGTTCTCGCCGACGGTGATCGGCGTCGTCGTGCTCTGGGTGACCTCCCGCTGAACGTCGTGGTTCTCCGGCGGGACGGGGTCCTCGAGCCACCAGACGTCGTACTCCTCCAAGCGCTTCGCGAGGCGTTTCGCGCTGCCGCCGGAGAACGTCCAGTGGCAGTCGAAGGCGACGTCGGCCCGCGAACCCACGCGTTCGGTGATCGCCTCGACGATGCTGGCCTTGTGCTCGATCTCGGGGCCCCGGAGGTGGCGGTTCGCGCGGTCCTTCTCGTGGCCCGAGGGGACGTCGAGGTCGAACTTCAGGGCGTCGTACCCCAGGTCCTCGACGACGCGTTCGGCCTCGTCGGCGCAAGCGATCGGGTCCGCCTCCTCTTCAGTGTGGCAGTCGCAGTAGACCCGGACCTCGTCTCGGTACTTCCCGCCCAGCAACTGGTAGGCCGGCACCTCGAGGATCTTCCCCGCTAGATCGTGGAGGGCGACTTCGATGCCCGAAATCGCGGTCACCGTTACGCCGCCGAGCGAGCCCTCGCCGGACATCTTCTGGACGAGATGTTCGGTCAGCCGGTCGATGTCCAGCGGGTTCTCGCCCTGCAGGAAGGGCTTCATGCGTTCGATCAACTCCGGCGCGCCGGCGCCCCAGTAGGCCTCGCCGGTCCCGACGATTCCCGCGTCGGTGTAGACCCGAACGAGCGTCCACGGAAAGTTGCCGTCGACCATCGTCGTCTGTACGTCGGTGATCTCGACGTCCCGGCCGCCCCCGCGCTCCCGGGTGACCTGCATGGTCTCCGCCGAGAGGTCGCGCATCGTGTACTCGGCGTTCGGGTCGTGCAACCGTGAGTAATCGACTCCCATGGTGATAATAATTACTCCAGAAATAGTAATAGTTTCCGTTCAGTGGCGCGGCCGACCGAGCGGCTCCGTTCGAGCGGCCTGCGAGCGGTGGCCGCGTCCGCACTCAGTCGCCGCGCGCGGCGTCCACGGCGTCGACGAAGTCGGCGGCGGATTCGCGAACGCGATCCATATCGTCGGCGTCGATCGCCCCGTAGTCGACGAGCGCGCTGCCGGCGCCGACGGCGACGGCGCCCGCGTCGAAGAACTCGGAGACGTTGTCCGGCGAGACGCCGCCGGTCGGGATCACGTCAACATCGCCCAGCGGGCCGCGGATCGCGCCGATGTGGCTCGGCCCGACCGTCGAGGCGGGGAAGAGTTTGAGGACGTCGGCACCGGCCTCGAGCGCCGTGACGGCCTCCGTCGGCGTCATGACTCCGGGCGCCGCCAGGACGCTCTGCCGGTTACAGAGTTCGACGGTCTCGACGTCGGTGTGCGGCGAGACGACGAACTCCGCCCCCGCGTCGATCATCGACTGAGCCGTCGGCGCGTCGAGGACGGTCCCCGCGCCGACGATCGCGTCGGTGTCCGCTAGTTCGCGGTCGACGGCGGCGATCTGCTCGCTCGCGCGCGTCCCGTCCGCGGTGATTTCGAGGGCGTCGACGCCCGCCTCGTGGATCGCTCGCGCGACGGGAACGATCCGGTCCTCGTCGATTCCGCGGAGGACGGCGATCACGCCGCTCTCGACGATCCGGTCCCTGATCGCTCGGGCGTCAGTCATTCGGCGATCCCTCCGGACGCGCGGTGGTGACGACTCATCACGGGGACCGTTCGCTCCCCCGGATCAAGAAATTAACTCACAGATGAAAAAACACGATAGCCTCCGTTCACTCCTCGAGCCGTTCGACGGTGACCGATTCCGCCTCGAAGTCCTCGAGGAAGGCCCCGGGACCGCCGATCGTGTATCGCTCGCCGTCGACCTCGATCTCGACGGCGTTCTCGATGGGCAACGTCGACGTGACGGGTCGGACGAGGCTCTGCCGGACGGCGACGACTTCGCCGGTGAGCGTCGAGTCGAGTTCCCGATCGCCGACCGCCGAACCGGTCACGGTGGCCTGGATGCGGGTGTCGGTCGCTCGATGCAGGGCGATCTGGAAGACCGCGTTTCGGAACCCGTCGTACGTCCGCGGAAGTTCGGCGGGGGTCGTGACGTAGCGTTCTTCGGCGGTCGGCCAGTAGTTCGCCAGGAACGAGCCGACGAAGACGGGAGCGAGCTGGGGCTGGGAGATGGCGATCGCGCGCGTCTCGCTCGTCGAACTCGTGAGCATCTTGCTGGGCGCGAGCAGCCCGTGGCGGCTATCGACGGTGAGCATCGTGGGGACGAGCGCGTCCCAGGTGCGGACCGTACTCGCCGTCCCGGCCAACGAGGCGATGTCCTGCTCTTCGTCCGCTCCGCCCAGGAGGAGCAAGACGAGTACGCCCCGGTCGACCGTCGCCTGGAGCGTCGAGCGGATCCGCGGCAGGACCGCCGCGGGGAGCGAGAGGGTGACCTCCGTCTCGGCGCTGGCCAGCAGACTCTCGATGCGTTTGAGCACCGTCTGGCGGGCCTTGATCACCTCGAACTCTTCCCCGCCGCGTTCGCTGGTCGTGTACCGCGATCGCAGCTCGGGTTCGATCGCTTCGACGCTCCTCGTGAGTTGATCGACGACGGTTTCGGGATCGACGGGACGGATCACGGTCGGAACCGCGTGATCGTCGACCTCGACGAACCCTCGTTCCTCGAGTTCCTCGCTGATGCTGTAGACGTACCGCTTCGATACGTCGGCGGCGTTGGCGATCGTGCTGGCCTTCGACTCCCCGTGCTCGAGAATCGCGAGATAGGTGTCGATCTCCTTCTCGGAGAGGCCGAACCGTTCGAGCAGATCGCCGAGCTCCTCTGACTCCATGTATACTCAGTATTTCACAGATCGATCGGTCGATGTAAAAGATTCCCGATGAGACCGTCTCGACTTCGTCGACGTCGCGGTAACGCGGCGACCCCCACCGATCTCCTCGGCGAGACGCGAAACGAGATCCGTCTCGTCGCGAACGGCGCTCGCCCCGGTCCGAAAAGTGGGAATACATTTTTCAACAAGATTTAATGGCCCGGGCACGAACCGAGTGAACGATGGAATTACACGGGGCCCTCAACGATTTCAAGCGCTCACGCGGCGATCCCCGCCGGTTCCCCGGGGAGCGGCGGTCGACGACGGGACTGTTCTCCGGTCTCGACGACAGGCTCGTTCACGTCGCGCCCGACGGATCGATCAGAGATTACTCCTATCCGCTCTCCGGCGTTGCCGGTATCGAACGCTCCCGATTCGGACTCGCGATAGACGGCGAGTGCCACTGGTTCGACGGCGGCAGCCAGCGATACGTCGACGACACCGCCGTCGTCGAAACCGTCCACGACGTCGGCGGCTACACCTGCACCCAGTACGACCTCGCGTTCGATCGACTCCACGTGACGCACTTCGCGCTCGAGGGAGCCGACTCCGGCGACGTCGACGTCTCGATCCGAGCGTGTTTCGGGTTCGCCCCAGAACGGCAGTCCAGCCGGATCGGGCAGCTCCGGCACGACGACGCCGTCGAGGTCCACCACGACAGCGAACGGGACTTCGTCACCGCCTCGACCGACGTCTCGATCACCGGACGGATTCCCGAACGGTTCGAGGAGTTGCTCGCGCCGGAGCCGGCGGAGTTCCCGCGGTCCGGCGACGACGACCGCTACGAGGAGGCCAAGCTCAGTCCGATCACGCTGCTCGAGTTCGACGTCGCGGGTGCGTCGCCGAGCGCGACCGTCGCGACGCTGTTGACCAACGATACGGATCGAATCGACGCGCTGGAGCGCGTCCGAACGGCCGCCCGCGCCCACGACGATCGGGAGGCGATCCTCGAGACGGGGCGCCGTCAGGCTCGCGAACGGCTCACGACCGACGCTACCGGGATCGAACGGGGGTTCGCGGATCTGCGAGCGCTCTGCCTGCTGCGGTCGTCGACGGGAGCGCGGATCGCCGGCCCCGAGTTCGACCCGTTCTACCGGTACTCCGGCGGCTACGGCTACACCTGGTTCCGCGACGACGCCGAAATCGCCAAATTCCTGCTCGAGGCCGATCGGCGGGCGGAACTCGGACTCGAGTCGTGGCACGCCGCGAGCGCGCGCTTCTACGCGGAGACGCAACTCGACGACGGGACGTGGCCCCATCGCGTCTGGCCGTCGAACGGTCGGCTGGCACCCGGCTGGGCCAACGGTCGCCTCGAGGGCGACGACTCCGCGGAGTATCAGGCGGATCAGACCGCGAGCGTCGCGGCGTTTCTCGCCACCTACCTCCGCCGGATCGACCCCGACCACGAACGAGTCCGCGAGTCCCTGACGGCCGCCCTCGAGGGGATGGACGCGACGCTGGCCGCCGACGGACTGCCCGAGCGCGTCCAGAACGCCTGGGAGAACATGACCGGCCGATTCACCCACACGGCGGCGACGTTCCTCGAGGCTTACGCCGCGATCGCACGCGCACCGGTCGACGAGGACGTCGCGGCCCACGCGAGAGCGCAGTCCCACCGCGTCTACGACGCGCTCGACGACCTGTGGATCTCCGAGCGCGGGTGCTACGCGATGCGACGCCACGAGGGCGAGCTCGACGACCGGCTCGACGGGAGCACGCTCGCGCTCGCGTCGGCTCACGGGGAGTACGACGCGATCGGCACGATCGACGACGATCGGTTCGAACGGCTCGTCTCTCACCTCGAGACGACGCTCGACGGCCTCTACCGCGACCCCGAGGGACCGATCGAGGGGCTGGCGCGGTTCGAAGGGGACCCCTGGCGCCGCCGCGATCAGGACGACGCGAAGATCTGGACGGTGACGACGGCGTGGGGAGCCCACGCGGCCGTCGAGTGCCGCGACCTGCTGGCCGCGAACGACCGGGATCGCAAGCTGATCGACGAGTTCGACGACCGCGCGCGAGCGCTGCTGGCGCTGGTTGCGCCCGACGGTCCGCTCCGACGGGCCGGCGACTACCTCCCCGAGCAGTTCTTCGACGACGGGACGCCCGACAGCGCGACGCCGCTGGGATGGCCCCACGCGATCCGGCTCGTCACCGCCAGCGCGCTCGAGCGGACGGAGTCGTCTCGGTCCGTAGCGCAGTCGAACGAACCGGCCCTTCGAGAATAGTCGCCCGATCGCCGGCGTCGACGTTCGGCGGCGCCGACTCTCCTCTCCCCTCCTCTCGAATCGATTCCAGCGCGGCTCAGTCTCGAGCGACGCGCACGACGACCGCGTCGCTGACCTCGAGGACGGTCGATCCCCCGTCGCGCTCGAGTTCGAGTTCGTCACCGGTGACGAGATCGACCGGTTCGAGCGGGCGATCGAGTCGGACGCGCTCCGAGCCGCCGCCGAAGTTCAGGACGACGGCGACCCGCTCGGTATCGGTCTCGCGCACGTAGCCGACGACCGCGTCCGAGTCGGCCGCGCACTCGAGCGGCGAGAGGTCGCCGCGGGAGAGCGCTTCGCTGTCGTGACGGGCGGCGACGAGTCGGCGGTGGAACGTCGTCGCCTCGCCGTCGCCCTCCCAGGGCATCGGCTGTCGGTACCCGGTCGCGCCGCGCTCCTGCCCGTAGTAGATCATCGGCACGCCCGGCAGCGTGAGCACGGCCGTCACGGCCGCGCGCTGTGCCTCCGGACCGCACTCCTCGAGGTACCGCGTCTCGTCGTGGTTCTCGACGTACCGCATGTGCAGCGACCAGTCGGGGAACCCCTCCCGTTCGGGCGCGGTCGCCGCCTCGAGGAGGTCCTCGGCCGGCCGCTCGCCGTTCCCGACGTCCCGCAGCGCGTAGTAGAGGGTCGTGTCGTAGTGGACATCGAACTCGGACTCGGCGTACTCCGGTTCGCGCGGGACCGTCTCGTCGAGCAGCAGGAACGCCGCGTCCCGCGCCCGCACGCGCTCGGAGATCTCCTTCCAGAAGCCGTGAGGGACGCCCCAGGCGACGTCACAGCGGAAGCCGTCGACGACGTCGACCCACTCGTCGACGACGTCGAGGAAGAACGAGCGGACGGAAAGCGAGTCGTAGTCGACGTTCGGGATCCCGCGCCAGTTGAAGTAGTACTGCGCGACTTCGGTCTCCCCCTCGGGCGTCGTCCGCACCGGCGGCGCGTAGTCGTCGCGCGGGTCCTCGGCCTCGAGCGCGGCGGCGTCGGTCGGCGTCTCCGCGATCGGTTCCCAGACGTACCAGTCCTCGTACTCCGGAACGCAGGCCGCGCTCATGTCGAACGCGGCGTGTTCGCGCGCCGTGTGGTTGATCACGAGGTCGAAGACGACCCGGATGTCGCTCTCGTGACAGTGGTCGACGAACGACTGGAACTCCTCGCGCGTGCCCAGATCAGAGGCCGTGTCGAAGTAGTCCGTGATGTGGTAGCCGTGCTCGGTCGGGCTCTCGAGCACCGGCGTCAGCCAGAGGCAGTCGACGCCCAGCGACTCGAGGTATGGCACTCGGCGCTCGAGCGACTCGAACGTCGCCTCGTCGGTGAACGAGCGGACGAAGATCTCGTAGACGACGGCGTCGCGGGCCCACTCCGGCGGATCGTTGCGGCGCTCGACGCGACCGTCCGGGTGGACGAGAACGCAGTCGGCGATGCTGTGCCGTTCGCCGACGGCGACGGCGTGGACGCGGACCGGCTCCTCGAGCTCGCCGAGCGGGACGCGAGTTTCCCGACCGTCGACGACCAGGGAATCGTCGGTCAGCGGATCTCGATCGTCGACGTAGAACTCGACGTCCAGTTCGTCGGCCGCGTACTCGCTGTCGGTTCCCGGCTTCGCGTCGGCCGTAATCGTCGTCTCGGCGCCGTCGACGGCGTCACCCGGCCCCTCGAGGAAGACTCGAGGCTTGCCCGGCCCGGGGACCTTCTTCTCCTCCCAGACGGCGTTCTCGAAGTCGTCACCCGGAACGTAGCCGTAGCGGTGGGTGCCCGGTTCGGCGTCGATCTCGTACTGGTAAGTGCCGTCCTCGAGCGTCGGATGCTCTCGATCGAACAGGTGTTCGTTGAACGGCCCCATGATCGATACCTCCTCGGGGTCGTGCGCCGGGAGTCGATCGCGCTCGAGATCGAAGCTCGTCGCTCGGCGGACGTCCGGGAACGCGCGAACGCGCTGTTCGTACCGTCCCGCCGGCGTCTCGAGCGCGAACCGATAGATCCCGGGTTCGTCGGGCTCGAACCGCCAGACCGGATCGGTCGGCGCGGCGACGTCGCTCTCGGCGGGAGACTCGAGGATCGACCACTCGTAACTCGACTCGCGCTCGGGATCCGGATCCCGAGGCGCGAGTTCGACCGATTCGCCGACGGCACAGAAGCGCGGCGGACCCGGCTGGTGCATACGGGCCCGAACGGGTGGCGTCGATTTATCGTTTATGGATGAAGAACTATTACAACACTACTTAGAAACGGAGCGGTTCGCCGGCGTCAGGGCGTCGGCGTCGTCGGTTTCGCACTCTCGTGGAGCAGCGATTCGCCGGTCTCGTCGTCGAACAGACGGAGATCTTTCTCGTCGAAGGCGATCCCGATCCGATCCTCCGGTTCCGGTTCGAAGTCGGCGTCGACCCGGGCCATGAACTCGTCTACGTCGTCGCCGAGGTCGAGGTAGAGGTAGTTGTCGCTGCCGACGGGTTCGACCACCCGAACGGTCGTCTCGATCCCCCGTCCGCCGTCGGTGGGCTCGACGTGCTCCGGCCGGATACCGGCGACAACGGTGTCGCCCTCCTCGACGGGGAGTTCCCTCGAGTATTCCAGAGAGAGCGGGTACCGGAAGCCCTCGTCGTCGGTCAGAACGAGTCGATCGTCGGGCCGCCGGACGGTCACGCGAACGAAGTTCATCGACGGCGAGCCGATGAACCCGCCGACGAACCGGTTGGCCGGCTCGTCGTAGACGGTGTTGGGGTGGCCGACCTGCTGGAGTTTCCCGTCTTTGAGGATGACGATCTTGTCCTCCATCGTCATCGCCTCCTCCTGGTCGTGGGTCACGTAGACGGCGGTGATGTCGAGCTCCTCCTGCAGTCGCTGGATCTCCGCGCGCATGCTCGTCCGGAGCTTCGCGTCGAGGTTCGAGAGCGGTTCGTCGAACAGGAACACGTCCGGCTCCCTGACGATCGCGCGCCCGAGCGCGACGCGTTGTTTCTGTCCGCCGGAGAGTTCGTCCGGCTCGTCCTCGAGGAGGTCGTCGATGTCCATCATCTCCGCGGTCTCGACGACGCGCCGTTCCCGCTCGGCCTCACTCATGTCGGTGCTCATCCGGAGCCCGAACTCCATGTTCTCGAAGACGGTCTTGTGCGGGTACAGCGCGTAGTTCTGGAAGACCATCGCGACGTCGCGGTTCTTCGCGTGCACGTCCGTGACGTCTCGGCCCCCGATCTCGATGCGACCGTTCGTCGGCGTCTCGAGGCCGGCCAGCATCCGCAGCGTGGTCGTCTTCCCACACCCCGACGGTCCCACGACGGTGACGAACTCGCCGTCATCGATCTCGAGGTCCAGGTCCTCGACCGCGACGACCCGGCCGACGTCGTACTCCTTCCGGAGGGAGTCGATGGTTACCCGTGCCATTTGCCAGCAGTTCGTCCCGATATCATAAAGTCTTTCCCAAAATCGACAATACGAGAAGTAATATTTCACCACTAATTTCCGGAATTCGGTCCAGTCCGAATTTTCCCCACGGTGAATCGGCTCTTCCAGGCGAAACGGGTCGTGAGGGGCCGACCCTAACGATTAAATATATGAAGACATAATTCGTAACTACTTTCATGGCACTGCAACGCAGGAAGCTCTTGGCGGGGATCGGCGGGATGGCCACGCTGACCGCGGCCGGCTGTCTCGGGAACGAAGACGAGGGGACGACCCTCTGGCACGACTTCAACGACGGCGAGCAGGAGACCCTCGAGGAACAGGTCGCGGCGTTCAACGAGGACCGCGAGGAGGAACTGAACGTCGAACAGGTACCCGAAATCGTCGATCAGCTCGACACGGCGATCCCCTCGGGGGAAGGGCCCGAGACGTTCGCCTGGGCCCACGACTGGGTCGGCACCTACTACGATCGCGACTTCGTCTACGACGCGTCCGACGACCTCTCGATCGACCTCGACGAGACGTTCACCGAGGCCGCGGCCGACGCCGCGCGGTGGGAGGGCGGCGTCTACGGCCTCCCCTACGCCGCCGAGACGACGACGCTGATGTACAACGAAGATCTCGTCGACGAACCGCCGGAGACCCTCGACGAGATGGTCGATATCATGGAGGAGCACCACGATCCGGAGAACAACACGTACGGACTCTCCTGCCCGCCGGCCGATCCGTACTTCATCAGCGCGTTCACGCAGGCGTTCGGCGGCCGCTTCTTCGACTCCGAGACGGAGGACACCCGCATCGACGACGACGAGTTCATCGAAGGCGTCGAACTGCTCCGAGACCGGATCTGGCCGTACGTCCCGGAGGATCCGAACTACGACGTCCAGGTACCGGTCTTCGCCGACGGAAACGCCCCGTTCGCGATCAACGGCCCGTGGGAGGTCGGCGGCTTCCGAGACGGCGGCGTCGACGTCACCGTCACCTCGTTCCCGGAGATCGACGGCGGCGACCCGACGCCGTACACGGGCATTCAGCTGTGGTACTTCACCTCGAACCTCGCGGACGCGCCCGACGAGGAACTCGAAACGGCCGTCGAGTGGGCCGAGTACCACTCGACCAGCGAGGACGCGATCCTCTCGAACGCGGAGGACCACGGCTTCATCCCCGTCCACCAGAAGTACGCCGACGACGACGACCTCGGCGAGGACGTCGCCGCGTTCGCCGAGACGGTCGGCATGGGGGTCCAGATGCCCGCCCACGAACGGATGGATCAGGTCTGGAACCCGGTCGAGGACGGTCTCGAGCAGGCGTTCAACGGCCAGGCGAGTCCGGCGGAGGCGATGGAGACGGCCGCCGAAGAGATTCGCGGCCGCTGGGACTAACTCAGCACGGTTCGAGCACCCACTCACAGTATGTCCACGTCATTCTTCGAGCGGTTTTCGCGACGCAGTCAGCGACGGCTCCCGGACCGGTTGGAAGAACGCGACTGGGTAGCGTTTCTCCTCGTCGCACCGGGGATCGCGCTGTTCCTGTCGTTCATGCTGTTCCCGATCGCGTTCCTCATCTACCTCTCGTTTACGGACGCGACCCACACCGGGACCGTCATCGGAGGCGGTGCGAGCTTCACCGGGTTGGACAACTACGTGTCCCTGTTTTCGGACTCGAATTTCTGGAACTCGCTCGGGATCACCTGGCTGTTCATGGCGGTGAGCGTCAGTGCGAAGATCGTCGTCGGGATCTCTATCGCGGTCGTCCTTACACACGCCCGCGTCCGCGGGAAGCGGTACATGCGCGCGCTGGTGATCGTTCCGCTCGGATTCCCGGAGATCTTCTCGATCACGGTCTGGCGCGGGATGTTCAGCAGCGCCCGATTCGGACCGTTCAACGAGCTCCTCTCGATCTACAACGGGGCCGTGACGACCGTCTTCGGTGCGATCGATTCCGCGCTGTTCTTCGCGTCGATCACCGCCCCGGAACTCCTGCTCGCCGACGTCCCGATCGCGTGGCTGGGCAGTCGCTGGAGCGCCTTCGGCTCGTACGTCGTGACCGAAGTCTGGCTGGCGTACCCGTTCATGGTGATCATCATCGTCAGCGCCCTCCAGGACGTGCCCATGGAGCTCCACGACGCGGCGAAAGTCGACGGTGCGGGCTACCTCCAGCGGTTCAGACACGTCACGCTGCCGGCGATCAAGCGCCCGGTGATGTTCGCCTCGATCCTCACCGCGGCGGCCTCGTTCCAGCAGTTCCTGGTCCCGTGGGTGTTCAACCGCGGCGGCCCCGCGCGGGACAACGAACTCATCCTCGTCTACGGGTTCCGCGAGGCGATCGAACTCAACCAGTACGGGCTCTCGTCGGCAATCATGGTCACGGCGCTGGCGTTCGTCGGCGCGTTCATGTGGCTCGCGGTGAAGAAAGGCGATCTCGCTGACGGGGTGAGCAACGAATGATCGACGCGATCAGAAAGACGGTCGAACAGGTGCGCACCGGGCGACGAACGATCCGCGACGTCGGCAAGACGGTCGCCGGAAGCGGCGGCGCCGCGTTGCTCGTCGTGCTGTTGATGTTCCCGGTGTACTGGATCGTCACGGCCTCGTTCTCGCAGGGCGCGGGCCTGCTGAGTTCCGAGGGCCTGTTCGCGGATCCCTCGACGTACAACCTCGACGCCTACCGATGGGTGCTGTTCGAATCGAACTTCGTCTTCGAGAACGGCGAGGTCGGCAAGCCGGGCGCGCTGTTCAACAGCCTGATCGTCGTCTTCGTCACCGTCAGCGTCTCGCTGTCGGTCGTCATTCCCGGCGCGTACGCGCTCTCGAGGCGACAGTTCGCGGGCCGGGAGAAGGTCCTCTACGGCTACGTGCTCTTCACCCAAGTCGGCGCGGGGCTCTCGATCGCGACCCTAGTCGCGCTGTACGCCCTGTTCGTCAACCTCGGACTGAGCAACAACCTGCTCGTGCTCGGCCTGTTCTACGCCGCGGGAGCGATTCCGTTCAACACCTGGCTGCTGAAGACGTTCATGGACAACATCCCCGTCTCCTACGAGGAGGCGGCGATCGTCGACGGCGCGAGCCAGTGGCAGGTCATCCGCGAGGTGATCCTCCCGCTGTCGAAGCCGGGCATCGCCGTCGTGCTCATCTTCACGTTCCTGGCCGGCTGGAACGAGTTCATCATCGCACAGACGCTCCTGCAGCCGGAGAACTACACGCTCTCGGTCGAACTGTACGCGCTGGTCGACGACTACGAGACGCCGTGGACCGAGTTCGCGGCCTTCGCGATCCTGTTCGCGCTCCCGGTCGCGATCATCTACTTCGCCGCGCAGAACTACGTCGAGAGCGGGCTCTCCTTCGGCGGCATGGAGGGCTGATCGCCGCCGCTCCCGCCTACGCTTCGTCGAACACCGCTGAGCAGACCTCACCGAGCTTGACTTCGGCTTACGCCTCGTCAAACAGCGCAAATCGAAGATTTGCTGGCTCGACGAAGCTACGCTTCGTCGAACAACTCCTCGCCGTCGACCATGTGCTCTTCGACGGCGTCCAGATCGAGCGTGACGCCGAGCCCGGGCTCTTCGGGGACCTCGATGTAGCCGTCCTCGATGACGTCCTCCTCGACGAGATCCTCCCACCAGCCGAGTTCGTAGGAGTGGTACTCGACGGCCAGCGAGTTCGGAATGGCGGCGCCGACGTGAGCGCTGGCCACCGTCGCGACCGGCGAGGAGACGTTGTGCATCGCGACCGGCACGTAGTACATGTCGGCTTTGTCCGCAATCTTCGCCGTCTCGCGCATCCCGCCGACCTTCGGCATGTCGGGGGCGATGATGTCGACCGCCTGGTCCTCCAGCAGTCGGCGATGGCCGTGCTTGCGGTAGACGTTCTCACCGGCCGCGATCGGCGTGGTCGACGACTGGGTCACCTCCCGCTGGACGTCGTGATTTTCGGGCGGCACCGGATCCTCGAGCCACCAGACGTCGTACGGCTCGAGGGCGCTCGCGAGTCGCTTCGCGCTGCCGCCGGAGAACGTCCAGTGACAGTCGAAGGCGACGTCTGCTCGCGAACCGACGGCCTCGGTGACCGCCTCGACGATACTCACCTTGTGATCGATCTCGGGCTCGCGGAGGTGGCGGTTCGCCCGGTCCTTCTCGTGACCCGACGGGACGTCGAGGTCGAACTTGAGCGCGTCGTAGCCGAGCTCTTCGACGACGCGTTCGGCCTCGTCGGCGCAGGCGATCGGATCGGCCTCCTCCTCGGTGTGACAGTCGCAGTAGACCCGCACCTCGTCGCGGTACTTCCCGCCCATCAGTTGATACGCTGGGAGCTCGAGGATCTTGCCCGCCAGATCGTGGAGGGCGACTTCGATGCCCGAAATCGCGGTCACCGTTACGCCGCCGAGCGAGCCCTCGCCGGACATCTTCTGGACGAGATGCTCGGTGAGCCGGTCGATGTCCAGCGGGTTCTCGCCCCGCAGGAAGGGTTCCATCCGCTCGATGAGTTCCGGCGCGCCGGCGCCCCAGTAGGCCTCGCCGGTGCCGACGATCCCGGCGTCGGTGTAGATCCGTACCAGTGTCCACGGGAAGTTGCCGTCGACCATCGTCGTCTGTACGTCCGTGATCTCGACGTCTCGACCGCCGCCGCGCTCGCGCCTGACGCCCATCGTCTCCGCCGAGAGCTCACGCATCGTGTACTCGGCGTTCGGGTCGTGCAGCCGTGAGTAATCGACTCCCATACCGAACGGTCACCGGCGGAGCAGTAATAACACGGGACTGCGACTGATGGGAGCGGGCCGTCGAGGCGGTCCCGGCGACGGTACCGTCCCGAGCGTCGTCAGTCGTCCAGTACCGCGAGGATCTCCGCCGGCGTCGCGTCGAAGCCGCCGGCCTGCGCCAGCGTCGCCGACCCGCCGCCACCGCCGCCGAACTCGTCGGTCAACTCGGCGACCACGTCTTCGGCCGAGACGGCGCCGTCCGTCGCCACGACCGCGTACGGCGAGTTCGCATCGCCCGCGAGCACGACGACGTCAGCGAGCTCCCCCGCGGCGTCGCTCGCGACGTCACCGGCCTCGTTCGCGTCGACGTCCTCGAGGGTCGTCGCGACCCACTCGAACCCGTCTCGCTCGAACGGCGCCGCGCCCTCGAGTCGCGTCTCGGCGAGTTCCCGTCGAAGCGATCGCACCTCGTCGGTGAGTTCCTCGCGCTCGGCGGTCAGTCGATCGAGTTCGCCCTCGACCTCCTCGAGCGGCGCCCCGAGCGTCCGACGGGACGCGAGCGCGACGCGTTTCTCCGCCTCGCGGCGGTCGATCGCGCGCGGCCCGACGGCGAGTTCGACGCGCGTCAGTCCCTCGCCGGGGTTCGAGCGCCCGAGGACGGTCACCGGGCCGACCTCCCGCGTGTTGCGGACGTGCGTGCCGCCGCAGGCCGCGACGTCCCACCGGTCTCGGGCGCCGCCGTCCCGGCGAACGAGCCCGTTCGCGTTACCATTGGCGTCGTCGCTCCCGATCGTGACGAGGCGGACCCGACCCTTTCGGAAGGCGCCCTCCTCGGTCGCCTCGTTGAACGCGACGTCGTCGCGCTCGCGTGCGTCCGCGACCGGGACGTCCTCCCACGTCACCGGCCGGGACTCCCAGACTACCCGATTGACCAGCGTGTCCAGTTCCAGCAGCGTCTCGTCGTCGATCTCCGTGCTCGTCTCGAGGTCCACGCGGACCTTCTCCTCGCTGATGTCGAAGCCGCCGTAGCCCAGGTCCTCGAGGAGCCGCCTTCCGGCGCCGTAGAGGACGTGACTGGCGGTGTGGGCCCGCATACAGTACATGCGGAACGACCAGTCGATCGAGCAGAGCACGCGCTGGCCGACCCGGAACGACGGCTCCGCGGCGAGGACGTGGACGTGCTCGCCGTCGACGTACCGGACGTCCGCGACCTCGACGCCGCCGATCGTTCCCCGGTCGGCCGGCTGCCCGCCGCTCTCCCCGTAGAAGTAGCTGGTCTCGAGCCAGACCCTGCAGCCGTCGATGGACGTCACCTCGGTTTCGAACCGCGTGGTGTACGGCTCCGCCGCCGCCCGTTGTCCGGTCATTGGACTCACTCTATCGTCCGCCATGAAAAGTCTGCTTGCCGCGCATCGCCAGCGGGCGCCGCTGTCGACCGCGGGCGCTCGGCGTCGTCACTCCGACAGCGTCACGTCGAGTCGCTCCTCGAGGGCCGTGATCAGCCCGCCGCCGACGCCGGCCTGCGTCGCCCGACCCTGTTCGACCGCGAGGAGGTCCTTCTCGCGCGCACCGAGTTCCTCGGCGAGTTCCGAGCGCTGGAGGCCGGCCTCCTGACGGGCCGCTTCCAGTTTCTCCCCGTAACTCGAGACGAGGTACGGGAGCGGATCGTCGTCGTAGTTCGTCCCCTCTTTCTCCCAGTGTTCGGAGTCGCCGTCCCAGACGGGATTAGCCTTGGCGACGTTCTGGGCCGCCTTCTGTTTGCGACTCGGTTCGTCGCTCGAGCCGCCTCCACCTCCGCCGCCGGAGCCGGAACCCGACCCACCCCGGGACCGCGAGCGCTTCTGCGTGTCGTCGTGGGGCGCGCAGTCCGGACAGACCTCGAGTTCGGCGCCGGCGACGGTGGCGAGTCGAAGCGAGTTGCTCTCGGCACCGCAGAGTTCGCAGTTCGTCCCGCCGCCGCCGGACGACGAACCCGTCGAATACTTAGCCATGGTACCTTTTGGCAACTCGAGCATTTCAAATCACCGCCTCGAATCCGGTCAGTCCCCTGTGACCCCGCCGCAGGACCCGACCGAAAAGAAAGTGTTTTGTAATGCCGTTGGCTACGAAGGAGTGCAGTAAGACAAAGACACCGCGAGCGTGGGTAGCCAAGCCAGGCCAACGGCGCAGCGTTGAGGGCGCTGTCCCGTAGGGGTCCGCCGGTTCGAATCCGGTCCCACGCATCGCATGGGTGGGCGATCTCCACCAAACGTGAGGCGGTTTTACCGTTGAGCGAAACGATGCAGGTAATTTTCCTTCGTAGACATCACCCACGCTTGAGCTTCCCTCCGCTTTAGCGGTGGGATTCAGCGTGGACTCCCGTTCTGGCCACTATTAGTGGCAGGAGAATAGCCTCCGTTCACGTTCACCGTCCCGCTGTTCAAGCGCACGCCCAAGAGTGCGCCTCCGTCGCCCCCAGTTTGGTTGCGACGGAGATACCGCAAACCGATGTTCTTTGCGGCGTTGTAATCCGCGTGATTCACATACCCACACTTCCGACATTCGAAGTCCTCGCTGTCTCGATTGTCAGGGTGTGTGAACCCACAGTGTGAGCAACGCCGCGACGTGTTCTCAGGGTCGACTTGTTCGACCGCGATTCCATATTCCTCTGCCTTGTACTCGACGTACTCGTAGAGACGGTCGAACGCCCACTTATGTCCCCACGATGCGCCAGTGCGTTCTCGAATATCGGTTAAGTCCTCGAACGCGATAACCGAACACCCGTTCTCACGGGCTTCAGCGACGAGTTCGTTGCTGATGTGGTGTAACATCAACTTGAACCGACCTTCCTCTTTCTGTCCAACAGATTGGCTGTTTTCGTGCGCCCAGCGTGTCCCACACTGTTGTAGCGAGCCACGTCGTTTTTCGTACTCTCGTCGCCAATGGTCGAACTCGTCACCCGTCCAGAACGTGCCCGTTGAGGTGACGGCAAGGTTATTCACGCCGAGGTCAATCCCGAGAACCGTTCCGTTCTCGGTGGTTGCCTGTTCCGACGTGTCGGACTCCACGTCCGTCTTGCAGTTGACGTGAAGCACCCAGTTACCGTCTCGAGAGTGCAGTTCCGCACCCGTGGTTTCGTATTCGTCCGAAAACAGGTATTCGGAGTGCGGCGTGTCGCTGTTCTCGTCGGGTAGCACGTAATCAGCTTCGACGCGGCCTTCGGTCGTGGCAAGGCTCACGTAGTCCTCGTGGAAGGTGGCGGTGCGTTTGTCATAGACGACATGTGGACTGGTGAAGTGTGGTTTCGACGCTTGCTTCCCGTTCTTCCAGCGAGCAACAACGCTCTTGCAGGCTTCAGCAGCCTTGTTCCGAGCGGCTTGGACGAGACCGCCATTGAAACCGTCTGTCTTCTCGCGCACGTTGTTGTAGGTTTCGTTGTCCAGTGTGGTTTTGCTGGTAGTGACGTATTCGCCTTTGAAAGCGTAGTCCACAACGTATTGCGCTGACCAGAGGAACGTATCTACAGTGTCTTCGAGGAGTGCAGCGTCGTCGCTGTCCACGTTGAGTGCAACAGGGACAGTACGCTGTACTCCCATATGAAATATGTGGCTGCTATGATATTTAATAATTTCTAAATGAAAGCGCATCAAACAGCAACAGCACTGTTCGGATCCGTCGATATTCAAGTCTTCGAGCGATGGCTCCATTAGTATCGTTGATGCGATGCGCAATCGACCAGGACAGTAACCACTTTCCTGCCGGGGCCGAACTGCGAACTATGGAGCACGTCCCTCGAGAGCGCGTCACCCTCCTCACCGCCGTTCTGAGCGTCGTGTCGCTCGCGATCGTCTTCGCGGCTGCGGGCGGCCGCATTCCGCAGTCGACGGTACCGGCCGCGCCCGAATGGATTCTCGACGCGATTCCCCTCCTCAACGCCCTCATCAGCGCGACGGCGATCGGAACGATCACGGTCGGCTGGCGGGCGATCCGCCGCGGCGACGTCGACAGGCATCGGGCCGCGATGGTCGCCTCGTTCGTCCTGTTCGCGGCCTTCCTGACGTTCTACCTCTACCGGCTGGTCGCCATGGGCGGCCCCCAGCCGTTCCCCGGTCCCGACGCGATCAGGCAGTTCGTCTACCTGCCGATCCTCGCGGTGCACATCTTCCTCGCGATCGTCTGCGTGCCGCTGGTCTACTACGCGCTGCTGCTCGCGGGCGCCTACCCCGTTTCCGAACTCCGCCGGACCGCCCACGCCCGCGTTGGCCGGGTCGCGGCGAGCCTCTGGCTGATCTCGTTCTCGCTTGGGATCGTCGTCTACGTCCTCTTGCACGTCGTCTACTGAGCGACCGCGAGCGACCGTCACCGGGATCGCAGCCCACTTACCGCCACCCCGCAAAGCCACGCCCATGCAGATCAAAGACCGGGAACAGGTCGAGGGCGGGCGCGAACGGGTGACCGTCGTCCCCGAGAGCGTCGACGACCTCTGGCATTTGCAGTACGTCCTCGAGCCCGGCGATCGGGTCGCGGGAGACACGACCCGGCGGATCCAGCGCAACGACGACCAGATGCGGGATACGGGCGGCGAGCGAGAGCACATGTGGGTCGCCATCGCCGTCGAGGACGTCGAGTTCCACAAGTTCGCCAATCGGCTACGGGTCGGCGGCGAGATCGTCGCCTGCTCGCGCGAGGATCAACTGGGCTTTCACCACACGCTGAACGTCGAGGAGCGCGACGAACTCTCGATCGAGAAGTGGTTCAAGCCGGATCAGGAGGCCCGCCTCGAGGAGGCCGAGGAGGCCACCGAGAACCCGGACGTCGCCATCGCGACCGTCGAGGAGGGGCAGGCCCACGTCCACTCGGTCGCCCAGTACGGCACCGAGGAGCGGGCGACGATCACCGGCACGACCGGAAAGGGCGAGTACGCCCGCGGACGCTCGGAGCTGTTCGACGAACTCGCGACGGTCCTGAAACGCCAGGACGCGGACGCGATCATTCTCGCCGGACCCGGCTTCACGAAGCAGGACGCCTACAAGTACATCGAGCAGAACGAACCCGAACTCACCGAGACGATCACGATGGTCGACACGGCCAGCGTCGGCGACCGCGGCGTCCACGAGGTGCTCAAGCGCGGCGCCGTCGCCGACGTCCAGCAGGAGACCCGCATCGAGAGCGAAGCCGAGTACATCGACGAACTCACCCGCCGGATGGCCGAGGGCGCGAAAGCGGCCTACGGCCCCGAGCAGGTCCAGCAGGCCGCCGAGTTCGGCGCGATCGAACGCCTGCTCGTCCTCGACGACCGATTACAGAAGGAACGCGGCCCCGACGGCGAGTGGGCCATCAGCGTCGACGACATCGTCCGCACGACCGAGCAGAAGGGCGGCGACGTGACGGTCTTCTCGAGCGAGTTCCCGCCGGGCCAGCAGCTCTCGAACCTCGGCGGAATCGCCGCCCTGTTGCGGTATCGACTCGAGTGACGGGGGGCGGGACGACGGGACCGGTCGAGGCCTGGTCACCCTAATCGGGACCCCGTCACTCCGACCGAGATCTCGTCACCCCGACCGAAACCGCGTCACTCCGACCCGGGCTGCAGTTCGTCGCTGGCCTCGATCAGTTCGATCAGCACGGACGCGAACAGCGATCCCGAACTCCAGATCGCCGTCTCGCTGCCGTCGTCGTCGAGGACGCTCAGCAAGATCCCGTCGTCGTCGACGATGACGATCCGTCCCGATCGCTGGTCGCCCTCGCGGTAGGGCGGCGGCGTCTCGACGGTGGCGCCGTCGATGGCGCCGAGTCGCTCCCGGATCCCGTCGTCCCGGCTGATCGCGAGCACGGAGACGCCGGCCGCGGCCCGTTCCTCGAGCGTCCGTTCGATCGACTCCGTGAGCAGTTCCGGAAGCCGCGCTCCGATGACGATCTTGTCGGTCGCTTGCGAGAGGAGATCGACGACCCGATCGTCGACGCGGTCGCGGCTCCGGACGGTCCAGATGTCTTCCTGCGTTTCTTCGGTCGTCGCCTCCTGTTTGACCGCGTCCACGTAGTCGAACGCCCGCTCGCGTTCGCGTTCGAACCGCTCCTCGAGTATTCGCTGGCCCTCCTCGAGGCTCACCGGCCGGTATCGGATCGGATTCGACTGCTGGGTCTCGACGAGGCCGCGCTCCTCGAGGCTCTCGGCGACGCTGTAGACCTGCGAGCGCGGGACGTCGGTGACGTCGGCGACGTCTCTGGCCGTTCCCGCGCCCAGCCGGTGGAGCGCGATGAACACCTTCGCCTCGTAGCTGGTCAGCCCCAGCCGTTCGAAGGCCTCGACGGCCTCGCCCTCGCTCTCGGTCACTCGTCGCCACCTCCGCGGGACGCGTCGTCGGTCTCGGTCCCGCCGTCGCTCGCGGTGGCCGCACCGGCCCGTGCACTCGGGACGTCGAACGAGACGTCCGGGCCGAAGTAGCGGGTCCACAGCACCAGCAGCGACGGCAGGACGATGACGCTGGCGAGGAACGCGTAGGTGATCGTCAGCCCGGTGATGATGCCGAACTGCCGAAGCGCGGGGAGGATCGCGAAGGCGAGCGTCCCGAAGCCGCCGACGGTCGTCGCCGCGCTGCCCAGCAGGGCGCCGCCGGTCCCGGTGACGGTCGTCTGTAGCGCCGACCAGACGTTGCCCTGACGCTCGAGTTCGAGCGTGTAGCGATCGCTGACGTGGATGCTGTAGGCCACGCCGAGCCCGATGGTGAGGCTCGTGATCATCCCCGTGAGCACGTTGAACGGCATCCCGATGAGATACATCGTGCCGAGGATCCAGCTGACGGTGAACGCGACGGGCAACAGGGTGACGGCACCCAGCGTGGCGGTGTCGCCGGTCAGGTAGTACGCGCCCGAGAGGAAGACGAACACGGCCACGAGCGTGATCAGCAGGCTCTCGAGGACGGTGTTCAGCAGGTCCTGTTCGACGATGTGGTTGACGATCGGACTGCCGGTGGCGATGGCGCTCCAGCGACCGTCGCCGCCGTCCTCGATGTTCTCGGCGAGCGTCCGCATCTCCTCGGTCGTCTCGCTGGCGGTGGCGCCGCCCTGAATGCCGACCACCATTCGGGCCGCGTCGTACTCGCCGCCGTCGGTCCGATGGAGGACCTGGCTGGCGGCCTCCCCGTCGAGTTCGAACAGCTGATCGTACAGCGCCGTCACGTTCTCGTCGGGGACGCCGTCGCCGTCGGTGTCGACCGCTCTGAACGACTCGTTGAAGCTCTCGTTCTGCGCGGCGACCGATTCCATCGTCGACAGCGGGTCCTGGACGTCGGCGTCGCCGTTCGCCATCTCGTAGGCGACGTCGCTCGCCGCGGCGTCGTTGCGCGTCTCGTTGATCTCCGCAAGTAGGTCGGGGTCGTCGACGCCGCCCCCGTCGCTCTCGACGAGGATCTGCGCCTGACTGTCCTGGCGCTGGAAGTGTTGGTTGACGAACTCCAGATCGTCCTTCGCGTGGTACTCGCCGGGGCTCATTCCGCCCGGCAGCTTCTCGGTCCAGGCCGGCGGACTCTCCGCGAGGAAGTCCTCCTCCTGGAAGCTGGTGTCGACCTGCGTCGCGCCGTAGGCGCCACCCGCCGAGAGCAGGAGGACGAGGACGAGGACGACCATCGGCGCCTTTCGGGCGGCCGTCGAGCCGACCGTCAGGATCTGACTGAAGCGACCGCCCCCGGTCCCGAACGCGCGTTTGCGGCGATCGAGGCCGCGCCCCTCGAGGAACTCGTCGATCTCGACCTTCAGCGCGGGGATCAGGGCGCCGAAGACGATCAGCGCGGCGACGATCCCGACGGAGCTGACGATCCCGAACTCGCGGATCGGGCCGATCGGACTGACGAGGTTCGAGAGGAAGCCGATGACGGTCGTCGCCGTCACCCAGACGAGCGCGGCGCCGACGCCGGCCAGCGCGATACTCATCGAGCCGCGGACGGTACTGGTTTTGCCGTCCTCCTCACGCTGTTCACGGTGACGCATGAAGACGTGGATCGCGTAGTCGATCGAGAGCCCGATCAAGAGGACGGGCACCGCGACGAACATCTGGTTGAACGCGATGCCCGCCCAGCCCATGAAGCCGAACGTCCAAATGAGCACCGCGGCGATGCCGACGACGCCCAGCACGATGTCCAGCAGGTCGCGGTAGGCGACCAGCAGGGCGATAACGACGAACACCAGCGCGAGCGGGCCGACGATGGCGAGACTGTCGCCCATCGAACGGTCGATCTCGTCGGTGATGATACCGCCGCCGAAGACGATGTAGTCCTCGTCCTGCGCGTTCGCGAGGTCGCGGATCTCGAGTTGACTCTCGACGATCTGCTCGCTAACGGCCCCACCGCCCATCCCGCCCGTGGCGTCGCTGGTGGTGGACTGGGTCACCGCGGTCATCCGCGTCTCGGCCTCGGTGCTCCCCGGATCGTAGGAACTGGGCATCAGCGCGAGCGCGGGGTTCTGCCCGCCGTCGGTCTCCGAGAGCGTCTGCTCGAGGACCTGCTCGTACTCCTCGTCGTCGAGGTCCTCGAGGGCGGCGATCTGTTCCTCGAGCGTCGGCTGGTCACCGCCGCCCGCTCCGGGCGCCTGTTGGCCCGCTTGGGTCTGCTGGCCGTCCTGCGTTTGCTGCGTCTGCTGACCGTCCTGTGCCTGCTGGCCATCCTGTGGCTGCTGACTATTGGCACCTTGCGCTTGGCCGTCAGCCATCTGCTGGTTCATGATCGCCGCGTTCGCGACGAGGTTCTCGATGCCGAAGATCGACTGATTCTCGACCAGCGTCGAATTGATCGACTCGTCGTCTCGAAGTTCCTGCTGGAACTCGAGGGAGGCGATCAGCGACTCCTTGGTGAGCACGTTGTCGCCGCGGACGATCACCTGTACGCTGGTGGTGTTCTCGTCGCCCTCGGTCGCGAAGTAGGGTTCGATGCCGCCCTCGGAGTTGCCCTGAATTCGCTCGAGAGCCTTCGCCTCCTCGGATTCGCTCTCGAACTGGTCGAGCGAGGAGTCGTCGTCGACCATCGGCATCCCGGCGCCGACCAGCGCCGTGAATACCAGCAAGACGACGATGACGATCCGGGAGTGGCCCGTCACCGCGTCCGCGAGCCGATCCGGCACGCTCATCCGATTATGCCTCCGAAATTCGTCGATTCCGTCCTGAAGACCATTCTGTTGTTACGATCCTACAAACTCGGGGCATATACCTGTTCGGATACGGACATCAGTATGCGCGACATTCGCAAGAGAGGGCAGGGTTCGACTGCGATGGAGCGACCGCTCGATCGGGTCGCTTTCGCATCGCGTGACTACTTCCGCGAGAAGTCGCCGGCTTCCGTCACAGACGGTGATCGGCGTCGACCGGTACCCCACCTCACTCGATCGAGACCGTCTTCAGGTCCTCGGCGAATCGAACGTCGCCGTCGTAGTGGGCCCCGATTGACTCGAGCATCTCCTCGTGGCGGCCGTCGGTGTGCGGATAGAGGTGGGTCAGGTAGATCCGACCGATCTCCCGCCCGGCCAGTTCCCGACCGAGCGCGTCGGGCGTCGGATGGTTCGAGACGTCGACGTCGTCGGGGAAGGAACAGTCGTGGGCCACCACCGCCGATCCCTCGGCGAAGTTCGCCAGGCCGGCGAAGGCCTCGCTGTCGCCGCTGAACGTGAACAGGTCGCCGAAGCGATACGCGAGACACGGCAGCGAGTGACGGGTCTCGTACGCGGTGACGTCGAACCCCGCGACCGAGAACTCGCCGGGGACGACCTCGCGCACCTGCAGATCGATTTTCCCCTGCATGTACTCGTGGACCTCGAGCAGTTCGTCGAGCAGGGACTTCGTTCCCTGCGGGCCGACGACCTCGAGGTGCTCCTCGCCGGCGAGCCAGCGGGCCTTTATCAGCGGGAGCAGGTCGGCGACGTGGTCGAGGTGGTGGTGCGTGAGAAGGACCGTCGAGACGTTCTCGTAGCCGACGCCGGACTGCTGCAACCGGTGGAGGACGCCGGACCCGCAGTCGATCAGCACCGTCCGACCGTCGTCCTGGACGAGAATTCCCGTCTGGAACCGCTCGCCGGTCGGCATCGCACTGCCGCTTCCGAGGAAGGTGACGCGCATACGTACCGCTCGTACGGCCGCTCCGATAAGGCTAGCTTCTCGCGACCGACTCGAGGCGCTGCGGTGGGACTCGCTCACGGGAGCCGGAGCCGTTACCACGTCGGCGCGCGATGACGACGGTATGCGCGCTGCAGTACTCGAGGGCTACGGGGAACCGCTGTCGATCGAGTCGGTCGTCGACCCGGAACTCGCGCCCCACGGCGTCGTCGTCGACGTCGAGGCCTGCGGGATCTGCCGGAGCGACTGGCACGCCTGGCGGGGCCACGGCGAGTGGGCCGACGATCGGGTTCCCCTCGGCCAGATCCTGGGTCACGAGCCCGCAGGCCGCGTCGCGCGGGTGGGCGAACGGGTCGAGACGGTCGAAGCGGGCGACCGCGTCGCCGTCCCGTTCAACCTGGGCGAGGGGTCGTGCTACCAGTGTCGAAACGGCCACGGGAACGTCTGCGAGGACGGCTACGCGCTCGGATTCGAGTCCGACGTCCCCGGCGCGTTCGCCGAACGGGTCCACGTGCCCCACGCCGATTTCAACGCGGCGACGCTGCCCGACGGGGTCTCCCCGGAAGCGGTCGCCGCGCTGGGGTGTCGGTACGTCACGGCGTTCCACGCGCTCGCGCACCGGGCCGACCTCGAGGCGGGCGACTGGGTGGCCGTCCACGGCTGCGGGGGCCTCGGGCTCGCTGCGGTCCAGATCGCGACCGCTCTCGGCGGCCGCGCGATCGCCGTCGACGTCCGGGAAGCGCCGCTCGAGATGGCAGCCGATCTGGGCGCCGAAGCGACGGTGAACGCCGCGAAACTCGCGGACGGCGACGACGTTCCGAGCGAAATCGAGCGACTCACCGAGAAGGGGGCCCACGTCTCCGTCGACGCGCTCGGGCGCGCCGAGACCTGTCGTAACAGTCTCGACTGCCTGCGCATCCGCGGGACGCACGTCCAGATCGGGCTGACGACCGCCGCCGAACGGGGGGAGGTCCCCCTTCCGATCGACGAACTGACCCGCTGGGACGTCACCGTCGTCGGCTCGCGGGGCATGCCGCCCTCGCGGTACGACGAACTCCTCGGGATGATCGAGGGCAGCCGACTCGAGCCCGAGAAACTCGTCACGCGGCGCGTCGGACTCGAGGACGTTTCGGACCGGCTCGCGGCGATGACCGACTACGAGACGCGGGGGATCGAAGTCGTCACCGAGTTCTGACGATGGCGTGGTTGGCGGTGTCGTCGTCGAACTCCGGCCCCGTAAGTGGTCGGACCGATTCCCACCGAAACGTAATCGGGCGGGAATTTTCGCGGACGGACCGCGTCTCTCCAACTAGAACGCCAGTGCCACACCTCGACTACTACGACAAACTCCTGTTCGCCATCGTCGGGAGCCTCGGCCTCGGGGCGGCGCTCGGACTCGCCACGTCGATCGCGTTCCCGGCAGGGCTGGCCGGCGGCGCCCTGATCGTCACGCTGTTCGTCTACGACGCGATGTTTCGCCACCCGCCGATCCCGACGAAGTCGACGCGCGTCAGAACGGCGGCCATCGGCTGGCACGCATTCGTCGCAGTGACGATCGCTGCCGCCGTCATCTGACGGCGCTGGGCCACTCGGTGCCGGCGTTCACTTTCGCTCCGCTGACCAAACCCTCTTACATACCCGCCCCGGAGACGACGACAATGAGCGGGAACGACCGCCTCGAGTTGCCGGTCGCCGACGACGCCCTCCCCTTCGATCCGGACGCGACGTCGATCGAGGATCGCGACGTCTTCGACCTCCTCGAGCCGGCGGTCCAGGAGTGGTGGCTCGAGGCGTTCGGCGAGTACGTTCCCGAGAACGAGGGCTTCTTCACGCCGCCCCAGCGGGGCGCGATCCCGAAGATCCACGAGGGGACGAACACGCTGATCTGTGCGCCGACCGGGAGCGGCAAAACGCTCGCGTCGTTCACGTCGATCATCAACTATCTGTACCAGAAAGATCGGGAGCGCGCCGACGGCCTCGAGAACTCCGTCTACTGCCTCTACGTCTCGCCGCTCAAATCGCTGGCCAACGACATCCACCGGAATCTCGAGGTCCCCCTCGAGGGAATCGAAAGAATCGTCGACGAACGGGACGACGGGGCGGAGATGGGCGAGATCCGCCACGCCATCCGCCACGGCGACACCTCCTCGAGCGACCGTCAGAAGATGCTCGAGGAGACGCCCCACATTCTGAACACGACACCCGAGACGCTCGCAATTTTGTTGAACTCGCCGAAGTTCCGCGAGAAACTGCGGACCGTCGAGTACGTCATCGTCGACGAGATCCACTCGCTGGCGGCTGGCAAGCGCGGAACCCACCTCTCAGTGAGCCTCGAGCGACTCGAGGCGATGGTCGAGGACGAGATCACGCGAATCGGCTGTTCGGCGACGATCGAACCGCTCGAGGGGGTCGCGGAGTTTCTGGTCGGCCGAGAAGAGCCGGGTGGACCGTCTCGAAACTACGAAATCGTCGACGCGCGCTTCGCCCGCGAGTTCGACATCGAACTCGAGTGTCCGACCGACGACCTGATCAACACGCCCCGCGAGATCGTCCAGCAGCGGTTCTACCGGATGCTCCACGAGCACATCCAGGACCACACGAACACGCTCGTCTTCACGAACACCCGGTCGGGCGCCGAGCGGGTCCTGCACAACCTCCGTGAGACGTTCGACGCCTACGACGAGAAGAACTCGGGCTGTCACCACGGCAGCCTCTCGAAGGACGTCCGCCACGACGTCGAGCGGCGACTCAAGGAGGGCGGTCTCGACGTGGTGACGTCCTCGACGAGCCTCGAACTGGGGATCGACATGCCCCACGTCGACCTCGTGGTGCAAGTGGGGTCTCCCAAATCCGTCGCCGCGCTGCTCCAGCGCGTCGGCCGCGCGGGCCACCGCGTCGGCCAGACGGTGACGGGTCGGGTGATCGCCCTCGATCGGGACGAACTCCTCGAGTGTGCGGTCATGCTCAAGAAGGCCGAAGAGGGGTTCGTCGACTCCGTCTCCATCCCCGAGAACGCCCAGGACGTCGCCGCCCAGCAGGTCTACGGGATGGCCATCGCCGAGATCCGCCCCGAGTCGGAGGTGACGGGTATCCTCCGGCGCGCGTACCCCTACCGAAACTACGGCGACGCGGAGTGGGAGTCCCTCGTGCGGTATCTCACCGCCGAGTACGCCGGCTTAGAGGACCGCAACGTCTACGCGAAGATCTGGCGCGACGAGAACGATCCGCCGGAGGGCGAACACCACCACGAGGCGTACCCCGTCGGCGAACGGCTGATCGGCAAGCGCGGCCGCCTGGCGCGGGTCATCTACATGACCAACATCGGAACCATTCCGGACTCGTTCACCTGCGACGTCAAGACGCGCGCGGGCGACGAGTGGGTCGGCCAGTTAGACGAGAGCTACCTCGACACCCTCGAGAAGGGCGACGTCTTCGTGCTGGGCGGCGACCACTTCGAGTACCGCTACCGGCGGGGCTCGAAGGTCTACGTCGATCGCACGAGCGCGCGCCCGACCGTCCCATCGTGGTACTCCGAGCGCCTGCCCCTCTCCTACGACCTCGGCCGAGAGATCCTCGACTTTCAGGGCGCCCTCCTCGAGCGCTACGACGAGGGCGGCCCCCCGCAGGTCCGCGCGTGGCTGCGGGAGTTTCCGCTGGACGACGACAGCGTGCGCGCGATCGCCCGGCTGTTCGAGTACCAGTTCCGGTACGCCGGAACCGAGAGCGTCAGCACCCGCGACCGCCTCGCGATCGAAGTGGTTCGGGACCGCGACGAGTACGAGCGCCACTACTACGTCCACTCCACGTACGGGCGGAAGTTCAACGACGGCCTCTCGCGGCTGCTGGCCTACCGCTGCGCCCAGGAGGCGACCGCCAACGTCCAGGTCGCCGTCGCCGACAACGGCTTCGTCCTCTCGATGCCCCTGAACCGGAAGGTCGACATCGAGGGTATCGTCGACGACCTCGCTCCCGACGACGTTCGCGACGACCTGCGCGCGGCGCTCGCCGGCACCGACCTCCTCCAGCGGTACTTCCGGATCAACGCGACCCGCTCGCTGATGATCCTCAAGCGGTACAAGGGCTACGAGAAGTCCGCCAGCGAACAGCAAGTCTCCAGCGAGATGCTGCTTGGCTTCGCGGAGGACTTAGAGGAGTTCGCCGTCATCGAGGAGACCTACCGCGAGATCCTCGAGGACAAACTCAACGTCGACGAGATCGAGGCGATCGTCGGCGACCTCGAGAGCGGCGAGCTAACCGTCGCACGTCACCTCCTCGACTCGCCGACGCCGCGCGCGTTCGGGCTCGCGACCCTCTCGGCCAGCGACGTCGTCCTCGCGGAAGACGAGAGCGCCGCACTGCAGGCGTTTCACGACCACGTCCTCGAGGAGATCGGCGAAGAGTCGCTACAGGGGCTCTCGGCCGGGGCCACGGACGAATAGCGCTCCGTTTCCCCGCCCCGTCGCGCCGGTTAACAGCGGTAGCCGTCGCCCAAACTGACTTTATGTTGGAAACTGAACTGTGACGCGTTAGCGCTACCAATGCGAGAGTTAGTCACACCGATCGGAACGGCGGAATCACGAGTCGAATCGACCGCACGCGCGACGGAAGCCGGCGGGGCGCGTCCCCCTCGTCAGTCCCCTTCGACCACGAGGCCCGCCTCGGGGGGTGCCTAGATGGCCGACCACGAGTCCTGGAGCGACGACCAGGCGACGACGACGGTCACCGTCGACGGCCACGACCTCGAGGTCGCCTACCACGAGGACGGCCCGGACGCGGCGGACGGGGGCGACGAACCGCCCGTGGTCTTCGTCCACGGCATCCCGACCTGGTCGTTCCTCTGGCGCGACGTCGTTCCGGCGGTCGCCGAGGAGCGCCGGACCATCGCCCCGGACATGGTCGGCTACGGCAACTCCGCCGTGTCGGACGACTTCGACCGCTCGATCCGCGCCCAGGAGGCGATGCTCGAGGGACTGCTCGAGGACCTCGGTATCGACCGGATCGTCCTCGTCGCTCACGACATCGGCGGCGGGGTCGCCCTGCGCTTCGCCGCGCACAACCCCGACGTCGTCGACCAGTTGGTCCTCTCGAACGCCGTCTGCTACGACTCCTGGCCCGTCGAGTTCGTCTCGAACCTCGGCCTGCCGTCGACGGCCGACCTCGAGCGCGAGGAACTCGAGGGCCGCCTCGACTCGGCGTTCGTCGACGGCGCCTACGGCGATGCCGACCCCGAATTCGTCGAGGGAATGAAGGCGCCGTGGCTGACCGACGAGGGCCACCTGTCGCTGGTGCGAAACGCGGTCGCGACGAACACCAACCACACGACCGAGATCGACTACGACGCGATCGACGCCGAGACGCTGCTACTGTGGGGCGAAGACGACGTCATGCAGCCCTACGACTACGCCGAGCGGCTGGCGGACGACCTCGCCGACGCCGAACTCGCGCCGCTCTCGGACGCCTACCACTGGGTCCCCGAGGACCGCCCCGACGCCTACGCCGACCGGCTACTCGACTTCCTCGAATGAATGGACACATAACGATGCAGGAGAAAACAATCCGAGTATATGACTGACGGCGGCGAACCACCGAACTGGGACTTCAAGGATCGCGACATCGCGATCCTCTGTGAGCTATCGAACGACCCGCAGCTCTCCTCCCGGGAGCTGACGAGCGTCCTCGAGTCCGACTACGGCATCGACGTTTCCCACGTCACCGTCAGCGAGTCGATCCGCCGGATGCGCGACGAGGGCGTCTTCCGCGAGGCGATCATCCCGAACGAGGAGTACTACACCTTCGCGCTGTTCGAGTTCAGGTTCAATACCGAACACTTCGACGAGGGGTGGCGCGACGCCATGGAGTACATCCAGGGGAACAAACACACCCTGTTCTTCTTCCTCTCGGACGGCGAGTACCAGTGGAAGACCGTCATGATGTTCCGGGACCGCCAGGACATCTCGAAGTGGATCCACGACTGTTACAAGAAACACGGCGACGTCATCGATAACATCAGGAACTCGGCGGTCCACAACGTCCTCAAGTTCCGGACGGACCCGCAGATCTACGAGGACCTACACAGGGAGACAGAGTAGCACGCACACGCGGTTCCGATTTCTAGTCTTCTATCGAGTGTCGACCGCCGGCGATCAGCGTTCGTCGTCGCCGGTCGGCCGGAAGAGGCGATAGGTCGTTCGTCCGACGGCCGCTTCGCCGTCGGCGCCGATGACCGACACCTGCGTGACGCCGGACGTGTTGCCGGCTCGAACGACCTCCGCTTCGGCGCGGAGGTCGCCCGTCGCCGGACGGAGATACGAGACGTTGAGGTCGGTCGTCGTCAGGCCGGCCTCGGTCGGCTCGTCGAACGTCGCGCGGAGCGCGAACGCGCTCGCGGTATCGATCAGGCTGGCGACGATGCCGCCGTGAATCGGATCGTACCCGTCGTTGCCGACCGGGTTCTCGAACTCCTCGTCGTGGTCGATCGCGAGAACCGCGCGACCCGGCTCGAGGGACTCGACGCGGACGTCGAGCCACGACAGGTAGCCGTGGCTGTCGACGAACGACTGCCACTCGGGCCAGCCGGTAGCGTCGTCCGCGCGGTCCGAATCGGACGAGTCGGCCGAATCCTCCGGGTCCCGCATTCCGTTACTCGCCTTCGAACTCGGGTTCGCGGTCCTCGGCGAAGGCGGCGGTGCCCTCGATGACGTCGTCGGTGCTGGTCAGGAGGCCGAAGCCCTGGCTCTCCATCGCGAGGGCGGCTTCCATGCTCGCGTCCTCGCCCTCGTTCATGACCTTCTTGGCGATCTTGAGGCCGATCGGCGGACCGCCGGCGAGGTCGGAGACGAACTCCTCGACGGTGTCGTCGAACTCGTCGAGATCCACCGAGCGGTTGATCAGGCCCCACTCCTCGGCGCGGTCGGCGTCGATGTGCTCGCCGCGGAAGACGAGTTCCTTGGCGCGCGCCTCCCCGAGGGTACGGAGGAGGCGCTGCGTGCCGCCGCCGCCGGGGATCAGGCCGAGGTTGATCTCGGGGGCGCCGAACGACGAGCGCTCGGTCGCGACGCGCAGGTCACAGGCCAGCGCGAGCTCGAGGCCGCCGCCGAGACAGAAGCCGTCGATCTTCGCGACGACGGGGCGCTCGAAGTCGTTGACCGTCTCGAAGGCGGGCGTGACGTCCATCAGGTCGGTCGGCGAGGCGTCGCTGAAGCCGGAGACGTCCGCGCCGGCACAGAACGCGCGGTCGCCCGCGCCCTCGATCGTCGCACACCGGACCTCGTCGGTGTCGACCGACGAGAACAGGTCGTCGATCTCCCCCAGCAGATCCTCGGAGAGCGCGTTCATTCGGGACGGGCGGTCGAGTTCGACGGACAGGACGCCGTCCTCGAGTTCGTAGTTCAGGTCGTGGTAGGGGCCGAGGCTGTCGTCGTCGTAGCTGTAGAAGCCTTCGCCGGCGTCCTCGCCGGTCTTGCCCTCCGCGACGAGCTCCTCGAGGTACGGGTGGGGCTCGAAGCGGTCCGAGCCGGTCTCCTCGTAGAGGGTCTCGAGCTTCTCGAGAACCGTATCGAGGCCGATCTTGTCGCCGCGTCGGCAGATGCCCTCGGGGAAGCCGAGCCCGAGCTGGACGCCCGTGTCGACCTCCTCGGGGGTGGCGACGTCCTCGCCGACGAGGAATGCCGCGCGGTTGACCATGCGAGCCTCGACGCGGAGCCAGTCGAAGTTGCCCGCCTCCTCTGGCTCGTAGTCGGCGCCGTCGCCGTCCTCGTAGTCGTAGAAGCCCTTGCCCGTCTTCTGCCCGAGTTCATCGGCCTCGACCTTCTCCTCCGTGATCGGCGGGATCGGACTGCCGCCCTCCTTGCGGACGTGGTAACCGACGTCGATGCCGGTGAGGTCGGCGAGTTCGAACGGTCCCATCGGGTAGCCGCGCTCGTGGACCATCGTCGCGTCGGCCTCGCGGATCGTCGCCTCGCCCTCCGAGATCATGAACGCGGGTTCGCCGCCGAACGGACCGACGATGGTGTTGACGACGAAGCCGCGGACGTCCTTGCGGACGTAGATCGGCGTCTTGCCGATCGACTCGACCCACTCGTAGCCCGCTTCGGCGGCCTCGTCGCTGGTATCCTGCCCGTAGATCACCTCGACGAGGTCCATCTTGACCGGCGGGTTGAAGAAGTGCAGGCCGAGCACGCGCTCGGGCGTGTCGACTGCCTCCGCGATGTCCGTGATCGGCAGGCTCGAGGTGTTCGTCGCCAGCAGCGTGTCGCCGCTGGTGTACTCCTCGAGGTCCGAGAAGATGTCGTGTTTGAGGTCCAGATCCTCGGGCGCGGCCTCGATCACGAGGTCGGCCTCGGCGACGGCCTCCTCCAAGTCCGTCGTCGTGTCGATCCGCGAGAGGATCTCGTCGGCTGACTCCTCGATCAACTCCTTCTCCTCGAGCTTCCGGAGGCTCCACTCGATGGAGTCGTAGCCGTCCTCGACGAACTCGTCTTTGATGTCACGCATCGTGACATCGTAGCCGGCCATCGCGGTTACTTCGGTGATTCCGTGCCCCATGTTGCCCGCGCCCAGCACGGCGACGCGGTCGATGCTGTCCAGTGACATGGTCGAGTGGTCTATCGGGACCGTCTTAATACCACCGACACCGTCTTAGCAATGTTAAGCGCGTTGTCTTCGGTTGTTCCGCGCGTACGTCGATTCGGAGCTTCGGTGAACTACGGTAACGGTGGCTCGAGTTTATTTCGGCGAGGTGTGACTACGGTCCGACGTCGACTCGTTCGAGGCAGCCCCACCCGTCAGCCGTCGATCAATTCCAGAATCCGACCCCGAACGTCGTCGGCGGAGTCGTACGATTCGTCGTCGACCGGCGCGAACACGTCCTCGAGGGGTTCCGATCCGTCGCTCGTGTCGACCTCGTGGTCGCCGTGGGCGCCGACGAGTTCGTCGGCCGTCGTCGGGTACTCGTGGTCCTCGAGTTCCTCGTTCAGGTCGCCGAGTTCGTCCTCGAGCGCGGGGGCTTCCGGTTCGGCTTCGTCGTTGCGCTCGCGCGCCTCCTGAAGTTCTCGTTCCCGCTGGCGTCGCTCCTCGTCGTCGGCTTGCTTGTTTCGGCCCTTTTTGTCGTCTGCCATCCCCGGAAGTACGACAGCGAGCGGGATAACGCTGTGCCCGTCCGTCGCACGCACGGATAAACGTTCGATTTGTTCAGTATCGTCGACAAGCATCCCGCTTCGGCCCGACCGTCCGACCTGCGGTGGCGCGCGCTGGCGGCTGGGCGAGTGACAACGAGGCCAGCCGACGGAGCCGTGCGAGGGATGAGCGAGTGAGCCTGCGAACGAGCGTTAGCGCGGAACCTCCGGTTCCGCGAACCATGCGAACGGGCAGAGCGCGGCGCTACGCGCCGCGACTGCCGGGACGGCTTTGCCGTCCCGCAGCGCCCGTGAGCAGAAATCGGCTGGGGAGGGTGTGGCGACTCACTGTTGCCACGATAGCAGGACACTTCGCTTCACCCACTTCGTCAGTCGAAGCACCGTTTTTGTCGATCGAAGCGTCGTCCCATCCGCAGTTCTACTGATTGGCTGACTCAACGCATACTTTCCGGAATAAACGGAGTTAGTATGCCGAATCCGTTCTCTATTCACACGGCCCCAGACGAACGCTGGACGGGTTGCGCTCGAGAAGCGCCCCGCGCCGAAAACACGAACCCGCCGTTCGAGGCCCGATTACAGCGGCTCGTCGCCTTCGATGATCCGCTTGGCGCGCGCGGCCAGCGCCGGCACGCGCTCTCGCATCTTCGGGTACAGCGGGTTGTCCGCGTTGCCCTCGAGGTGCCGGCGGAAGAACATCTCGCCGAGGCCGGCGAGTTTGTAGACCGCCAGCGTCCGGTAGAACCGCTCGTGCTCGAACTCGAGGCCGGTCAGCTCCTCCCACCGCTCGACAAGTTCGACGCGGGTGGGGTAGCCCTCGCGCTCCATAAATCGAGTCGCGAGTTCCGGTAGTTCCGGGTCGGGGTCCTTCGCGTCGCGCCAGTAGGAGAGCATCCAGCCCAGATCGGCCCGCGGGTCGCCCAGGGTCGCCATCTCCCAGTCGAAGACGGCGTTGAGCGCCGGCGGCGTGCCGGGGGCGAACATGACGTTGTCCAGCTTGTAGTCGCCGTGGACCAGCGAGTGGGGGTGATCCTCGGGCGTGTTCTCCTCGAGCCAGTCTCCGACCTCGTGGAGGTCGGGCACCTCGCGTTCGTCTTCGGTGACCTCGAACGCCCACGCCAGCTGTTTCCCCCAGCGGTCGACCTGTCGCTGGGTGTAGCCGGCGGGGCGCCCGAACTCGCCGAGACCGAGTTCCTCGTAGTCCAGCCGGTGGATCTTCGCCAGCGTGTCGACGAGTTCCTCGCCGATCCGCGTGCGGTGGTCGGGATCGGCGAACCGCTCCGGTTCGTCCTCCCGGAGCACGTCGCCCTCGAGGCGCTCCATCACGTAGAAGTCGCTGCCGATGACGTCGTGGTCGTCGCAGGCGACCTTGGTCTCGGGGACGGGCACGTCGGTGTCGGCGAGCGCCTTCGTCACCCGGTGTTCCCGGAGGACGTCGTGGGCCGTGTCGGCGGTCTCGCCCGGCGGCGGTCGGCGAATGACCAGGTTCTCGCCGCCCCAGGTGACGAACAGCGTCTCGTTCGAGTGCCCCTCCTGGTGGCGCTCGATCGCGTAGTCGTCGACGTCCCCGAGGTGCTCCTCGAGGTAGTCGACCAGGTTCTCTTCGTCGACGAGTCGGTCGTAGTACTCGTCGCTCATGGGTTGCTGAGGGGTTGTGATGCGGTGAACTCCGTCGGATCGCGATGCGTGCTCGGCATGTGTGTACGGTACTAACGCGTCTCCCCTTTACGAAAATAGTTTCGCTGGAAACTCTTTTTTACATTGTTTCCGTGATGAGAGTTACCAGTCCGCTCGATCCCGCCGCTGTCGTGCGATCTGTTGGGGCCGTCCCTCGGGAGTCGTCGCGTCAGTCGGGCCCCGCAGTCGGAGTCGTCGGGGCCGCGTCCTGTTAGACGACGCCCGCCGCGAGAGCGTCTCGGCGCTCGAGGAACCCGGCATCCAGAACGAAAGAATCGTGAGCACCGGCCCCGTCGCTCCGGACAAGACGTGACAACAGTAGTGATAGTCCCGGCCGTCCGGATGCCACGTGGGGCAAGCGCCGCCGCCGGCGCCGGCCGTCACGACCGCCGGGCGACGACCGACCGATCTGCGACCGACCGAGGCAAGCGAGGACTAGCGACCGACCGAGGCGAGCGACGACCGCCGATCGGCCGCTCGCCGTCCAGCGAGCGAGAACCGACGCCGAGCGCCCGCATCGAATCGTAATGGCCGACCGCCATCGAACACTGTGGCTCGCCTCGCGGTCGCAACTGCTTCGCATCGGCGCCGGCTTCGCCGTCGCGGTCACCCTGTTAGCGGTGCTGGCCGCCGGAACCGGCCTCGCGGAGCTCCGGGCGACGCTCGCGACCGCGCGCCTCGAGTGGCTCGTCCTCGCCTGCTGCTCGACGGTGTGCTGTTTCGCGGCCTGGACCCGGGGCTGGCAGCTCGTGCTCGGCATCGCCGACGTCGAGGCGCCGTTTCCGCGGCTGTACGTGACCTACGTGACGGCGATGTTCGCCAACGCCGTGACGCCGATGGGCCAGGCCGGCGGCGAGCCGTTCATCGCCTACGTGCTCTCGCGGGACACGGGTGCGAGCTACGAGGAGAGTCTCGCCAGCGTCGTCACCGGGGATCTGCTGAACCTGATCGCGTCGTTCAGTCTGGCGACGACCAGCCTCGCCCTGCTCGTCTGGCGGGTCGATCTGCCCGACTCGATCGAGCCGCTGGCCGGCGCAGTTCCAGTCGTCGCCCTCTGCGTGCTCGTCGGCACGCTGGTCGGGTGGCGGTACCAGATCGCCTTCGGGCGATCCCTCGAGCGCCTCGTGGCGCCGATCGTTCGGCGGCTCCCCGTCGTGACGCTCGAGGGCCTGCGAGAACGACTTTTCGACCTGCGCGCGGCGTTCGGGCGGATCGCCGACGAGCCGCGGCTGCTGGCCAGCGTGCTCGGCTACTCCTATCTCGGCTGGGTGCTGTACGTCCTGCCGCTGTACTTCGCGGGCCGCGCGTTCGGCGTCGCCATCGACCCGCTGGTCCTCTTTATTGCCGTCTCGGCCAGCATGCTCGCGGGCTACGTCCCGTCGCCGGGCGGCCTCGGCGGCGTCGAGGCCGCGCTGACCGGTCTGTTGGTCGCACTGGTGGCCGTCAGCTCCGCCGAAGCCTACGCAATCACCCTGACCTACCGCGTCGCGACGTACTGGCTCGTCATCGCGGGGGGCGGTCTCGCGGCGCTCGCGGTGCTGCGTCGAGAATAGTCCGGCGCCGGCCCGCGACCGCTACTCCTCGTCGACGATCTCGAGCACTTCCTCGAGCGACTCGATCCGATACGAGACGGCCGGCCCGTCCTCGGCGCCGAAGGCGACGCCGTGCAGCCCCATCTCGTCGGCGCCCTTCACGTCGTGGTCGTACCGGTCGCCGATCATCAGCGAGCGCTCGGGGGCGACGCCGGCCTTCTCGAGGGCGGTCTCGAACATCGCGGGATCGGGTTTGGTCCGGCCGACCTCCTCCGAGGTGGTGATCGAGTCGAAGTGCTCGCGGACGCCGAACGCCTCGAGCATCTCCTTGCCGGCCGCGTCGTCGACGTCGCTGATGACGCCGACGTGGAGGTCCCGCTCGGCGAGCGCCGCGATGGTCTCGGGCGCGCCCGGCTCGGGTTCGACGGACGAATTGACGATCTCTTCGAACTCGGGTTCCCACTGCTCGCGCGGGAGGTCGTCACCGACGATGGCCTCGACGCCTTTCGCGTACCCCTCGCGGGCCGATCGGAACGCCGTGCCGTCGCGCTCGCGGAAGTAGTCCCCGACGGCCGTCCGCCAGACGTCGATGGCCTCCTCGACGCTCATCTCGAGGCCCTGTTCCTCGACCAGCCCTTCGACGAACGCCGCGTGGGCGCCCTGCACCGACTCGAGTTCGAGGACGACGCCGCCGATGTCCCAGAAGACGGCCTCCCACTCGGTGGCGTCGGAGGCGTCCGCTCCTCGATCTCGCTCGCTCATCGCTCTGCCCTCCGCAGTTTCGAGCGATCGACCTCGTCGACGCTCGCACACCCCGAGAGCCCCACCGTCAGGTCGACGTCGGCCAGCAGGTTCGCGAGGACCGCGCGGACGCCGTCCTCGCCGCCGATACCGAGTCCCAGCGCGTAGGGGCGGCCCAGCAGGACCGCGTCGGCACCCAGTGCGACCGCCCGAAAGACGTCGCTCCCGCGGCGGATGCCGCTGTCGAAGAGCACGGGAAACGCTGCGTCGGCGTCGGTGGCGTCGTCGACCGCGTCGACCACGTCGGGCAGCGCGTCGAGGGCCGGAATCGCGCCGTCGACCTGTCGGCCGCCGTGGTTCGAGACGATCAGCCCGTCGACGCCCCGATCGACCGCCTCGCGGGCGTCGTCCGGGTGGAGCACGCCCTTGAGGAGGATCGGCAGGTCGGTCTGCTCGCGGAGCCACTCGAGGTCGTCCCACGTCAGCGAGGCGTCGCCGAAGCACTGCTTCCACGAGAGGATCGCCGCCTCGGGGTCGTCCTCCGGATCGGCCTCGAGTCGGTCCCGGAACGCGGGGTCCGCGAAGTAGTTCTGCAGGCCCTGCGTCTCGAGGAACGGCAGGTAACCGAGTTCGATGTCGCGCTCGCGCCACCCCATCTTCGGCGTGTCGAGGGTGACCACGACGGCCTCGTAGCCCGCGTCTTCGGCGCGCTGGAGGAAGCTCGCGGCGACGTCCCGGTCGGCGCTCCAGTAGAGCTGGAACCAGCCGGGGCTGTCGCCGAGTTCGTCCGCGACGTCCTCGAACGTGTGCGAGGAGACGGAACTGAGGATCATCGGCACCTCGAACTCGCTCGCGGCGCGGGCGACGGCGAGTTCGGCCTCGTCGTGGAGGATCTCCTGCACGCCGATCGGCGCGAGCAGGACGGGCGCGGGGTACTCGTTGCCGAAGAGTTCGACCGAGAGATCGCGGCTCGAGACGTCCCGCATCATCCGCGGCACGATCTGCCACTTCTCGAAGGCCCGGTCGTTCGCTTCGACCGTCGACTCGGAGCCGGCGCCGCCGGCGACGTAGGCGAAGGCCTCCGCGTCGAGTTCCTCGCGGGCGCGTTCGACGAGGTCCTCGTAGGAGACGGGGAACTCGGGGAGTTCGTCCTCGAGCATCCCGCGCATGTAGACCTCCTGCTGGCGGTTCGGCCCGTACTCGGGGGTGGTTCGGGGCGCGTCGTCCGACGGATCGGGCTGTGGCGTATCGTCTGTCATGGGTCGTCCTGTGGAGTAGTGTCGTCGATCGCTGTCGATCGCTGTCGATCGTCGTCGATCGTCGTGGTTCGGCGTGGTTTAGCGTGGATCGACGGTACCGAGCCGTCACTGCGTAGATCCGGGCCCGGCCCGCCGTCGGCTGCGTGTCTGTGCCAGCGATTGCCACTCACTTAACGATACGGTATACGGTGGCGATACCCACCTTTATTAACAATTGCTCCATATGTGCGACTGGATCTAACAATGGAAACGCCACAGCGGTTTACGGGTGTTCGCGGATGAGTACCGACCAGTTCAGCGTCGACGGCGACGTCGCCATCGTCACCGGGTCCTCGAGCGGCATCGGCCGGGGAATCGCGGAACGCTTCGCCGAAGACGGCGTCGACGTCGTCGTCTGTTCCCGAGAGCAGGAGAACGTCGACCCCGTCGCCGAGGAGATCAACGAGGGAGACGCGCCCGGCGAGGCGCTGGCCGTCGAGTGCGACGTGACCGACCGCGAGGCCGTCGAGGCGCTGGTCGAGGCCACCGTCGAGGGGTTCGGCGGGCTGGACGTGCTGGTCAACAACGCCGGCGCCTCCTTCATGGCCCAGTTCGACGAGATTTCGGAGAACGGCTGGAAGACCATCGTCGACATCAACCTCCACGGCACCTACCACTGCACCCACGCCGCCGCGGAGCACCTCAAGGACGGCGGCGGCACGGTCGTCAACTTCGCCAGCGTGGCGGGTCAGCGCGGCTCGCCGCTGATGAGCCCCTACGGCGCCGCCAAGGCGGCGGTCATCAACCTCACGACGACGCTCTCCTACGAGTGGGCCGAACACGACGTCCGCGTCAACTGCATCGCGCCCGGCTTCGTCGCCACGCCGGGCGTCGAGAGCCAGATGGGCGTCTCCGCGGACAACATCGACCGGGAGGAGGTCGCCCGCCGGATCGGCACCGTCGACGAGATCGCCGACGTCACGCAGTTCCTCGCGAGTCCGGCCTCGTCGTACCTCGTCGGGGAGACGATCACGGCGCAGGGCGTCCCGCAGATCAGCGAAGAGCACGACGTCTAAGCGTCGTTCGTCGCCTCCGTCGACGCATCGTTGGCCGTGCGTGCCGGAGAATCGACTCACCGAGCGCTTCGCGTGTTCTCTTCACTGAACTGCGAGTCCGGCGTCCCCTCGAGTCCGCACGCCAGAGTAAACCCGAGTTCTCACGTCACCGATTCCCATACACCCAAAAGGCCGGCGATTCTCTGTGAACAACGATGACAGACAGAGACGTTCACCTGCCGGTGGCGGCACAGCCGACGATCGACTCGATCGCCGAGTACGCCCAGCGCGCCGAGGAGGGCGGCTACGACTGCGCGTGGCTCCCCGAGACGTGGGGACGAGACGGCGTCACCGTCCTGACGGCGATGGCCGAACGCACCGATTCGATCGATATCGGCTCGAGCATCCTCAACACCTACTCGCGCTCGCCGGCCCTGCTCGGCCAGACGGCGGCGACGCTCCAGGAGGTCTCCGAGGGTCGGTTCCGACTCGGCCTCGGCCCGAGCGGCCCCGTCGTGATCGAGAACTGGCACGGGATGGAGTACGGGAATCCGCTTCGACGGACCCGCGAGACCGTCGATATCGTCCGAGAGGTGCTCTCGGGCGAGACCGTCGACTACGACGGCGACGACTTCGACCTGTCCGGTTTCCGCCTGCGCTGTGAGCCGCCGGAGACGCAGCCGCCGATCGAAGTCACCGGCATGGGCCCCAAGGCCGTCGAACTCGCGGGCCGGTTCGCCGACGGCTGGCACGGCATCATGCTCACCCCCGAGGGGACGAAAGACCGCATCGAAGACATCGAGCGCGGCGCCGAACTCGGCGACCGCGACCCGTCGGAGGTGCAGGTCACCGCCGGCGTCACCTGCTGCGCCCTCGAGGACGCCGAGCGCGCCCGCGAACTCACCCGCCAGCACCTCGCCTTCTACGTCGGCGGGATGGGCACGTTCTACCGCGATGCGCTGGAGCGACAGGGCTACGACGAGGCCGTAGACGTCCACGAAGCCTGGCAGGACGGCGACCGCGAGCGAGCCATCCAGATCGTCGACGAGGACATCCTCGAGGACCTCTGCGCGTTCGGCGATCCCGAGACCGCACGCGAGAAACTCGAGCGCTACGAGGCCGTCGACGGCATCGACGCCGTCGCGGTCAGCTTCCCGCGGGGCGCCGACGAGAACGAGATCCGACAGACGATGGACGCGATGGCGCCGGACGCCTGATCGAGGCGCCCGCTCCGTCGAACTGCTTCCTTCGACAGCTACAAACCGCGGATCCACGGAGTTCGTGGTATGCCCGGCAAAGTGAGTCCGGACGACCTGCTCGCGCACGTCTTCGAGCGCACGGGAACGGCCGCCGACGAGACGGTCCTGCAGGGGCCCGCCGACGGCGAGGACGCCGCCGCCATCGCCCCGTTCGGCGGCGACGAGACGCTCGTCGTCAGCTCCGACCCCATCTCGCTGGCCGCCGAGGGGGTCGGGACGCTCGCCGTCCCGGTCGCCTGCAACGACGTCGCCGCCTCCGGCGCCGACCCGCGCTGGCTGACGGTCGTCATCATGCTCCCAGACGAGGAGACGGACCTCGAGGCGATCACCCGAGACCTCGACGCGGCCGCGCGCGACGTCGGCGCGACGATCGTCGGCGGCCACTCGGAGTACGTCGACCAGCTCGAGCGCCCCCTTCTCTCGCTGACCGCGATGGGGGCCGCCGACTCGTTCGTCCCCACCGGCGGCGCCGAACCCGGCGACAGCGTCGTGCTCACGAAGGCGGCGGGACTCGAGGGAACCGCGATCCTCGCGACCGACTTCGGCGACGTCTTCGCGGTCGACGACGCGGTCCGCGAGCGCGCCGAGGCGTTCGTCGACGAGATCAGCGTCGTCCCCGACGCCCGGATCGTCCGCGAGTACGCGACCGCGATGCACGATCCGACGGAGGGCGGCGTCGCGGCCGGCCTGTTAGAGATCGCCCGCGCCTCCGGCGTCCGACTCGCCGTCGACCGCGAGGCCGTGCCGATCCGCGAGGAGACCCGGCGGCTCTGCGAGGCCGCCGGCGTGGATCCGCTGCGGATCTTCGGCTCCGGGGCGCTGCTAGCGACCGTTCCCGGCGACGCGGTCGAGGACTGCCTCGCGGCGCTCGCTGACGCGGGACTCGAGTGCGCCGAGATCGGGACGGTCGAGGCGGGCGACCCCGCGCTCGTGCTCGGCGGCGAGTCGATCACGGAGCCGATCGAGGACGATCTGTACCCTCTCTGGGAGCGGGCCGACGGCGAGGCGTGACGAGCCGTCGGACGCGGCCGCGAGGGCGGATCGCGGCGGACCGTCGGCACACCGGGATCAGACCGTACCGTGCGAGCGGATCGTCGAGCGCCATGGCGTCCGGCCGAACATCGTTGAGGCCGGGCTCGACAGACGAGCGAAGCGAGTCTGTCGGCGGCGAGATCACCGTCGACTCCGAACCCGGCGACGGAACGACGTTTGTCGTTACGCTGCCCGCGGCCGACGATCGGACGGCGTGAGAATCCAGTTCAGCGTCAGCCCTGCGACCGCCCGCCGCCGTCGACGAGCAGGGTGTTCAGCGCGTCCGGCACGACGAGGACCTCGCTGCCGGCCTCGAGCGCGTCCGAGACATCGGATTCGGCGTGCATAAGACACTCTTCGACAACGCCGGGCGCCCCGCTGTTCGTCACGTACAGGTCGTGATCGCGGAGGACCCGCGCGACGACGAACGCGCGCTGGGCGCCGGGTTCGTACCCCTCGCGCATCGCCGCGTAGAGCGTCTCGGCGTCGGCGGTCTCGCTCAATCGGCGGTAGAAGCGCCGCTCACCGGTGCCGTCGCCGGCCCCCTCCGGCAGCGCGGCGGGAACGACGAGTCGACCGCTCTCGCGGAGCGGATTGCGGTCACCGAGCGCGACGTACGTCGCCCCGCGGGTCGCCTGATAGAGGTTCGCGTCCTTCGGCGCGCCGACGCCGCAGACGACGGCGTCGAACGTGCGGTCGATCGGCACCGAGAGCGCGTCTCGAGCGACCGCGGCGAGTTCGCGGACGACCCCACGGCTCTCGCCGGCGCGGACGCCGAGCACGCCCGACGGTCCGTAGCTCAGGTTGATCGAGAAGTCCAGCCCCGCGAGATCGCCCGCCCGATCGATGGTCTCCCGGAAGGGGTTGTCCGCGACGCGGCCGAGACGGACGCCCTCGCGGGCGAGCATCTCGGGGCCGTGCGTGTACCGGATGATCGACTCGCTGCCGGCGCCGACGACGACGGTCTTCGCGCCGCCGCTGAACCCGGCGTACTGGTGGGGTTCGACGACGCCCGTGGACAGTACCGCGTCCGCCTCGGCGACCGGTCGACCGATCTCGACCGGCACGTCGTCGTCCGGTCCGACCGCGCCGACGTCCACCACCGATTCCGGGTCGTGGTTGACCGCCAGATCGGCGTGCGGTCCCAGCATCGCCTCGATCTCGTCGTCGGTCATCGGCCGGTGGAGCCCCAGACCGATGACGACGGTCACCTGGTCGCGGTCGACGCCGCGGTCCGCGAGGCGCTCGAGCAAGACGTCCAGCAACACGTCGTCGGGCGCTTTCCGGGTGATGTCGGTGACGACGATCGTAACCTCGTCGGCCGGATCGACGCGCGCCTCGAGCGGCGGGCCGATCGGCTCCTCGAGCGCGCGTTCGGCGGCCGCGCGGACGTCGACGGTGGCGCCGCCGGCCGGTTCGGCGACCGTCACGTCGCAGTGGGGCAGAGAAACGTCGATCGCGTCGGTTCCCAGCGGAATCTCCATGCGTTCGGGTCGGACGCGGACCGTGAAAAGCGTCGCCGGTCCGCGGACGAAGTGAGTCGCGCAGTGCGGCGGGGAGGCCACTACCGACGGGACGCGTCGGCCACACCGATATCGAGGCGACCGACCGCGATCGGTGATAGGAATATCCACGCGACGAGCGCAGCGTAGAGCGCGACGAGCGCCGGTGCGAACGCGACGACCGCTTCGGCCGCCTCGAGTGCAACCGCTCCGGCACCGCCGACGACGACGAGGGCGCCCGCTTCGAGGCGAGAGCGGGGGTCGGGACGGCGATCGATCCACCCGGCGGAACAGAGGCCGCCGATCGATCCGCCGAGGCCGAGCAGCGAGTCCTCGGTGACGCCGGCGACGGGCACGGCGACGGCCGCGAGGACGACCGCGACGGCGAAACCGAGTCGTGGATCGCCGCGGGTGAATCGGTCCATGGCGCCGACGAAGGCGATGCCGAGGAGCGCGCCGACGATCACGTCCCCGAGGTAGTGGACGCCGAGGACGACCCGGGAGAGGGAGACGAGCGCGATTACCGTGCCGGCTGCCGTCACCGCAAGCGCATCTCGCGTCCGGTCGTACGCGGCCACGAGTCCGCCGTAGACGACCGCCGCGGCGAAGGCGTGCCCGCTCGGAAAGCCGTACCCCTCGCGTTCCCCCTCGAGCGGGACCAGCAGGGCGTCCGCCGGCGGTCGTGGCAGGCCGAGCAGGGCCTTGATCGACAGCAAGAGGGCGAGTCCGGCGACCGCGTAGCTGATCACGAGCGCGCTCCGCCGGCGGTTCCCGCACCAGAAGAGGACGGCGAGGACGATCATCGGGACCGTCGTCCCGCCGAGTTCCGTGACGAGCACGACGAGGTCTGCGTACGCCGCCGGGAACGCCTCGCGTATTGTCGCGCTGGCCTCCTCGAGTCGCATCACGCGAACCCACTGTCTTCCGGGAATAAATACTGTCGATCGACGGCCCCGACGCCGCGGTGCCGACCGCTACGCCCGCGCCCACTCGAGCATCCGCTTGTAAACGGGATCGGACGCGAGCGCCCGCGAGTCGCCGACCAGTACCAGCGCCCGCTTGGGTCGGGTGAGCGCGACGTTGATCCGCCGGTAATCCTCGAAGATGGGGCCCTCGAGCGTCCCCGTCGCGGTGAAGGAGACGATGATAACCTCCTGGCTCGAGCCCTGGAAGCGGTCGACGGTGTCGACGGCGACGTCGTCGGGGACGTGCTTCGAAATTTCCGAGACCTGCGCGCGGAAGGGCGCGATGACGCCGATGTCGCTACGCTCGAGGCCCGCCGCCTCGTAGGTCTCGATCAGGTCGGCGATCCGCGCGGCCTCCTCGCCGTCGGTGTACCGCCCGCCGTCGCCCTCGACGTCGACGAACGAGACCGGGTCCCGCAATTCGGGTGGGAGGGTATCTCGTGAGACCCCCTCGAGGTCGTCCAGCGTCCGGGCGGCGACCTCGGGTTCGGCGGGCCGCAACTGGCCGTCGTAGAACTCGTTCGAGGCGAAGACCTGGATGCGCTGGTTCATCCGGTACTGGCGGTCGAGCATGACGCCGGCCTCGGGATACAGGTCGACGAGGCGCTCGAACAGCGACTCGGTGAGGTCGTTCTCCGCGCGGACGACCGGCGGCAGTTGCTCGTGGTCGCCGACGAGGACGAAGCGTTCAGCGAGGTTGGCCGCCGCGTGCGTGCCGGGTTCGGTCAACTGGGCGGCCTCGTCGACCAGCGCGACGTCGAAGGCCTGCTCCTTCATGACTCGAGAGCCGCAGGTCGCGGTCGTCGCCGCGACGACCTGCGCGTTTTGCAACTTCGCGACGCGATCCTCTGGGTTCCCCGAGCGCTCGAGGCGGTAGGGCTCCATGTCGTCGCGGACGCCGCTCTCGGAGCCGACGCGGACGACGTCGACGGCTTCGCCGTCTCCGTTCCGTTGCGTCGGAGACGCAACGCCGTCCTCCTCGATCACGTCGCCGATCTGGTCGAGCAGCGCCTCGAGGGCGTTGTCGACCGCCCGGTTCGTGAACGCGGAGAGGAGGACGCGCTCGCCCCGCTCGACCATCGCGCGGATCGCCCGGGCGATGGTGTAGGTCTTGCCGGTGCCCGGCGGGCCGTGGATCAGCGCGAAGTCCTCGGCGCCGACGGCCATCCGGACGGCCTCGTTCTGCGCGTCGTTGTTGTCGATGAACGTCTCCTCGACGGTCTCGAACTCGGGGTCCGCCCGGCCGAAGAGCACGTCCTTGCGGCGCTCGTCGCCCTTCAGGAGGAAGTCGTGCATGGCAACGAGCAGCCGATCGGTCGTCAGTTCCGAGGGGTAGACGTCCAGTCGGGTGACCTCGACGGGTTCGTCGGCCGTAAGCACGATTTCGTCGTCTAATCGTTCGATTATCGCGAGTTCCGAATTGCCCCGGACCGGATGCCCGTCGCTCGCCAGCACGAAATCGCCCTCCCGAATCTTCGAGTTCGCGCCGCTCGTTCGGCGCGCCCTGAGTTCCCAGCGACCGCCCTCGAGTTCGCGTTTCTCGAGGAACTCGAGGTCGATCAGCGCGCGGTCGTCGTCCGCCCGTTCCTGCGCGCTTTGCTCCCAGAGCTTGGCGTACTCGCGGTGGACCTCGCGGCGCTCCTCCTCGATCGCCCGGTAGAATCGCTCGAAGTACTCGAGTTCCTCGTCGGGGAGGGCCTGACCGATCTGGCCGGCCTTGGACTCCTGATCGAGGCGTCCCGAGACGACCATGCAGGTGTCCTGCTCGAAGCAGTACTCGCACTTCGCCGACCCCTCGTAGCCGGTCGGGATATCGCCCGCGACCTCCATCGCCGCGAGTTCGTTGCGCTGGCGGACGACGAACTTCAGGAGTCCCTCGCCCATCGAGAACTCCTTGGCCGGCGTGAGGTCGCCGGTCTCCTCGTTGCGCTTCAGCGTGGAGTTTTTGGTGTAGAGCAGCGTTCCGGTGTCGACGTCACCGCCGTGTTCCTCGAGCAAGAGCGCGTAGCAGGCGGCCTGCACCTTGTCCTTGAACCGGGGCTCCTTCTTGAGGTTCTTGCCCGTCTTGAGTTCGACCGGCGCGCCCCGCCGGACGGCGTCGGCGCGCCCGCGGATGCCGAACGTCTCGCTGATGAGCAGTTGCTCGGATCGCCAGCTATCCTCCTCCGTCAGGCGGCCCTGCTCGAGCCAGCCCTCGATCGCCGTCGCGTTCTCGCGGACGTCCTCGGCGACCGCGTCGGCCGTCTCGCCGAGCAGGCCCAGTTCGAGGCCGCGTTCGTCGACGCGGGCGTCGATGGACTCCGCTAAGTCCCGTCCCCGCAGGAGGTCGCCGAAGACCTCGTGGACGAGCGTCCCCTTCACCACCGGATAGTTCAGCGGCACCCCGGAGAGCTTGTTCAGGTAGTACAGGCGGGGACACTCGACCCAGTTGCGGATCGAGGTCACGTTCACCAGAAAGCTCGGCTCGACGACGACGTAGGAGTCCCCGGTGGTCTTGTACCGCGTCTCGCCCTGATACTCGTCCTCCGCGGCGTCGGTGACGAGCAGTTCCATCCCGGGCTCGAGGTAGTCGGCCGACTCGGTCCACTTGTTCCAGAGGGTCACCGTCGTGGGCTCGTGGCCGTCCGCGAGGTGGGCGCCCGCGCTCGTTCCACCATCGCTTCCGTCGGCGTCAGCGATCGTCCCGCCTTCAGCGTCCGAACTCGTCCCGCCGTCGGTGATGCTCCCGGCGTCTCGAGTCGTCGCGCCGGTTCGGGCCGCCTCGTCGCCGACGGCCGCGATTCGAAGCGGCACCTCGGCGAGGTCGCTCTCGCCGTAGCTCGTCGACACCGTCTTCGTCTCGACTTCGCCGGCGACGGTTCCGCGTACGTGCACGAGTAGTCGTCAGGCGCGAGCGGTCAAAAACGCTATCGGTCGCGTGCGAAGCGCCATCACTTCTGGCGTCCGTAGACGAAAGCGGTCTCCAAAACGGGACTGTGACGCCCGGTTCGAGATGCGTTACAGTGGCACACTCGAGACGAAGGACGAATCTCGTCGGCGGTGGCGCGAACCGAACGGCCGGAACGGTCGGCGATTGAGCGGATAAACGGCCGAAACGGTCGGCATAACGATCTATTACCGACGAGTGTCCGCCGCCCGCGGTGGAACGGTCGCGGTCGTTTTTTGCCGACCGGTCTGAACTCGCTCTTGGCATGAGTGACTCGAACAGGGACGACCGTGATCCGAATACGGCGAGCGGCACGTCGGGGGGAACCGGCCGCGATGAACGGATACGGAACGCCTCCGACGTCGACTCCGGGACCGGCGTCGGTGATCGGCCCGGCGGCCGCGATCCGCGGGACGACGGGACGGCCATCGCCGACGAGGAACGGCGGCGCAAGACGTCGCTACTCAGCATCGTCATCGCCGCGGTCGGCGTCTGGGTCGCCGTCTCGCTGCTGTTCTTCGAGTTCGGAGAGGCGGCGCTGTGGAACAACGCGCTCGTCGGTGGGGTCGTGGCGCTGGCCGGCGTCTACAACGCCTATCGACTCTCCAACGACATTCCGCTCAGCACCGGCGTCAGTTCGCTTCTCGTCCTGCTCGGGCTTTGGCTGGTCGTCGCTCCGGTGGTGCTCGACATGCCGGACGGCCTGTTCTGGAGCACGATCGCCTCCGGCCTGCTCGTCGCCGGGCTCGCGGGCTACAACGTCTACGAGGCCCGCGAAGCGCGGCAGGTCGCGACCGACTCCGCGCGAGCCTAGAAACCGGTTCGAATCGCCTAACGCGTCGACCCGAACTCCGCCTCGCGGTCGGAGTCGCGGCCGGACTCGAGGTCGCCCTCGAGGCGCCGTAGCCGATATTCGGCGGCGTGGTGGCCCGTCGCGACGACGGCGAAGCCGACCATTACGACGGCGAACGCGATCGAAGCGGCGGGAGAGACGCCGTTAACGTAGCTATTTCCGAGCTGTCCGAGTGCCAGCGCGAGCGGTCCCACGGCGAGGAGCGTGCTCTTGGCGGGAGCCGCGAGAAACAGTTCGACGAGCGAGAGTGAGTGGCGAACGGACATGGTCAACAGTCGGTTACTCCATCTGTCTCGGGAGCCGTTCTATCCCTTTTGGTTCTTCCCGACCGTCGAGACTGGTCGGAATCGAGGCAGACCCGTCGACCGGCGGCGTCTTTCGTCGCGACCGATACGTTCATTCGCTCCGCGCCACAACGATCGATCATGCGGATTCGCGAGTGGCAGGACGTACTCGAGGACGTCACTGACCGGAACGTCGAACCGGAGGACTGGCGCGCGGTCGCCGGCGACCGGGCCGGCGGCGTCGGCGAAGACATGTACCTCGCGCATCCGAACGCGGGCGTCTTCTTCCTGAAGACCTACGCGAAGAACCCCTTCGAGGTGCGCGGGGTCGGCACGACGGTCGCCCGCAATCTCGACGACGAGATCGGCTCGTTCCTCCCCGAGGAGGGTTCGGGCGGGCGCTTCGCCGTCCAGTCGCCGCCGGAGGACGAGGAGCAGGCCGAGACGGTCTCGAAGCGCCTCGAGACCGTCCTCGAGACCCACGCCGACGCGCCGACCCGGCCCCAGGACCTGTTCGACGACGTGATGGAGGCCCTCGAGAGCCCCGCGTTCGGCCCGATGGAGTACGACCAGTACGACCGTCCCGAGGCGCTCGACGAGCTCTCGGAGCGATTCGAGGAGGCCGACGACCTGTTGAACACGGAACTCGAGGAACTGATCGAGACCGACGAGGTCGACCGCGGCTTCATGTAAATCGGCGGGTGACAGCGTTCGCGGCGTTAGCGGCGTTCGCGGCACTCGCCCGCTCCCTGCGACTGCGTCCGGTGAGCCTTTGAGCGCGGCCTCCGACAGTCCGTCCATGAGCGACCGCGCCGAATCCGTCGTCGGCGACTACTACGACGCGCTCCGGAACGGCGACGCCCTCGCGCCGTACTTCCTCGAGGCCGAGTCGACCGTCAAGTTCGGGATCAGCGAGTCCCTGTTCGGCTTCGACGCCGTCTCGGAGGCGCTGCGGGAACAGACCGAGACGACCGCGGAGTGGGCCGTCGAGAGTCGACGGCTCACCGTCGACGAGCGCGACGGCGTCGCCGCGTTCGCCGACGCGGTGACGATGAACTGGACCGACACCGAGACCGGCGAACGGAAGCGGTTCGAGACGCGCTGGAGCGGCACGCTCGTCCGAACGGCCGGCGCGAACGACGACGCGAGCGACGACGAGACCGAACCGCCGGCGTGGCAGTTCGCGACGCTGCACGTCAGCACCGCCGACGAGCTATGAGCCGCGGTCCCGGTCGCGGCTCCGAACGCGGGCCCGCCCGCTCGAGCACGATGGCGGAGCCGTCGAATCGACTCAAGGGAGCGTTCGTCCTGCTCGTCGGCTTCTCCGGCGCCACGATCGCCCTGCAGGGCGACGCATCGCTGCTCGTCGTCGCGCTGACGGCTCTCGGCGGGGTCGTCGCCGGCGCCGCGTTGCTGTGGTATCTGCTCTGGATCCTCGGGTGAGGCGACGTGTACCCACGGATGACGCGACTCGGTGATCCGAATCGACTCGACAGTCCGCTCGATGGACGCGAAAAGGGTACTCGACGGCCGACGCCCAACGGTACTCGGCGGTCGATGCTCAGCGGTCGACGCTCAGCGATCGACGCGCTGAATCCACAGCGTCGGCGCGTCGAGTTCGTCCTGCGTCGGGAGGTTCTCGGGGCCCTCCCAGACGCGGCTCGCGGTCTCGAGGTCGCGGTTCTCGACGACCGTCTCGAAGAAGTTCTTGCCGCGCTCGTACTGGCGTTGCTTGAGTCCGAGGCCGAGCAGTCGGCGGAACAGCTTCTGGAGCGGGCCCCGCCCCTGTCGGCGGGCGTCGAGTTTCCGCCGGAGATCCTCGTACTCGTCGTCGAAGGCGTGGTCCATCAGCAGTTCCGCGTACCCCTCGACGACGGTCATCGCCGCGTCCAGTTCCTGAAACGACGCGCGATCCAGCGAGCCGTCCGACAGCGCCGAGATGCCGTCCTTCATGCGTTCCTCGAGGTGGTCCGACAGCCACGGGGCGGCGCCGAACTCGGCCGCGTGGGTCACCTCGTGGAAGGCGATCCAGCGCCGGAACCGGTCGGCGTCGACCTCGAGGGAGTCCGCGGCGTTGCGGATGTTCGGCCGGACGAAGTACAGGGCGTGGTTCTCGTCGGGGTCGTCCGCGAGCAACAGCGGATCGTACTGGCCGAGGACGTTTCGGCCGAGAAACGCGAGCAGGACGGTCATCGTCCCCGTGTTGATCGTCCGGGCGACGCCGGGGAAGGCGCCGGCGGGGACCTCCTCCTCGAGGGCGCCCATCACGCGCTCGAAGGTCGCGATGTTGGCGTCGATCCAGTGGTGACGGTTCTGGATCTCGACGGTGTCGGGAACGTCGAAGTCGACGCCCGAGATCGATCGGACGGCTGCTCTGGCCTCCCGCACGTCGCTGGCGTAGCCCTCGCGCTCGTCCGGCTCGAGCTCGAGCGAGCCGGGGTCGGTCACCGCCTTCGCCGCGTCGGCGGCCGACTGCCAGTCGATCATGTCGTCGCCGGACGCCCCGGCAACGGCCCGGGCGCTACGATAGAGATTCACGACTCCCACTAGGGGAAGCACGCGCAAAAGCGTTCGGCTCGATTCGACCGACGCCGGTCAGTTGACGATGACGTCGGGCTCTTCCTCGGCTTCGAAGTCGGGCTCCTCGTCGCCGCCGCGGAACTTCTTGGCCGCCACGGCGATGCCGACGAGCGCGACGAGCGCGATGACGGCGCCGATGGGCTTGCCGCCGCTCGAGTCCTCGTCCGATTCGTCGGTCTCTTCGATCTCCGTTTCGGGTTCGTACTCCGGCGTCTCCTCGGACTCGCTGCTCGAGCCGAACGGCAGCGCCCTCCCGATCGATCCGGGTCCGAACTGGGTGTCGCCGTCCAGGTGCAACTCGATGAGGGTGAATTTCGTGTCGCCCATGTGTAGTGAGTCCACGACTGGATACTTATACTGTTTGCTGGATGTCGCTGAACGGAGTCGGCGAATCCCGTCTCCGGTAGAAACAGACACGGTCCCCCTCTCTGTTCAGTAACGGCCAGAAACCGTACACTCCGCTCCAGACCGAGAGGCCGGTGTGCGGTGGCGCGCGATGTCGGTGAACCGAGCAGGGCGAGGTTCACCGACGAATTCGTGCGAGGGATGAGCGAACGAGCCTGCGAGTGAGCGAATCGGTTGGGGAGGGCGTGGCGACTCCCTGTTGCCACGATAGCAGGACAGTTTCCTTCACCACTCCTATCGAAGCGAGGTTCCATTCGAACGCACATATTGACTGGTCCGGCGATCGGTTTCGATATCTCCAAGTCCCAACGATCCACCCCCCCCCCCCCCGCCTCACGCGGTGGAAACGACTGCTTATCCCCGCCCAGACCGATGTCGTCAGACACAGGACCGGTACGATTAAGTGTCCATCAACTGCGGTCTTTCGTATGAGTGGACGACCGCTGGACGTCCTCGAGGCGTCGCTCGGCGAACGCGTCACGGTGCGACTCAAGAGTGGCGACGAGTACGTCGGCGACCTCGCCGGGTACGACCAGCACATGAACCTCGTACTCGAGGACGTGACGATTCCCCTCGAGGGCGAACTCGAAGACGAGACGCCGGTCGAAGACACAACGATTATACGCGGCGATAACGTCGTTTCGATCACTCCATGACTGGTGCAGGAACCCCGAGCCAAGGAAAGAAGAACAAGACGACCCACGTGAAGTGTCGTCGCTGCGGCGAGAAGTCCTATCACAGCAGGAAGAAAGTCTGCTCCTCGTGTGGCTTCGGCAAATCCGCCAAACGCCGCGACTACGAGTGGCAGTCGAAGTCCGGCGACAACTGATCGGATCGGGTCTTACTTTTCGACTTTAGCGACGAACGGCGCTCGAGCGACGCGTCTCGGCCGCGTTTTCGTGCCTCTTCGGCGACACCCTCGAACCCGTCGATCGCCCCGTCGAGAGGATCGCTGGCCGCTGTTCGGTTCCCACTGATGCAGCGTCGTCTCGATAGCCAGCGGCCGATGGACAGCCATTAGTTCCGGCCCGCGAACAGTCGCGTATGGAGACGACGGACGCATTCGCCGGTCTCGAGTGTCGCGACTGCGAGGCCACCTACGACGCGGCGGACGAATCCCACCGCTGTCCCGACTGCGGGGGGATCCTCGACCCGAGCTACGAGTACGACGCGATCGATCTGGATCGCGAGACCCTCGAGTCGCGGCCGTTCGGCTCGATGTGGCGCTACGAGGAACTGCTGCCGTTCACGCGCGAGTCGGCCGTGACGATGGACGAGGGGGCGACGCCGCTGGTCGACTGTCCGACGCTGGCCGAGGAGTTCGGCGTCGAACGCGTGCTGATCAAGGACGAGGGCCGGAATCCGACGGGGACGTTCAAGGATCGCGGCCAGACCGTCGCCGTGACGGCGGCGACGCAACACGGCGCGACCGACGTCGCGCTGGCCTCGGCGGGCAACGCCGGGCAGGCCGCGGCCGCCTACGCCGGCCGAGCGGGGCTGGACGCCCACGTCTACCTCCCCTCGCGCTCGGGCTTTACGAACAAGGCGATGGTCAACGTCCACGGCGGCGACATGAACGTCGTCGGCGGGCGCATCGACGACGCCGGCGCGGCCTACGAGGAGGCCCTCGACGAGCACGACGACTGGTACCCCCTCCAGACGTTCGTCACGCCTTACCGTCACGAGGGGAAGAAGACGATGCTCTACGAAACCGTCGAACAACTCGACTGGGCGGTCCCCGACGCGATCTGTTACCCCACGGGCGGCGGCGTCGGCCTGATCGGGATGTACAAGGCCGCGACCGAACTCCGCGAGTTGGGGCTGATCGACGACCTCCCCGGGCTGTACGCGGCCCAGGCGTCGGGCTGTGCCCCGATCGTCGAGGCCTACGAAGCGGGCCGCGATGAACACGACCCCGTCGAACACCCCGACACCATCTGCGGCGGCCTCGAGATCCCGGATCCCGGCGCGAGCCCGTGGATCCTCGAGGCGATCCGCGAGACCGACGGCGGTGCGGTCGCCACGGACGACCCGGATATCCTCGAGGCCGCGGTGCAGGTCGCCAAGCGCGAGGGCCTCGAGATGGTCCCGAGCGCCGCGGCGGCGGCCAGCGGCGCGTGGGAACTCGCCGAACGCGGCGCGTTCGACGGCGACGAGACGGTCGTGATCCTCAACACGGGATCGGGGAACAAGGAGGCCGACGTGCTTCGCAGTCACCTGATGAGTCAGGGCGTGTAGTCGTCGGTGGCACGGCGTTCGGACGGCAGAGCGATTGCGTAGCCATCGAAGAGTCCGTCGGTAAGCGCCCATCGGCCGATCGAGGACCCGTCAGTCGTCGTCGGCCTGATCGGTGTTGGCTCCCTCGAGCGAGCGCGTCTGCGCCTCGTCGACGACGTCGATCGAGACGCCGGCGTCCATCCCGCGATTGCGGTTCGCGTCGCCGAATCCGGCGCTCAACACGCGAGTCAGGGCGTCCTCGACGTCTTCGTCCAGTTCGATGATGTTTTCCGATTCGACTTCGACGACGAACCCGGTGGTGATGTTGGGCGAGGTCGGCAGGAAGAGCACTTCGCGGCCGTCGTCGGTCGTCTTGCCGGTCTTGAACGCCGTCATCCGCAACCCGCTCCAGGTCTCGATCTTGCAGGGTTTCTGCAGCGAGTCCTGCTCGCCGAAGGCCGTCTCGGCGGCCATCTTCGAGGCGTTGTAGACGACCCGCATCACGGGGACGCGGTTCGCGACGTTGTCGACGACCCGTTCGACGAGGCTGCCGACGGTGGTTCGCATGAGATAGCCCACGGAAAAGGTGAGGATGATGAAGACGGTCAGCGCGACGACGACGCGGAGGAACTGCGCGAGCTGCTTGCGCGTCTGCACGGCCTGGTCGCCGGTCCCCGGGACGAGCGGCACGAGGGCGTCGGGCTGCAGAATGAGCTCGGGCGTCAGGCCGGCGAGGAGCCCGTAGAGCCAGTAGATGACGTAAAGGGTGACCAGAATCGGGCCGAGGACGATCAGCCCACTCGCGAAATCCCGCTTCCACGAAGCCATGTACTGCAACTCTCACTAGGGGCTAATGAGCCCTTCCCTTTAGCTGAGTTGAGGCGCTAATCCCCCTTCCTCAGCGAGCGCCTTCGGCGCCAGCAGGGAGGGATACAGCGCCTCTCGTGTTTCTTGGACTGTTCTATAGCAGGCCCAAAGGCCCACGGTATCGATAGTTTTTACGTATAGCGTGCATTGTGTGCATTACTGTGAAACGGAAGACTATCACCATTCGGGAGGACCAAGATGAGTGGATTGAGGAGCAACACCTCAACCTCTCGTCGTTCGTCCGTGACCAGCTCGACGAACTTATCGAGGAACGCGAGAACTGATGTACTACGCCTACAAGTATCGTCTCGAGCCGTCCGTCGCTCAACGCGAGGAGTTGGACCGCCACCGCGATATCTGTAGGCAACTGTACAATCACACTCGCTACCGCCTCAACGAGTATCGAGAGAACCACGGCGAACTCCCGTCCATGACCACACTCCGGTCGGAGCTTCCCGACCTCAAGAAGTGGTGGAACGACCTCTCGGACGTGTACTCGAAGGTTCTCCAAACAGTCGTCGAACGGCTGTTCAATAACCTCAGTAGCCTTTCTGCACTCAAGCAGAACGGCTACGGCGTCGGCCAACTCAAGTGGAAACCACCGCGCGAGTTCCGCAGTTTCACGTACAACCAGTCTGGCTTCAAGCTCGACAAGAAGGGCGGTCAGACTGTGCTGTCACTTTCGAAACTCGCGGACATTCCGATCCGACTCCACCGAGATATCCCCGACGACGCCACACTCAAGCAGGTCACGCTCAAGAAGGAACCGACGGGCAAGTGGTTCGCCACCTTCGGCGTCGAAGTTAACCGAGAGCCACCGGAGAAGGCTGACCGACCGAAGAATGCCGTTGGAATCGACGTGGGTATTCTCAAGTACGCACACGACACTGACGGCCACGCTGTTGAATCGGTCGACCTCTCGGACGAACGGGACCGGCTCGAACGTGAGCGACGGAAACTCTCGCGCAAAGAGCACGGCTCGAACAACTACGAGCAACAACGCGACAGCGTTGCTGAACGCCACGCCGACCTGAAGCGGAAGCGCCGGGACTTCTTGCACAAACTCTCGGCGTACTACGCTCGGGAGTATGACCTCGTTGCGGTCGAAGACCTTGATGCGAAAGGCTTGGTCGAACTTGACGGCAACTCACGGAACCGTGCCGGAGCAGCGTGGGGAACATTCCTCCGAATGCTCGAGTACAAGTGTGAACGCGAAGGAACGCACTTCGTCGCTGTAGATCCAGCAGGGACGACCAAAGAGTGTGCAGCCTGTGGCGTCTCGACCGACAAACCGATGTGGGTCCGCGAACACTCGTGTCCGTCGTGTGGATTCACGGCCGACAGGGACTGGAACGCAGCATGGAACATTCTTTCTCGCGGTATCAAGCAGTTAGGAGCGGGGCGCTCCGAATCAACGCCTGTGGAGACTGCGCTCCCTACGGGAGCCTCTTCGGTTCCTGCAAAGCGCGTCTTGGAATCAGGAAGCCTCACCCTCAAGGACCGAACGGCTGACGCCGTGAGCGAGTAGGGTGGGGTAGTTCACCGATCGAGAATGGCCTGCAGGGCGAATTTGACGTTTTCGGTCCGTTCGGTCATGCGCCGGTAGAAGTACGATTTCCAGCGGTCGCCGAAGGGCACGTACTGGAAGACCGGATACTCCCGAGCGAGGTCGTACTGGGCGTCCTCGCGAACGCCCATGAGCATCTGGACCTCGAACTCGGTCCCGTGTTCCTCGTGACAGTCGATCGCGTGCTCGATCATCGCGGGGTCGTGGCTTCCGACGGCGATCCCGCCGTCGTAGTGCTCGAAGGCGTACTCGAGCAGCGCCTCGTACTCCCGGTTGACTCGCTCGGAGTCGGTGTAGGCGATCTCGGCCGGTTCGTCGTAGGCTCCCTTGACGAACCGAACCTTCCCGGGGACGTCCGCGAGCCGTTCGACGTCCGCGCGAGTGCGCCTGAGGTTCGCCTGTACGCAGACGCCCACACCCCCATCGTGTTCCCGGGCGAGATCCACGAACGCGTCGAGGGTCGCGTCCGTCGTCGTGTGATCTTCCATGTCGATCCAGACGAAAACCCCGCGGTCGGCGGCAGCGTCGACGACGCCCGCGAGCTCCTCGCGAAAGACGTCTTCGCCCAGATCGAGCCCGAGTTGCGAGGGTTTGACCGAGAGACAGGCCTCGAGATCCGAGTTGCCGATGTCCGCGGCCAGCACCCGGTAGGTCGCGGCATCAGACCGCACGGGCGAGCGGTCGTCGTAGTGCTCGCCGAGCAGGTTGACGATTCCGGCGACGGTTCGCCCGTTGAGTCGGCGGACGTGCTCGAGGGCCTCCGCCGGGGACTCCCCAGCGACGAATCGGTTCGCGATCGGCGGAATCATATCCGCGTGGTTTGCCGGCCAGTCCTAAGGGAGTTCGTTTGTCTCTCGAGCCCAGTTGGTCATCGTTCGTACCGGTTCGGTAGAGTACTCGTCGTTCGCATCGGCCCGGTACAGCACTCGTTCGTAGCAGTCCGGTACCCGTCTCGCGGGCCCGCTCCGCCTCGTATCCGTCTCCAAAAACCGATATCGTGGATCCGACGACGGGGTTCGGACGCGATGATGTATTCAGCATCTGTATTCAATATCTGTATACACTCTTCATAGATACTGTGGACAAGTTATTAGTAGCTGTTTCACCTGTGGTGACGTATGACGCGCGGACCGCCGATCGACGACCTCCACTTCGAGGACGCACCGAACGTCGACTCCGTCCCGGGCCCGAAGACCCGAGCGCTGCTCGAGAAACAGCGCGAGATCGACAGCAGCGCGGTCGCCTACCCGGACGACATCCCCATCGCCTTCGAGGAGGGGGCGGGCGCGACGGTCCGCGACGCCGACGGCAACACCTACATCGACCTCTTCGCGGGGATCGGTGTGTTGAACGTCGGCCACGCGAACCCCTACGTGCTCGAGGCCGTCCACGAGCAGGCCGACAAGTTCGTCCACACGGTCGACTTCCCAACCGAAGCGCGCCTCGAATTGATCGAGAAACTCGACGACATCCTGCCCGACGGGCTGCAGGGCCAGAACAAGGTCGTCTTCGGCGGGCCGACCGGCAGCGACGCCATCGAGGCCTCGATCAAGTTGGCGAAGTACAACACCGGCGGCGACGGGCTCATCGCGTTCCGCGGGGGCTACCACGGCGCGACGACGGGCGCGATGAGCGTCACGTCGAACAAGAAGTTCAAGGGCCACTACACGCCCCTCCTCTCGGACGTCGTCCACGCCCCCTATCCGTACCCGTTCCGGCAGGACAAAACGCCCGAGGAGGCGGTCGACCACGCGCTCGAGGAGGTCGAGGCCATCGTCGAGGACCCCTACGGCGGCCTCGCCAATCCTGCAGGTATCATCGTCGAACCGATCCAGGGTGAGGGCGGCATCGTCACGCCGCCGGAGGGCTTCCTGCAGGGCCTGCGCGACATCGCCGACGACAATGACGTCGTTCTCGTCTTCGACGAGATCCAGAGCGGCCTGGGCCGGTCCGGCCAGTGGTGGGCCTGCGACTGGGCGGGCGTCACCCCCGACGTGATGACCTCCGCGAAGGCGCTGGGCGGCGTCGGCTTCCCGCTCTCGGCGACGATCTACCACGAGGAGCTGGACACGTGGGGGCCGGGCGACCACGCCGGGACCTACCGCGGCCACGTCGTCGGCATGCGCGCCGGCACCCGCGCCATCGAGTACATTCAGGAGCACGACCTGCTGGCCCACTCCCGCGAACTCGGCGAGTACATTCAGGACCGACTCCGCGAGGCCGCCGACGAGACCGACCGACTCGCCGAGGTCCGCGGCAAGGGGCTGTTCATCGGCGCCGAGTTCGTCGACGCCGACGGCGCGCCGGACGGCGACCTCGTCGACGCGATCCAGACGTACTGTTTCGAGCGCGGCGTGTTGATCTGGACCGCGGGCCGCCACGGCAACGTCCTGCGGTTCCTCCCGCCGCTCGTGCTCACCCATGACCTGGCCGAGACGGCGCTGGACGTCGTCGTCGAGGCGATCGAACACGCGACCGAGGAAGCGAAAGGGGCGGCCTGAGCCGAGGACAGAGAGCGCATGGCAGACACCGACTCCATCGAAACCGACGGCGCACCGAGCACCGACAACCCCTACTCGCAGGGCGTCCGCGCCGGCGACGCGCTGTACGTCTCCGGCTACGGCTCCGTCGACCCCGAGACGGGCGACGTCGTCGACGGCGACATCGCCGCGCAGACCGATCGCGTGCTCGAGAACGTCGCGGCGGTGGTCGACGCGGCCGGCGGCGACGGCCTCGCGGACGTCGTCAAAGTGACCGTCTACCTGACCGATCTCGAGGAGTACGACGCGGTCAACGAGGCCTACGGCGCGCGGTTCGGCGACGATCCGCCGGCCCGCGTCTGCGTCGAAGTCTCGCGGCTCCCCGACGACGTCCGCGTGGAGATGGACGCGACGGCGTCCCTGGGCTGATCGTCGCGCCGTTACAGCCGATCGCGGATTTCGTCACGACGCGTCGGCGCTCGATGACGAATACCGAACGGCTCGGCCGGTTCTCCGGCGAACGACGCCGAGTCGCGGTGAAACGCCGGCTACTGTTAAGTGAGTGCCCGCGGTAGGGACGGGAAACGATGTCACACGAGGGACAAAACAGGGTGCGCGAGTTGCGGCGGGCGTTCCACCGCCATCCCGAGCCCGGCTGGTGCGAGTTCCGGACGACGGCCCGGGTCGTCGAGGAACTCGAGCGGATCGGGGTCGACGAGATCGCCGTCGGTCGCGAGGCGCTCGCGACCGACGAGCGGATGGCCGTTCCGGACGCGGGAGAACTCGAGGCGTGGCGGGAGCGGGCCCGGGGGGCGGGCGTTCGATCGGACGTGCTCGAGCGCACCGCCGACGGCCACACGGGCGTCGTCGCGGTGCTCGAGCAGGGATCGGGGCCCTGTATCGGGCTCCGCGTCGATCTCGACGCGATCTCGATGCACGAGTCGGCCGAGAGCGACCACCGGCCGGCCGCCGAGGGCTTTCGCTCCGAACACGACGGCTACATGCACGCCTGCGGCCACGACGCCCACCTCGCCATGGCGCTCGGCGCGCTCGAGGCGATCAAGGACAGCGAGTTCGAGGGGACGCTGAAGGTGTTCTTCCAGCCCGCCGAGGAGATCTCCGGCGGCGGGAAGGCGATGGCCGAGAGCGGCTACCTCGACGACGTCGACTACCTCCTCGCGCTCCACGTCGGTCTCGACCATCCCACCGGCGAGATCGTCGCCGGCATCGAGAAGCCGCTGGCGATGGCCCACCTGACCGCAACGTTCGAGGGCGCGAGCGCCCACGCGGGGAAGGCGCCCAACGAAGGAGCGAACGCGATGCAGGCGGCGGCGACCGCGATCCAGAACGCCTACGGTATTCCTCGTCACAGCGACGGGATCACCCGCGTCAACGTCGGGTGCATCGAGGGCGGCACCGCGAGCAACGTCATCGCCGAGGCGGTCGCCCTCGAGGCCGAGGTCCGCGGCGAGACCACCGCGCTGATGGAGTACATGCGGACGGAACTCGAGCGCGTGCTGTACGCCGCCGCCGAGATGCACGACTGCGACGTCACGCCGCGGGTCATCAGCGAGTCGCCCAGCGTGGACAGCCATCCCGCACTGCGGGACCTCGTCGGGAACGTCGCGTGGACGGTCGAGGGCGTCGAGCGCGTGGTGCCCACCGAGGAGTTCGGCGTGAGCGAGGACGTCACCTACCTGATGGAGCGCGTGCAGGACGCGGGCGGGCTCGCCTCGTACGTCCTCATCGGGACCGACCACCCGACCAGCCACCACACGCCGACGTTCGACATCGACGAGTCAAGCCTCGAGATCGGCGTGGCGTTGCTGACCGAGACGGCCACCGAGCTCTCCCGTCGACGGCCGTAATGCGACTCCGACATCCTGTTCAGTAGTCGTCACGTTCGCCGCATGGGAAACGTTATTTCGCGCGCAGTTCGTGTACCCTGTATGAGTCAGGACGACGTGCCGGAGTCACTGCGGACGGCGGCGGACGCGGATCGTCCGCGTGGGATCCTCACACCCTCCGACCGTGACTTCTTGCTCGGCCGGAAGACGGACTACACGGACCACTCGAAGAAACAGAAGCGGAACCGAATTCGTCGCCGCGTTCGGAACGCGGTTCTCGACTTCAGCATCCTCTTCGAATGCATGGAGGAACGGGACCGGGAGACCGTCTTCGATCCCGACGACGAGGACCGCGACGCCTACACGCAGGGGATCACCGACATGCTCGCCTTCCTCCACCTCGGGACGATGGGCTACCACACGCCGTTCAAGGACATGCTCTCGGAGGGCGTCGGCAAGGCCGAACAGCGCCTGGCCGGCTCGAACTACCGGATGGTCAACGTCGAGTTCAACGTCGAACCGGTCGGACAGATCGACGTCGACGACGTGATCGAGAAACTCGAGAACGAGGAGTTCGCCCAGCTCACCGACGAGGAACTCCGCGCGTTCGTCCGCCTGTTGACGATGTCCGACGCGTTCTCGCCGGAGACGACCCGCGAGGAGATCAAAGACCGCGTCGACGAGTTCGCCGAACGGCTCGCCGAGAGCAGCGACGCTAGGGAGCGGAACCTCGAGGAACTGACCAACTGACGAACTAGAACTGACTCGAGACGACGACCCTCGCCGAGCGGGAACTCGACGCCCACCGACTCGAGTCCCGATACCGGAGCTCCCGATCAATCACTTCCTACTCGTCACGCTACCGTTCGGTACGTCGCGGTACGCGGCATAATTCTCCGATAGTAACGGTAATGGCAGACGGATCGTAGATCGTTCGATCGGACTGTATACATAATCCGTAGATGATCCCGGTAATGGGGAAACACTTATTGTGTATATCATGGACGGGTTTGGTATGCCATCGCGCAGCAAGGCGAACGATCGGTGCTGGGAGAGTCGATCACCGAACGCGCATTCGCCACGGGGGGTGAGACGATGAGCGACGCCGAGGCGGGGATGATGAGGCGGTTCTTCGACGAGCTCGATCCGGTCGTCTTCCTGTTCGGTGCGTTACTCACGGTCGGCGTGATCGTCGCGTTCTTCCTCGATCGCGAGTTCGTCGCTAACGGGATCACTACCGTTCACGGGGAGATGCTCAGTTACATGAACTGGGCGCTGCTGGTGATCGTCTTCCTCATCGTCCTCTTCTTGCTGTTCCTGATCGTCGGCCCGTGGGGGAAGATCAAGATGGGTGACGAGGACCCCGAGTACAGCTTCTTCTCGTTTTTCACGATGTTGTACTCGGCCGGATTCGCCGCGGGGGTGGTGTTCTGGGGGCCGACCGAGGGGCTGTTCTACTACGCCGATCCGAACCCCCTGTTCGACGTCGAAGCCGGATCCGGCGCGGCGATGACGCTCGCGATCCAGCAGACGTTGTTCCACTGGGCGCTGCCCCAGCTCGCGGTGTTTACGATCATGGGCATCGCGATCGGCTACTTCGCGTACAACTACGACGACGTCCCGCTGCGAGTGTCGTCGGCGCTCACGCCGCTCCTCGGAAAGGAGAACCTCGACGGGCCGGCGGCGAAGGTGATCGACATCCTCGCCGTGTTCGCGACGATCGGCGGGGTGGCGACCTCGCTCGGCTTCATCGGGAGCCAGTTCATCTCCGGACTCGATTACCAGTGGGGGATCGACATGGGCGACGCCGGCATTCTGGTCGTGGTGACGACCATGACGATCCTGTTTACGATCTCGATGGTCCTCGGGGTCGACAAGGGGATCCGGCGACTGTCGAACTTCAACATGGGGCTGTTCGTCGTGATCATGTTCGCGACGTTCATCGCGGGACCGACGATGTTCCTCCTGTTGCTCGGGTCGCAGGCGATGGGCGGGATGATAAGCGACTTCGTCTCGATGAGCCTCTACACCGGTGCCGGCGAGGGTGGCACGGGGTGGGTGGAAAGCTGGACCGTCTTCTACTGGGCGTGGGCGCTCTCGTGGTCGCCGTTCGCCGGCCTGTTCATCGCTCGCATCTCCAAGGGACGGACCGTTCGCGAGGTCGCGTTTACCGGCATCGTCGCGACGTCCGCGGCGACCATTCCGTGGTTCACGTTCGTCGGCGGTACCGCGGTGTGGGCGGAGCACAACGGCGTCGCCGACTTCGGTGCGGTGATATCGGGTGAGGCCGGTCCGGAGGTCGCCGGATTCATCCTGTTCGACGCGCTCTCGATCTCGATCGCCGGAGTCACGCTACCGATCGATTCGCTCCTGATAATCGGATTCATGGTCATCGTGACGACGTTCTTCGTCACCTCGGCGGACTCTTCGACCCTTGCCGTCTCGATGATGACCACCGGCGGCAAGGCGTCCCCGTCGACGATCAACCGCGTCTTCTGGGGGATCGTCCTCGGTCTGACCGCCGCGATCCTCATGATCCTCGGCGGTGAAGGCGGTACCGGCGCACTGCAGGACGCGGTCGTCATCACGGGCGCGCCGTTCGCGATCGTCTGTTTCGCCGCCTTGCTCTGTCTGGTCAAGGACTTCAGCGGGACGCGGGGTCGCGTGTTGCTCCAGGAGAAGACGGTGATCTTCGGTTCGGCTCGCGGCCGAACCGAGGACGAACCGACGACGGCCGCCGAGCCGGGCGACGACGACTGAGACCCGACCGGCGATTCGCTTTTTCGCAGTCGCGTCACGTCCGACGTAGCTGTGCGGGGTCAGTCTTGCGCAGGGTGGATCGGCGACTCTCCCCTCCCGACTCCGGCGTGCCGGCCACGGGCGTCTCGATCCGACCACCGTGCCCATCTATAACAAGATTTAATGTACGACGTATACATAATTTGTGTATGAATAGGGACACCGCCGAACCGGACGTGGACGGGTTCCCCGGACCGAACGCCCGCCGGTGGATCGAGTTCCACGGGCAGCACGCGGCGCCCAGCGAGTACTCCCACGAGTTCGTCTGGGACATCACGCGCGAGGCCGACGGGCCGTTCGTCACCGACGTCGACGGCAACGTGCTCCTCGATTTCACCTGCCACATCGGCGCGGCGCCGCTCGGGTACAACAACGAGAAGCTCACCGACAAACTCGAGGAATTCGACCTGGTCGAGCCGATGAAGATCGCCGGCCAGGATATGTACTACGGCGCCGGTCCCTCGCCCGACGAGTCGGCCGTTCCGGGCTCGAGTCACCTCATGGCAAAACTGACGGAGGTCTCGAGCCAGTACGGGATGGACACCGTCTTCCTCTCGAACTCCGGCGCGGAGGCGATGGAGAACGCGATGAAGATCACGAACGACTACCGCGCCCCCTCGAAGTACGGCGTCGCGTTTTCGGGGAGCTTCCACGGCCGCACCCTCGGGACCCTCTCGATCACGAAGTCCAAGGAGGTCTACACGCGCCACTACCCCCAGCTCAGCGGGATCGAGACGGTCCCGTTCTGCGCCGACCGGGGCTGTGACGCCGACAGTTGCGACTGTGGCTTCTTCGCCGGTGGCGGCTCACAGCTTCGCAGCATGCTCGCGCCCGAGGGCGGCCACATCGACCCCGACGAGATCACGTTTCTCACGCTCGAGCCGATTCAGGGCGTCGGCGGCTACCGCTTCCCGAGCGAGGCGTTCATGCGGGAGGTCGCGGCCGTCACCGACGAGTACGACATCCCGCTGGTCGTCGACGAGATCCAGGCCGGGATCGGCCGCACCGGCGAGATCTGGGCCTCCGACCACTACCCGATCGAACCCGACGTCATCGCCAGCGCGAAGGCCCTCCGCGTCGGCGCGACCATCTCGCGCTCGGAAATCTTCCCCAGCGAGAAGAACCGGCTGGGTTCGACGTTCGGCGCGGGCGACCTACTGGGATCGATGATGGGCGCGTTCACGCTCGAGGCCATCGACGAGTACGACCTGCTCGAGAACGCGACCCAGCGCGGCGAGCAGGCGAAGGAACTGCTGCGCGACAACGCTCCGGACTACGTCGACGACGTGCGCGGGAAGGGACTGATGCTCGCCGTCGAGTTCGATACCCCCGAGCGGCGGACCGCCGTGGTGCAGGAAGCGCTGAAACGGGGGCTCCTGACGCTTGGCTGTGGGAAGAAGACGATTCGGCTGTTGCCGCCGCTGGACTCGAGCGAGCGCGAGATCGACCTGGGGATGGGGATCTTCCTCGAGGCGATCGAGGCCGTCGGCGCGAGCGCGAAAGCCGCGTAATCGATTTTCGTTTCTGATTCTGATCCTGCGACTCGAGACTCGGTATTCGGGCCGCTGCTCGTACAGTTCGGACCGTCCACGTGCGGTGGCGCGCGCTGCCGGCGCGCCCGAGCACTGCGAAGGCGCGGCGGTGACTATGTGCGAGGGATGAGTGAGCGACCGGTGGGAGCGAACGAATCGGCTGGGGAGGGTGTAGCACTCCCTGTTGCCACGATCAGTGAGCGACCAGCAGCAGTAATCGGATACAGAAACGCGTCTCGCTCACACTGGCAACTAGGGATTCCACACCCTCCCCAGCCGATTCGCTCACTCGCTTCGCTCGCTCCCTCATCCCTCGCGATATTCGAACCGCGACTCCGTCGCGGTTCAGCGCGCCAACAGTGTGCTCGAGAGAATCATTCGAGCGAGTGCTCGAGGACGGAAACCCCATCGAGCGCGTCCAGCGCCTCGAGCACCCCCTCGAGGTGCGCCGGCCCGCTCCCCTCGAGTCCGACGGTCACTGGCACTCGATTCGGCTCGTCGACGGGGCCTCGTCGCGCGCGCTCGAGGACGTCCAGTTCGGCGCCCTCCGACGCCACAGCCTCGACCACTGCGCCCACAGTCGACGGCCACCCCGCAACGGCCAGTCGCGCCTCGGTATAGCGCTCGAGTTCGTGCAGCCCCGTCCGGGTCAGTTCGGCGTGTTCGGTGAGGTTGACGTTCCCGCCCGAAATGACCACCCCGACGTGTTCGCCCTCGAGGTCGAGTTCGACCGACTCGGAGAGCGCGGCCGCCAGCGGCGTCGCGCCGGCGCTCTCGGCGACGGTCTTCGCGCGCTCGGCCAGCAGCGTGACTGCAGCGGCGATCTCCCGGTCGCTGACGCTCACGACGTCGTCGACCACCTCGCGGGCGATCTCGAACGTGGTCTCGAGCATCCGCGTGTCGGCGATCCCCTCCGCGACGGTGTCGACGGTCTCGAGTTCGCGGATCGCGTCGCCCTCGAGCGACGGCTTCGCGTGGAATGCCCCCTCGGGCTGGGCCCCGATAACGCGGATATCGCGCTCTGCGGCCTTCAACACGGTCCCGATACCCGAAATGAGCCCGCCGCCGCCGATCGCCACGAGGACCGTATCGATCTCGGGATACTGCTCGAGCAACTCGAGACCGATCGTCCCCTGGCCGGCGACGACCGCCTCGTCGTCGAAGGGGTGGACGAACGTCGCACCGGTCTCGTCGGCGCGCTCGAGGGCGTACTCGTAGGATCGCTCGTATATGTCGCCCTCGACGACCACCTCGGCGCCGTAGCCCCGCGTGGCCTCGATCTTCGCCGCGGGCGTCACCTCTGGGACGACGATGGTCGTCTCGATATCGAGCAGATCGCCGGCCAGCGCCACGCCCTGCGCGTGGTTGCCCGCGCTCGCGGAGATGACGCCCGCCTCGCGCTCCGCGGGGGACAACTGGGCCATCCTGTTGTACGCGCCGCGGATCTTGAACGACCCCGTCCGCTGGACGTTCTCGAGTTTGAGTCCGACCGAGGCCGCGCCGCTCAGCTCGGCGAACGTCCGCGACGTATCGAGCGGTGTCTCGTGGACGACGTCGACGATGCGCTCCCGGGCGGCTTCGACGTCCTCGCGAGTGACGAGCGTCGTGTGGCTGGCGCGGTCCCTGCTCATCCGTCGTCCTCCGCGCGGACGCCGTCCTCGCCGAGCGCGCCGTCTTCCCCAATTGCTCCGCCCTCTCCGATCGCTCCGCGCTCCCCGAGCGGCCCGCCGTCCCCGTGCGCCACGTCCGCTTCGTCCCCGACGTGTGGAACGGGGTGGCGACGCTCGAGTTCCTCGATCGTCCCGACCAGCACCTCGACGCCGTGCTCGAGGCTCCGCTCGTCGACGTCGAACGTCGGCGTGTGGTGGCTGGTGGGGTGATCGGACCCGACGATCATGTACGTCGCCAGGCCGCCCTCGTCCTGCACGCGCTCCATCAGGAAGGTGGCGTCCTCGCTCGCGCCGAAGTCGGCGGCCGGCACCACGCGGTCGATTCCCGTGACGCCCTCGGCGACCTCGCTCACCAGCGCCTGCAGTTCGGGGTCGCTGTCGGCCCGGGGCGACTCGCTGACCACCTCGACGTCGGCCCGGCAGCCGTGCATCTCCGCGGCCGACCGCATCGTGCGCTCGAGGCGGCGCTTCACGTACTCCATCAGTTCGGTGGTCTCGCCGCGCGCTTCGGCCGCCATGCTGGCGTGCTCGGCGATGACGTTGCTCGAGGTCCCCGCTTCGGCCTTCCCGACGTTCACGCGAGTCATCCCGTCACTGTGTCTGGGGATCCCGTAGGTGTTCACGATCGCGGTCCCCATGGCGTGGATCGCGTTCGCTCCCTCGTTGGGCGCCTTCCCCGCGTGGGCGGAGGTCCCCTCGATCGTCGCGTCGATGTGACACATCGCGAGGGGTTTCTCGATGCCGGCGATCACCTCGCCCGTCGGATGGTCGAGACCGACGTGGATCGCGAGCAGGTAGTCCAGATCGTCCGCGAACCGGCTCTTGGCCATCGGGCAGCCGCCGCCGCCCGTCTCCTCGGCCGGCTGGAAGAAGACGACCAGCCGCCCCGAGAAGTCGCTCTCCGCGATGTGCTCGAGGACGGCCAGTCCCCAGGTCATGTGGGCGTCGTGGCCGCAGGCGTGCATCGTCCCGTCGATCTCGGAGCGAAAGCCCTCCGCGACGGGGACGTGTTCCGCGTCGGTCGATTCTTCGACGAACAGCCCGTCGATGTCGACGCGCAGGCCGATCGCCGGCCCCTCGCCGCGCTCGAGGACCGCCACCGCGCCGGTGTTGCCCCCGCCCATCCGCTCGAGCAGGGCTTCGTCCGCGCCGCGCTCGCGGGCGCGCTCGAGCCAGGGCTCGAGGTCGTCGTCGGGGATGGCCATCCTATCGGCGGGGTCGTAGGCGTCGGGGCCGACGGCCAGTTCGTCGACGCCGATGGCCCGGATCTCCTCGACGAGCTGGGCCGTGGTGAAGAACTCGCGCCACGCGGGCTCGGGGTGGCGGTGGAAGCTTCGGCGAACCGTCGCGAGTCGATCCTGAATCGGCTCGGTCATGCGGGTAGCTAACGCGGTCGATCTCCTTAACTGTACACAATAGATGTTTACGACGAATACGCAAAAAGGATAAGAGAACCGGTGACAACCCTATAGTATCGCGTCGTATCGACGCGGACCACCGATGAGCACGAATCCGGACGTCGTCGTCCTCCGAGAGGGGACGGAAGGGCTGTCGATGGAATCGTACACCGAGACGCTGCGCGAGCGGTTACCCGACCGCGAGGTCGCGCTCGCCCGGACTCCCAGGGACGAACGCGAACTCGTCCCGCAGGCGCGGGTGGCGACCGGTATCTCGCTCGAGGAAGCCCTCCTCGAGGAGGCCGACCGACTCGAACTGTTCGCGTGTACGTTCGCCGGCACCGACCACCTCCCGACGGACGCGCTGGCCGACCGCGGCGTCGCCGTGACGAACGCGGGCGGGATCCACGCGCCCGGCATCGCCGAGCAGTCGATCGGGAACATGCTCGTGTTCGCGCGGAACCTCCACGAGGGCTGGCGCCGCAAGCAGAACCACGAATGGCGCCACTTCCAGTCGTCCGAGTTCACCGACAGCACCGTCACGATCGTCGGCCTCGGCTCGATCGGCCAGGAGATCGTCCAGCGACTCGAGGGGTTCGAGATCGAGACGATCGGCATCCGCTACACGCCCGAGAAGGGCGGCCCGACCGACGAGGTGCTCGGCTTCGACGAGGACGATATTCACGAAGCCTTTGCCCGGAGCGACTACGTCGTCCTCGCCTGTCCGCTCAACGACCTGACGCGCGGGCTGGTCGGCGAGGCCGAACTGGCGACGCTCCCGCCGAACGCCGTCGTCGTCAACGCCGCTCGCGGGGGCATCGTCGACACCGACGCGCTCGTCTCGGCGCTACAGACGGAGGGCATCCGCGGGGCCGCGCTGGACGTCACCGATCCCGAACCGCTGCCCAACGACCACGAGCTCTGGGACCTCGAGAACTGTCTCATCACGCCCCACACCGGCGGCCACACGCCGAAACACTGGGATCGGCTGGCCGACATCGTCGCGCACAATGTCGACGCGCTCGAGGAGGGCGGGGACCTCGAGAACGTCGTCCGTCGACCCGACTCGAACTGAGCGGCGTCGTCTGATACCCGAGTTGCGATCCGTTCGATGGACTCGAGCGTGGTGACTGTGTCCACGATTCGTTCGCTCGTCTCGGCTCCAAATTGACAGAAACGGAACGCCGTCGACTTCTCCGGCGCTGTGAGACCAGTCGCGAGAATGTCGGTTCGATCTAATCGTTGGCGAAAGATAGGATACATGGAATACTCCCGTACACACCCATATTCCATACGAATGATACGACAAATACATTTTTGCCGATGCGGACTCTTCTCACAGGTATGTCCATCGACATCGAGGAGTTCGAGGAGCGCACGTCGGCGGAACTCGAGGAGCCGAGCAACGCCGAACGAGTGCTCCGGTTCCTCTTCGAAAACAGGGACAAGGCGTGGAAGGCGTCGACGATCGCCGACCGATCGAACGTCAACGAAAACTCGATTTCGGCGGTACTGAACCGGCTAAAGGAGCAGGAACTCGTCCGCCACAAGGGGTCGTACTGGGCTATTACGGACGACACGGAGCGACTTCGTCGTGCCCACCAGTTCCATCGGACGATCCAGCGGTTCAACGAACTTTACGGTGAGGAAGACCGCGACGAGTGGATCGAGGCGAGCGAACGCGCAGACGAATGACGCACGCTCGAGGGACGATCGTCCTCGCAGACGATCCGTTCAAAGGCGAGGGTACGAGTCGACCGTGGCTGATCGTCGGAACGGACGAGGCGCCGTTTCACGGCGAACAGTACATTGCACTCACGCTCTCGACGAAAACGTGGTACGACGAACGCGTTCCGCTCGACGCCGACGATATCGTCGATGGCGGTCTCCCGAAAGACAGTTCGATCCTCCCGTGGGCGGTCGCATCAGTCGACGCCACAAAAATCGATCGCGAGCTCGCGACGCTAGACGAGCGGGTCGTCGACGAGGTCGTCGGACGACTCGGTTCGTACATCGGTATCGAACGGTACTGATCTCCACGTCGGCCGACTATTCCGTCGCTCCAGAGAACCCACGTGTCTCGAGCGCCGCGTAGGTGACGATCACGTCGTGAACAGCCGCCGCGGGAAATCCGCGAGCGTCTCCGCGCCGCTGCTCGTCACGTGGAACGTCTCGCTGATCTCCATGCCGACGTCCGCCGTCCAGATGCCCGGGATCATGTGGAAGGTCATGTCCTCCTCGAGGACCGTCTCGTCGCCGGGGCGGATGCTCGCCGTGTGTTCGCCCCAGTCCGGCGGGTAGCCCAGTCCCATCGAGTAGCCGATGCGATCCTCCTTCTCGAGGCCGTACTGAGCGATCGTCTCCCGCCAGGCCTCCTCGACTGACTCGCAGGTGACGCCGGGTTCGACGGCGTCGAGGGCGGCCTCGATCCCCTCGACGACGATGTCGGCGGTCTCCTCGAGTTCCGCGGGCGGGTCGCCGACGAACGTCGTGCGTGCCAACGGCGAGTGATAGCGGTGACGACAGCCCGAGAGTTCGATGATGACCGGATCGCCGTCCTCGAAGGGCCGGTCGGTCCACGTCAGGTGGGGCGTATCGGTGTGATCGCCCGAGGGCAGCAGCGGGACGATCGACGGGTAGTCGCCGCCGTACTCGTCGGTGCCGTTGATGAGCGCGTCGTAGATGGCCGCCGCGGCCTCGTACTCGGGGACCCCCGCCTCGATTGCGTCCAGCCCCGCCTGCATGGCGTTTTCCGAGATGCGGGCCGCCTCGCGCATGTACTCGAGTTCCCGCTCGGACTTCTTGATCCGCACCCAGCCCACGAGGAGCGTCGCGTCCTCGAACTCGGCCTCGGGGAGGTTCTGTTGCAGACGCGTGTACGACTTCGCGGTGAAGTAGGCTGCGTCCATCTCGAGGCCGATGCGACCGTCCGCGACCTCGAGGTCCTCGAGGACGCCCGCGACAAAGTCCATCGGGTGCAGGTCGTACGGCGAGTGGACGTGATCGTCGCTGTACGACAGGATGCTCTCCTCGGAGAGGTTAGTGGTCGCCCGCGCGCCGCCGGCGTCCATCCCGCGGCCGATCCAGACCGGCTCGTCGCGCTCGGGCGTGACGACGACCGCCTGATGGACGTAGAACGACCAGCCGTCGTATCCCGTGAGATAGTTCATGTTGGCCGGATCGGCGACGACGATCGCGTCGAGGTCCTCCTCGCGCAACCGCGCTTTCGTCCGCTCGACCCGACGTTCGTATTCGGCGTCGTCGAAAACGTCTCGAGACATGGTAACAGACCCTGCGACGAGGGTCCACAGGGAGCGGTAAAATTGTTTCGTGTATAGTGGATACAGATACTGTTTACACTTCAAGGCGAGGTGGGGACTGGGCCGGGAGACGGCGTCTCGAGGGGAGTCGAACGATTCCGCAGCGGATTTCAGCGCCGTCGCCCCGCTCGAATCGAACCACCGGCGGTTAAGACACCCCGGTTCGTTCCCGCGGACATGGCAGTACTCGAGACTATCGTTATCGCGTTCTGGGCGATGTTACCTGCGTACGTGCCCAACAACGCCGCGGTGTTGGCCGGCGGCGGCCGACCGATCGACGGCGGCCGGACGTGGGGCGACAAGCGCGTGCTGGGCGACGGAAAGAGTTGGCGCGGCACCGCCGCCGGAATCATCGCCGGACTCGCCCTCGCGGGGTTTTTGACCCTCTTCGCGAGCGACGTGAGCGCCGCGACCGGGATCGACGTCCCCGAGTTCGCACCGCTGGCCGCGCTGGGCCTCGCCGGCGGCGCGATGCTCGGCGACATCCTCGCCTCGTTTCTCAAGCGACGGACCGGCCGCCAGCGCGGTGCGATGTTCCCCGGCGTCGACCAGTTGGACTTCGTCGTCGTCTCCCTTCCCCTGACTGCGCTGCTGGCGCCCGACTGGTTCTTCGACGTCTTTACCTGGGCGATCGTCGCGGTCGTCGTGATCCTGACGCCGATCCTGCACGTCACGACGAATATGATCGCGTACAAGCTCGGGCTGAAGAACGAACCTTGGTAAGGGAAACACGGTTTTGATCGATCTCGGGGATCGGTTATCGAGGCTCGAGAAACGGGTGACGATCTGACGAGCGTCCAAGTGGATTCACAGCCATTCAGTGCTGACCCGTTCGAGACCAGTAATCTGTGGCTGCGGGTAGTGTTTTGACATCTCGTGGACGATATCGGCGACGTCGGCAGGTGGTATCGATAGCTCCGGAACGTAGAGTACAGCACGGTACGACTCGTCGTCGAACTCGAGGACGAAATCGTCGTCGTACGTGAGTATCAACCAGTCGTGATCACGCGAATACGCCGCGATTCGGTCGTCGATGGTCCCTTTTCCGAGTGTCGAAAGATAGTCGACGTGTTCCACGTCGTGACCGTAGTTTTCGAGACGAAACCCGATCTCTTGCTCGACGTTTTCGTCGAGCAACAACCGATAGCTCATCTATTCGTCTGTCGGCGGTGCTATCGAAGACCGTCGTCTCGCAACGTCGTCCGCCCGTTCGTGTCGTCGTTCGACGGCACGCATCTCCTCGGGGTTGGAGTGGTAGTACGCGAGTGCCTCGTATACGTCTGCGATGTCAAGACTGAACCGGTCAGCAATCGCTTCGGGACTCCGTCCGCGCTCTTCGACTCGAGTGCGGATCTCCCGAACCGTGACTCGACTGTCGGGCAAATGGGGTTCATCGTGAATATCCGAATCGTCCCCGGAAACGATTCGATACTGAGAGGTCGCCATTACTAGTGGGTATGCAGTTGATCGACTTCAACGGTTGGGTCGTGTTTCTCTCCGGTGACGAGTTCTGGTCAGTAACTCCGCGGAGACATCGTCGATGAGACCGAACGCGTCGATCATCGTCATAACTCCCGGGCAGTCGACGCGTCCGCGTCGAGGTCTTCCGGCGACAGCTGGGACGTGAGATTGCGTTCGCGGGCGATCTGTAGCCACTCCGCGAGGTTGACGCCGGCTATTTGGGCCGCCTGGTTGACCGACACGTCACCGGTCTGGTACCGATCCACTGCGAACTGAATCCGAATGTCGGACAGCCCCTTCCTGAGGGCGCGACGGACAACCGTGCTCTTGTCGTCGCCGATAAGCTCGGCGACCGATTCCAGTTCTTCAGCATCTTCGTCGGAGACTCGAGCGCTGATCGACGGCATGTATGCATCGTCGTAAGACGTGATACGCCGAATATCTACCGTCGTCAGACGCGCTGTCTCTGGTCGTTCTGGGTACGTGGGACAGCGAGCCGGTTGCTTGTGTTCGAGACGCGATCGAGCCTGTTCGTGAGTAATCCGACGAGCGACTCGAGCAGTTCTGGAGCGTCGTTCTCGAACGAATCGAGAGAAAAGTGGCTGGTAGTGCCTTATTCGGCGGTCGCAGCTGCTCCGACCTCTTCCGCCTCGGCGTCTTGCAGACGTTCCTCGGCGGCCTCGCGGTCCTCGGGATAGCCGACGTCGATCCGCCAGCCGTCCATCCGGATCGCGTCGATGGTCCGGCCCGACTGGATGAGCAGGTCGATCGCGTCCGGCAGTTCGTACTCGCCGCGGTCGCTGGGCTGGACGAGGTGACAGGCGTGGAAGATCGCCGGCGTGAAGGTGTAGAACCCCGTCATGACGAGATTGGACGGCGGATCGTCGGGTTTCTCGACGACCTCGACGATCTCGCCGTACTCGTTGGTGTCGAGGACGCCGTAGCGGGAGGCCTCCTCGTAGGGGACCTCCTCGACGAGGAACGCGGCGTCAGCGCGGTCTTCCTGCTGGCGATTGACGACGTCTCCGAGGTTCCCCCGGAAGACGTTGTCGCCCAGCATCAGCACGAAATCGTCGTCGATGTGCGGTTCGGCCTGGAGGATCGCATGGGCGAGGCCGAGCTGTTCGCGCTGGTGGGCGTACGTGATCGGCACGCCCTCGTACTCGTCGCCGTAGCGCTCGATGATCTTCTCTTTCATGTAGCCGACGACGACGACGATGTCGGTGACGCCGATCTCGAGGAGGTTGTCGAAGACGTCCTCGATGAGGGGTTTGTCGTTTACCTCGACGAGGACCTTCGGTTTATCTTCGGTGAGGGGGCGGAGGCGGGTTCCTTTTCCGGCTGCTAAAACGACTGCTTGCATATTCTATATGGTTTCAGTCGGGGATTATATGTCTTGTGAGCGACTTAGACTCGAATTCATTGGACACATCGTCGCGAGCGAACTTGAGATCTCGATATGATCGTCCTTTCGCTCGAGGGCCTCAAGGTGCTCGATCGCAGTCTTGGACGGTCAGTTAGTGACCCGCGGTTACTCATCGTCCGCACCTCTGGTGTCGGTATCGTCGTTCTCGGATCGACCGGTCTCGCGCTCGAACGCCTCCGGCATCGGCCCAGAGTAAACCGTCGCTCCTGTCGTCGCCCGCTCTGAGCCGGCCGGCTCGTCGTTCGGCTGTTACGGCATCGCTGTCTCCGAAGCTACATCCGTCTTCAATATCGGCGGTAGGCTTCCTACGGACTCAGAGAAACGTCTCGAGGATTTACGTACTTACTGATACTGGCGAGGCGTATCCCGAGAGAACTGGATGCGAGTACCCTTGTAGAAGGGGGAACGGATATGACGCGTATTCCAGCGGATTGAAACCATAGCGAACGCCGTTACCCAGAGTAGAAGACCGTAGCTATTTATCTAAGGAGAAGGAGCATGGAAGGCGAATGAGTACAATCGTCAATTTCGAGCCAGCGGAATATTGAATGGCAAGTTTCGGTCGACAGTTGTCCGAAAGCGTGGTGAGAGTCCGAGCAACGTCACGAAGTATACACTTGCACCGATTCCGACTAAGAGAATGACGGTAGCGACATTATGTCCGAGTACGGCATATGTGTTTTCGAGGTGAACCCCGCCGTACACGATCACACCCATGACGATGGCGGCGATCCACTGGCGGCTGATCTCCGTATACGGGATGGCGTAGTCGACAATCGATTGAAGGTAGTGATGGGCCACAACAAGACTGATCGCTATCGACAGCGCCGTTGCGACAGCTGCACCAAACCAGCCATAGAAATAGATGAGGAGAACGTTGAGGAAGAGATTACCGACTACGAACACTACATTGGCCCGGAACGCGAGATCCGGGCGATCAATAGCGTTAAGCGTATTGAGAATCTGGCTCTGATAACTCATAATTAGGTTCGCGATGATTAACACTACGAGAATAGTTGTCCCCTGAATAAATTCTTCACCGTAAATACGAAGGAGTCGTTCCCCGATAATCGTTCCGCCAACTAACCCCGGAATCAACAGTAAACCGGAATATGAAAGCGCATTCTCAACGAGATCAGTAACAGATTCAGTATTACGCTTCGAGGATAATTCACTAATTTCGGGAAAAAATGTGGTGCTAATGGCCCCGGCGAAGAGAATGAGAAACTGTGCGACATTCCAAGCAATCGAGTAAACGCCGATCAGTGTTGAGGGAACGAAGATACCGAGGACGATTACGTCTGTGTAGTTGAACATCCTTGATTGTAAACTGCCGAGCCAGGAAAACTTCGCGTAGTCAAATAGGCTCCGGAAATGACGTCTTTGAGGCAGCGAGAACCCATCGAAACGTCGTAAGGCTATCGACAGTCCAATCAGTACTACGACCGCATATCCTGCAACGTAGCCGACGAACAATCCAGTGAGTCCGAGTCCAGCTACGACAGCCCCGATTTGGAGGATTACTCGCCCACCGGTTCTCGTTGGAGAGAGAATCCCGTTGACGTGAACAAGGTGAAAACCCACTAGCAACGAGTTGACGATTGCGTTGCTCAGTGTGACGAACAGAAAGAGAACTACGAATTCCGTGGCCGGATAACCGATATAGCTGTCGACGTACGGGCGAAACAAGAGTATTCCGACCGAAATAATCACAAATATAGCAGTAATTAGTGCCATGCCTGCGATAGCGTACTCTTCTTGTTCTTCTCCCTCACTGACCCGTTTCTTGACGGCACCTGAAAATCCTATTTTTCCTGCTATTGCGAGCCAGGAAACCAATCCAATTACAAGGTAGTAGATGCCAAGTGGTTCCGCACCGAGCAGTCGTGCGAAGTAGATCGTAGCGATGAATCCGAGAAATGACGCAAGAAATCGCGACAGGAAGTAAACAATCGAAGTCTGTCCGAGTTTCATAAAGGCCTATAACCGGATCTAGGAGAAACCAGAATAACCTTTTGGGTTTTAGTTGTCTCGAACTAAGACGGCAGTGTTATTACGGGGGATACAGGTAGAATTTGCTATGCGCCACCACCTCCGTCGGGCGAAGCACGTATACGATACCCGAGGCTCGAAGGAGTTGGCTAAGGCAACGCTTGGATACATTCCTATTGAAATCAACAATCTCGTCTTCCGCCTTCGCCATGGATCCGGAACAAAAGTAATGAATGAGGACTGGGACAACCTCGTAATCTTGGACGCGTGTCGGTACGATATGTTTTCAGAGCGAGTCGACCTCAAGGGAGAACTAGAGTCTCGTATCTCACTTGGCTCAACAAGTGAGGAGTTCCTTGAGCGTAACTTTGGCGATGACACGTTCCACGATACAGTCTACGTCAATACGAATCCGTACCTTCCTCGACTTGATCTTGACGATGGGACGTTCCATGCCGTCGTCGATCTCCTCAATGAGTGGGATTCGGAACTACAAACTGTTCATCCGGAAACAGTCTGCAATGCGGCACATAAGGCTCATGAGGAGTTTCCGAACAAGCGTCTCATTATACACTTTATGCAACCGCATTATCCCTTTATCGGTGAGACTGGGAAACAAATAGAGGCGAGAGGCTGGACGACAGATGATGTAACTATTAACGGAACATCAATATGGGGCCACCTTCGCAATGACACAACAAATGTTGATCTGGAGACCGTTTGGGAGGCATACCTAGAAAATCTTGACATAGTTGTCGAACATGTGAGGACACTGTTGGATACCGTCATCGGAAAAACGGTGATCACTGCAGATCACGGAAACCTGGTTGGAGAACGGTTATCCCCTATTCCTACAAGAAAGAAATACGGACACCCCTACGGAGTATACACACCTGAACTCGTGAAAGTTCCTTGGTTGGTAATACCCTCCGATACCCGTCGAAAAATCGAATCATCCCTTCCTATCGATCAACAGACAAAATCAGACGAGATGATTGAAGATAGACTTCGGGCTCTGGGGTACAGATAATGAGACTAATTCATATAAAAGAGCCACCCTGCATGATATGTTTAAATTATTGTATATGCTTTCTATTCTAACTTTCGATATTATCCAAAATTCGACAAATGGACTTCTCCTTCCGTAATGTTAATATCCTTTAGTTCAAAATGGACCTCAAACCTATGAATAGGATCCTAGAGTTAGCTGAGCTTGTTTCATCTAAACTCGGTCATCCGCGGGTTGCACTTTCTCTCTCGAATTATCTGCTTAAACCCCAGGATGTAGAACTACAAGAAGGTGCAATTATTTCAAAAAACACTAAAGTGAGAGGGAATATCCGACTAGGGCCTCATTCTAAATTATCAACAGGATGTGTCCTTATGGGAGATATCGAAATCGGAGAATGGACAAATATAAATCAAAATACTGAAGTCGTTGGGGAGGTTTCATTTGGAAAGTACTGTGCAATCGCCCGAGATGTTCTTTTTCAGCAGAAAAATCATCAAACAAGCAAACCAGCCATGCAAATGCGGTTTTATAACAAAGTGTTAGACAGTAAACTAGAACACGTTTCATCAGGTCCAATTTCAGTCGGTAATGATGTCTGGATTGGTGCTCGATCAATAATCCTTTCTGGTGTAGATATCGGTGATGGGGCAGTAATTGGCGCCGGTTCAATTGTCACAGAGGATGTTGAACCGTATTCTGTCGTTGCAGGAGTACCCGCAAAACATATCAAATATAGGTTTCCACAAGATGTCCGCAAAAAATTAATTAACCTTTCTTGGTGGGAACATGGTGAGGAGATAATAAAGGAAAACAGAAAATTTTTTGAGAAAGATATACAGAACACTGAAGATATCCCTGGTTCATTTTAGATGTAACTGTTGATTCTTCGAGCACGGTTTAAATAAAATAGACATAATAATTTTGATAACATTGGCTAGATAAGTAACCTCAAGACAGTAGGACAAGACAGTTGCGGCAGAATCGGTGTAACGATCATATAGACTCTGATACAATAAGATACGCTTCCGCCAGCGGTAAACTTTCGACCGCTTCAGAACATTCTTCATTAAGTGATCATCTCTCAATCCATCTGTAGCGCGGCGACAGCAGCTGAAACTTTCGACAGTAACGATGTAGTGATCGCAGTGGATTACGGCGAGATATTGGAGAATTCGGATTTTATTGTTGCGTAATTGATTGCCTGCTGCCATGTATGCGACAAATGCTGTAGGTAGAAACGACAGCAGACCATGGCGGTAAATATAGTCTCATGTTTTGCTCCGAAATAGGATTTAGAAACTGTTTCTCCGAAGATTGACTCAGTACCTCGGATATCTAAATAGGCTGCTCTAATCTTCAAGCGCACGTCGAATAGCTGTTTCCAGTCTTCTCGTATCAACCTTTATATCTGGACCCCTCTGCTGGCAGTCAAGATACGAGTACTTATGACTCATGTTTTCAGCTATTCGATCAAACGTTGCCATTTTCTTGTCACCAAAGATTTCAACCACAGACAGATCATAGCCAAAGATTATATTAGTTAATCCCGCCCCATGTGTGGCGACGACGAGTTCTGCACGCGAGAAGAGATCAATTTGTTCGTGAACACTTAGCTGGCCGAGGACATGTGTCTCAATGTCGTACCGATTGAGCACCCCTTGGACAGCATCGATATTCGTGACACGCCTAACTGTTGCATCATCTCGCGCGATAAAGATCCGTTCGGTACCGGTTTTGTTCAAATCGTCGGTCCGCATCCGATTTCGGAGCCAAACGCATTCCGTCGGCGTCGGATCAGGAAACGTGGGCACGACTAGGGTGTCGATAGACGCGGTTCCACCGTCCCACTTCCTAATTTCTCCCTGGTAATCGATTATCTCTAGTGATTCAGTCATCCACGATGATAGGTTTCCGGGAACCAGTAAAGTTGGGTAGATGCCGGTATCCGATCCGTACTCCTCAAGCAGACGAATTCGAATTAGGCATTCAACCATCCAGTGATAGTAGTTTTTCCAAGGGGGAAGTGCGATAGCTGCCTGGTCGAATTTTTGACTAGTCTCCCCTGATCCCGAAAGCAAATCAATCGTTCGTTTGACACCGTTGGTACTCATTGACTGTGAAAGACTAATTCCTACCCTGCGGTGTGTTAATGGGGGCGTCCCTACCGTATCGGCGATGATTTTCCCGTCAGGAGTTACTCCAGGTCCAGCGGGTCCGAGTACCTTCGCGTTCGATACTTCGCAGACGAATCGATCTCCCGCCTCGTAGTACTCTGGCTCGGGTTGTCCTCTAAAACCGCGATTGCCCTTTAGTCGGATCAGTCCCTCATATTGCTTTTTCAAATCTGATTTTTGTCGTATTTCTTCACGTGAGAGTATTTCCAACCTCTCCCGGAGAATGTATTCATATATAAATCTATAATAAAGAAAATCGATTAGGAGAGTGTTTTTTCCCTCTTCCAAGAGTTCTGATGCCCCTTCCGACCGGAGTTTTCGGATAGTGCGACCAGGGAGATTATTTATTTCCATAGATATCGATATTATTTGATCAAACCGAGAAACGATTTCTTTCTCTAACTCCCACTCATACGTAATAGAAACAGATACAATTTATTTCTTCCGTTTAATGATGGTTTATGGATATCATGGGCGACCCACTCTGCATGATCGCACTTATATTCGAATTTCTCGAAGTCATGACCCGTTGGACGATCCTTGTTGTCGCCTCACCAGTCGTAGGCGGCGTACGCTGCCCCGCCTGACAACTGTGTGTACAGTAAGGGATCTGTTCTGGCTCAGAGTCATAGAGAAACGGCTACTCGGTCGACTCACTACGGCCGACTGGCCTCACCAAGCGGCCGTCCTTGCGAGCACTGCCTTCAACTCGGGTCCGATCCAATCCGGCCCCGCTTTGGGACACTTTCCGTTGTGATGACCTGTTAATTAACACCTCATCGATCAAGATAGAGCGCGATGCCGACAAAACGGAAGAACGGTAAGCGGAAACACCCGTGACCTTTGCCGAGACGGGTACAGGTAGTGGTTACGCTGATCAGACTCTAAAATTGTCGGTCCGTTCCTTTCTTAGCCGTCAAGGTATCCTAACGCTGCGAGTTGCTGTTTGACTTCTTCATCTGCGAGCGTTCGAGTCTCGAGGTCAGCTTCATCGATATCTGCACCAGTGTTCTCAGCTTCCATTGTAACCCACGGAACCTTTCGAATTTCGGGTATGACCACCGAATCCGGGTGGCCGTAGATTCCGAACTCTCCCGCGGCGTTTCCGTGGTCCGCTGTGATTCCCACAGTTGCCGTGATTAGATCCTCAAGCGGATAAATGCCATCCTCAAGCACCCATTCGAGGTTGTCCCGATAGGCTTCAAAAAACTCGTTAAGACTTATCTCACCGTCCCGAAGTTGTTTCCAGACAAACGACCCCCAAGTATCCGTCCCTTCAAAATCAGAGAACCACTCAGGACGGCTTCGAAATGGCACGTGTGGTTGCATGAAGTGAACGATGAGCTTATCGATGCCGAGTTTATCGCGCTCCCGCCACGCCGTCGCTGCATGGTCTCGGAGCGTCCCCGGCAGCACTGTCTCGACGCCTAATTTGTGTTTGGTGACGGGTTCCAAATGGAAATAACCGAAATCGTGAGGGTCTAAATCACTCGCATACGGATTCCCAGTGATGAGCCCGACAGATTTGTTCGACCGGCCACCAAACGTCCGTGCGATCCACGTTTCGCTCGTTGACCCTACCGACCAATACGAGCTGGCCTCCGGATGAAACTCGCGGAACGTATCGACCCGGCACGCGTCGGCGACACAGAGAACATCCCACTCCTTATCCCAGATCGGCGTCCCCGAAACCGTATCGCTTACCGCTGAGATCGCGTTTCCGAGGATTTTCTGGATACCCTGATATTTGTAGTATAGATACATTATCTCTTCGCAACGATATGATTCTCTCGGGCCCGGTCATGAAGTGTTTCGACCTCGTAACCTGACTCAGTGAGTGTTTCGGTGATAGCCTCTGGTTCAACAAACCGATCGTGAACTTCGACGAATATTACTCGGCAGGATTCCAGAGCAATATCGAACCCCGTAAGAACGTCGTGCTCAGCGCCCTCAACATCGATTTTCATGACTGTCGGTGTAGCGAGGTCGCGATTGTCGACCAGATCGTCTCCCGTGGTCTGCGGAACGGTACAAATATTACTCGAGTTAGCGACTCCGCGGGTCGTGAACGTTCCGAGGCCGAGTTCGTCGTCAAGGTTGTTAGGAACGTGGAGATCGATAGTCCCCTTATCACTCCCGATAGCCGACTCGACGACTGTCGCATCAATGTTATTGAGGTCGCAATTCTCTGCGAGTCTCGAGGCAGTCCGCGGATGCGGTTCAACGCTCACCACGTTAGCAACTAATTGACCGATATAACATGTGTGCGTACCGATGTTCGCGCCGATGTCCCAGAATACGTCGTCTGTTTCGACTTCCTCGATAATTGCTCGAATGAGGAATGCCTCGTTCTGGTAGTCGACCGCCCGGAGAAACTCCCGGAACGAATCCGTATGGAACGTAGCAGAGACACCATCGATGGTGTTCTCATATATTCCAGAGTTTAAGTAGTGTCTCGCCTGGAGGTATCGCCACTCTGCATGGTCCTGTGCTTTGGACACGAGTTCATCGGCAGTTTCCAACATATCTTATAGAGAGGGGAACTTTGACTGATAAATATATTAGGGTTCCAAACGAGTTTGTGAATCAGAATGGTCGCAACGAGATGAACAACTAAATCGATTGATTCCAGGGTGTTTAATCAGCGCCGATTTGTCGCTGAGATCGTGCGTGATTGTCCGCTCGTCAATAGTGTTCAACTAAGGGTTCGATCGGATGTCCGTATCAGTAACTTCATAGCCCTCTTCGATCAAACGCTCACAAAGAGTCGTGCCAACAGTTCCGCTACTTCCACTCACTAGAACCGAAAAGATTGGAATTATCATTCAACTCCGAGATATATTGATTTAATTACAATAATTATGGAGAAATAACTATGGTAGAATGTTCTGTAATTATTCCCGTCTACAATGACCCAAAAGGTATTCAAACCACTCTTGAGTCAACACTTCCGCAAAAATATGATAGTTACGAAGTTATACCGGTCGATAATGATTCGACTGACGAGACCAACGATGTAATAAAGAAGGCAAGCGATGCCTGCTCTAACCGCATCTACTCAGTTGAGGAAACCGACACCCAGTCCTCTTATGCCGCCCGTAACACAGGAATCAAACACGCATCAGGAAATATTTACCTTTTTCTCGATGCGAACATGTGGGTCCCTGAAACTTGGATTGGGGAAATGGTCACCGCCTTCGAGTCTCGCGACTGCGACTACCTCGGTTGTAATGTCAAGGTCGTCGCTGAGGACCACAATTTCTGGGAAGCATACGAGCAGTCGTTTTCCTTCCCCATCAAGAGCTACCTCGAGCACAAACACTTCGCTCCCACCTGTGCCCTCGCGGTCAGACACGAGGTCTTCGAAGAAGTCGGACTATTCGACGAACGACTTGAGTCCGGTGGCGACAAGGAGTTCGGCCAACGTGTCTACCGCGCCGGCTTCAAACAGTGCTACGCTGGGGACGTAACCGCATACCACCCAGCGCGGGACTCCTGGGACGCGCTTCGCTCAAAGGCACTCCGGATCGGTCGCGGACGGGCACAGAAGCGCGAGTACTACCCTAACACCTCTCACCACCCGGTGCATCCAAGCAATTTCCTCCCACCGAGTCCGTTCCGCCTCCGCCGACGTTTCTCGGGCCAAGGCACCTCAATACCGTCGCTCGTCGGGTTCTACCTGCTCGAGTACATCCTGAAACTCACCCAGAGTTACGGTGCGATTCGGGAAACGCTTTCACAACGTCGCTCAGACAAGGAAACATCTAGATGATTTCGATCGTCGTCCCAGTCTATAACGATCCCAAGGGCATTGTGACTACCCTCGAGTCTCTCCTCACCCTACAGGCCGACCACGATCACGAAATAGTCATCGTCGATAACAATTCCACTGATAGCACCCTCGAGATTGTCCGGTCCTATGAAAACGACCGACTCACCCTCGCTCACGAAACCGAAATCCAGTCCTCCTACGCTGCCCGTAACACCGGCATCCGTAACACGGACAGCAACATCCTCGCTTTCGTCGATGCGGACATGACCGTCCCCGATGACTGGCTCGAGTCCGCCCTACATACATTCCAAACAACCGGCGCTGACTACATGGGTTATAACGTCGAGCTCACCCTCACCGACAACCCCACCCTCGCAGCCCGTTACGACCACCACACTGGCTTCCCCGTCCAGCAATACCTCGAGCACCAGCAGTTCGCCCCGACCTGTTGTCTCTTCGTTCGCAGAGAAGTCTTCGAGGACGTTGGCCTCTTCGATCACAGACTCGTCTCCGGCGGAGACAAGGAGTTCGGGAATCGAGTCCACGAGGCGGGCTACGACATGCACTTCGCCGAGGACGTCACGATGTATCACCCCACGCGAAACACCGTCCGCGAACTCGTCAAAAAGGACCGCCGCGTCGGCCGCGGCCTCTGCCAACTCCAGCGGTACCATTCCGATCGATACGGCACGCCAGGTGTCCCGCCGCGGCCGAGTGGCGTCAAGTCACCCGATCCCGAGCTCGAGACGCGCGATCGACTCGCCTTCGGAGCACTTTCCACGCTCCTCACCGGCGTCCGCGGCATGGGTTACTACCAGGAATATCTCACCGGCGATCGACGCGACGACCTCGAGGGAATCCCACGACTCGAGCAATAGCACTCTCCAACCAACGGGATAACCAGAATTGATTTTCGAGTAATTCTCTCGAGTGTACTACGAGAACTCGTCTCGTTAGGCATCCACGGCCGTATCGCGATCAACGCTCAGCTCCGACCGATCGACCTCGAGTAGTCCGTACAGATACCCGAAGCCGACCGCTGCAGTAAAGATACAGATCGTTACGAACTGTTTCGCTTTCGCACTCGAGGGTCGTCGCACGAGATCAGACAACCGCTCCGGGACGAATCCGAACACGAGATCCTTCAGGTACTCGTTCTTGTCTCCAGATGCCTCGGGCAACAGCAGATCCATGATCCGCTTCGAGTAGCCCTGCCAGAACGAGCGAAACACCAGCCATCGGAAGTCACCACGGTAGTCGAACAGCTTGTGGTGGACTACGGCGTCCGTGTTGTAAATCACGCCCTTGCCATACTTGTTCGCGATACGAATGCAGACCGGCGCCTCGTGGGCCTGAACGTGCCGATCACCGTGTCGGCCCGTGTTCTCGTCGTAGCCGCCGACGTTCAAAAACACCTCCCGACGGAACGAGATGTTCGAGCCGTACGTGTTTCGCAACTCCTCCATGTGTTCTCCCATGCCGCGCTCGTCACAGCCGACCAGCCAGTAGAACTCCGCCGGGAAGAAGTCGGGTTTCTCGGTCACCCAGTCGGGAGCGACGTGGCCGCCGACGGCGAGAGCATCGGTCTCCTCGTAGACGCGAGCCAGTTCAGCGACCCAGTCGTCCTCGGCCACGGCATCGTCGTCGATGAACGCGACCACGTCGCCGGTCGCGATCTCAGCACCACGCGTCCGACTGTACGAAATCCCCTGATTCCGATCGTTGCAGTGCAACACGACATCGTCGAGGTCGCTGTAATCGTTCTGGACTCGTTCAAAGACCTCATCATTCCCATCGACGACGAGGACGACCTCGAGCGGATCGTACGTTTGAGAGAGAACGCTGTCGACGCACTCGGAGAACACGTCGTAGCGCTCCATCGCGTAGGTGCAGATGACGACGGAGACGTTCATCGCCCCTCGATTGCGATGAATGCTGAATAAACTTTTTCCTTCGCACACCGACGGCCGTAGCGGGTCCGCCGGCGATAGTTCTTCGAGATCTGAGATTCACGGCTACGTGGCTGCTAGGGGCGGGGATATCAAGATCCGGCCGGTAGATGACAAGGCTTATTCTCCACTTGTGTCTGGTGCAACCTAATGAGCACGGATACCGAACGCGTCGAGGAGGGGACCGAGACGTCCTCGTCGGTCCTCGAGACGTTCCGCGACTGGTATCACCTCCCCCTGATCGGGGTCGTGATGCTGTTCATGTTCTGGGTGCGAACCCAGGCGTACGACCGATTCGTCACCGACGACGGGGCACCCGCCCTCGCCGGCGTCGACTCGTGGTACCACTGGCGAACGATCCGGTGGACCTCGGAGAACTACCCGAACACGATGCCGTACGAGGTGTGGACCGGGTTCCCGGAGGGGAACTACGTCGGTCAGTTCGGCACGCTGTTCGACCAGCTCATCGTCACCGTGGCGATGATCGTGGGGCTCGGCGATCCGTCACCGGAGACGCTCTACACGGTCGCACTGCTGATGATTCCCGCAATGGCTGCACTCGTGGCGATCCCGGTCTTCTACGCGGGTCGGCGCCTCGGCGGCACGCTCGGCGGTATCGTCTCCGTGATAATCCTCGCGCTCGCGAAGGGACAGTTCTTGTCCCGATCGACGGTCGGCCAGCTCGACCACCACGTCGGCGAGGTGCTGTTCATGGCGATCGCCGTCGTCGCGATGATGGTCGCGCTCTCCGTCGCCGAACGCGAACAGCCGATCTACGAACTGGTCGTCGACAGGGACTGGGACGCCCTTCGGACGTCGACCATCTACAGCGTTCTCGCTGGACTCGCGCTCACGCTCTACATCTGGGTCTGGCCCTCGGCGGTCCTCCTGGTCGGGATCTTCGGGGTCTTCTTCGCCGTGCAACTCTGTCTGGACTACGCCCGCGGGATCTCCCCGGACCACGTCGCGTTCGTCGGTGCGGTGAGTCTCGGCGTGACTGCCGTCCTGACTCTCCTCCTGATGGAACAACCCGGCAGTACGAGCCCGACGAGCCTCGGGCTGCTCCAGCCGATCGCCGCCTTCCTCGTGGCCGTCGGCTGCATCTTCATGGCCTGGTTCGCCCGCCAATGGAACGGTCGTGATCTCGATCGACGGTACTATCCCGTCGCCATCGGCGGCCTCATCGCCGCGGCGCTGCTGGCGATGTGGCTTCTCCTCCCCAGCCTGTTCGATTCGATCGTCGGGAACGCGACGCAACGCATGCTCCCAATCGGCGAGACGGCGACCGACCTCACGATCGCCGAAGCGCAGCCGCCGGAGGACTTCTTCGAGAGCGTCTTCAACGAATTCGGCAGCGCGTTCTACACGATGCTCGCCGGAATCGCCTTCCTTGCGATCCGACCACTCTTCGGCCGTAAATTCCGCGCCGAGCACACCCTCGTCATCGTCTGGTCCCTGTTCCTGATCAGCATGGCGGCGACGCAGGTTCGCTTCTCGTACTACCTCGTCCTGGCGATCGCAGTCGTCAACGCCGCGTTCGTCGCGGAGTTCGTCCGACTCTTCAATCTAGATCTCACGGCGAGCCTCGAGTCGATTCGAAGGATCGAGACCTACCAGGTTATCGTCCTCTTCCTCGTCGTGATCCTGCTGTTCGCACCGCTGCTCCCGCCGATCGCGGCCGGCGGGACGACCAGTTGGGATCAGGCTGAAAGAACCGGTCCGTCCAGCGACGCCATGCTCTGGGAGGGATCGAACCAGTGGCTCGCCAACAACACGCCCGAGCCGGGTAACTGGGGCGAGCACGAAAACGCCGATCAACTCGAGTACTTCGGGACGTACCAGCCGCCCGCCGATAGCAACTACAACTATCCGGAGGGCGCCTACGGCGTGATGTCGTGGTGGGACTACGGCCATCTGATAACGACCCAGGCCGAGCGGATCCCCCACGCGAACCCGTTCCAGCAGAACGCCCGATCCGCCTCGGCGTTCCTGACGGCCGAGTCCGAGGAGCGCGGCGAACTGGTGCTCGACACCATCGCCGCCGGCGAGAACCCGGCCGACAAGTCCACCGAGGAACTCGAGTCGCTATCCGAAGACGCCACACAAGAGGAGATGCGGTACGTGATGATCGACTACGCGATGGCCGGCGGGAAGTTCTCCCCGATCACCGCGTGGTCCGGGCCGAACTACGCACACTACGTGACGCCGCAGGACCACGAGGCGGGGGAGCCGCTCAACATCGACGACTATCAGAATAGCTCCGGCTCCCTCCCGTACCACGACACGATGCTGGCGCAGCTGTACCTCGACGACGCGGACGGCCTCGAGCAGTACCGGCTCGTCCACGAGAACGGCGAGGCCGGGACCGCGACCATCGTGACCTACGCGCAGCTGTACAACCCCAACGCCATCCAGGGAGAGGCCGCACAGCAACTGCAGGAACTGGGCTACGAGGCGGGCGACATCATCTACTACCAGAACGGCGAGTTCGCCGCGCCTGGTGAGGGTCGGCCGTCGATCTCGACCCGGCAACTCGGCTTCCAGCAGATTCAGCGCATCCAGCAGAATCCGACCCAGCAGATCCTGAGCGGCCAGCGTGCCACGGCGCTGAAGACGTTCGAACGCGTCGAGGGCGCGACGCTGACCGGCACCGTCGACGACGAGGCCGGCGTGCTCGGGAACGACACCGCGGCCACCGTCGAGGTCGAACTCGAGACGAACGCCGGTCGGACGTTCAACTACACGCAGGAGGCCGAGCTCGGAGACGACGGCGGCTTCGAGGTGACCGTGCCGTACGCGACGACCGACGAACTCGGCGTCGACGACGGCTACACGAACAGCGCCGTCGAAGCGACCGGCGAGTACAACGTGACCGTCGGCGAACCGGGCGAGACCGGCTACGAAGCGGGAACAGAGGTCCCCGAGACCGCAGTGGTTCAGGGCGACACGATCACCGTCGACGGCTTCGAGCAGACCGAACTCGAGGACCCCAACGAGGGAGACGGAAACGGGACCGGTGGCAACGAGACCGACACCGGATCGGACGGCGGCAACGAGACTGGCGGCAACGAAACCAACGACAGCACTTCTGACACGGGTTCGGACGGCGCCCAGGCCGAAGATAACTGACCGCGACTATCGGGTATCGTCGACCCGTTCGTCTCGGTCGATCCGGGTGACCCGGTCGATTCTCGAGCCCGATCCGGCCTACTCGAGCCCGATCCGACCTACTCGAGCCCGATCCGACCTACTCGAGCCGGGTCTAACATACTCGAATCGAATCCAGTAGGCCCGGCCCGAGTCCGCTGCAGCGACCTACGAAAGTGAGAACGCTTTTGCCGTCGTCCGAAATACCTCCGGACGATGCGGGAGTTTCTCTCCGTGTATCTCAAGGGGTTCTCGATGGGGGCGGCCGACGTCGTCCCCGGCGTATCGGGCGGAACGATCGCGCTCATCGTCGGCATCTACGATCGACTGATCCGGGCGATTACGGCCATCGACCCCCGGGCCTTTCGACCAGCGTTACACCCCACCGATCCCGACGCGCGAGCGCGGCTTCGGACGGAACTCGAGCGAATGGATATCCCGTTCCTGCTGGCACTGGGACTGGGTGTCGGGACGGCGATCGTCGTTCTCTCTCAGCTCATGCACGAGGCGGCGACGACGTACCCGGTGGCGACGTACGGGTTCTTCTTCGGACTGATCGCGGCGTCGGCGGTCGTCCTCTACGGCGAGGTCGGCCGGTGGACGGGCGGCCGCGTGGCGCTCTCGGTCGGCGCGATCGCAGTCGCGTTCGTGATCTCAGGGGCGGCCGCGGGTGACGTCCCGCACGGGCTTCCGATCGTCCTCGTCGCCGGCGCGATCGCGATCTGTGCGATGATCCTCCCGGGCGTCTCGGGCGCGTTCTTCCTCCTGATCCTCGGCCAGTACGAGTACATGACCGGCACGCTGAGCGGATTCGTCGACGGACTCGTCGGCCTGCTCGACGGCGGCACGCTGGCGCCCGTGATCGAGACCGGGACGGTCGTCGCCGTCTTCTGCACCGGCGCCGTCGTCGGCCTGTTCACGATGGCCCACGCAGTGGGGTACGCCCTCGAGCACTACCGAGCCGCGACGCTGGCCGCGCTGGTGAGCCTGATGGTCGGCGCGTTGCGACTGCCCGTCGAGCGGGTCTGGACGAACCTCGGCGAGACGGCCATCGGGACGCCGAGCGTCGCCGTCGCGACGGCGCTGGTCGGTGCCGGCGCCGTCCTGCTCGTCAACTGGTACACGGACGACCTCGAGTACTGAGCGTCGATTCCGGTCGCCCAATTCAGTTCTCGGTCTCGAGCGGACTCACGATTTCGTGCCGCTCTCGCCGGTTTCGTCGGCGCCACTCGCCTCCGTCTCGTCCGCACTCGGACTCAGCGCGCGGAACGCGATCGTCGGGAACCGCGGGACGACGGCGCTTGGCCGGCGACCGCTCCCCGACGCCTCGAGCGGGATCCGTTCGACGATGCCGCTGTCGGCGAGTTCGTAGAGGAATCGTTTGACCGTCCCCGCGGTCAGCGACGATCGGTCGGCGATCGAGGTCGCGAGCTCGCGAATCGGCCTGTCGGTCGCGTCGACGGCGACGAGACCGCGCAGAACGCGCTGGCGCGTCTCCGGGAGCGCGAGAACGCGGTCGAGGTGGACGCCGTCCTCGGGGACGTCGGCCCGCGCGCGCTCGAGGTGGGTGGCGTCGATCCGCTCGCTGCCGTCGGCGCTCGCGAGCACGGCGGCGCCGAACAGGGCCGCGAGCGCGTCGTGCGCGTTGCCGTCGGCCCACCCCGCCAGCTCCCGGATCGACTCGTGGTCGAGCGCGCCGGCGGCCAGTCCCGTCGACGCGCGCTCGGTGATCACGTCGACGAGTTCGTGACGGCGATAGGGCGGAACGGGGACCGTCGGCTGGTCGTCGGTCCAGTCCTCGGGGACGGTCCGGCCGACCGCCACGGTCGACACGTGATCGGCGACCGGCTCGAGGAGCTCGCGGCCCCGCGCGTACGAGAGCGTGTCGGGTTCGTCGTGGTGGTCGACGGCGACGACCGCGCGGTGGGACGGATGGCCGAGACAGTCCCGGAGTCGGTCGCGGATGTCGTCGGTGCCGACGCCCCGCTCGGGGACGGGATCGGGCGAAAGCACCGAGAGGACGGCCCGGTAGAAGGCGAACGCGCTCTCGACGCGGCGGCCGTCGACGTAGACGAACCAGGTCGTCGGCTCGCCGCTCCCGGCGCGGGTCGTCGTCCCGATCGTCCCGGTCGACTCCCCGAGTCGCTCGTTCAACGCGTCGAAGATCGCCGTGACGATCGCCGACGTGCCCGTTCCCGCGGGGCCGACCACGGCGACCGGCGGCGGCAATTCGCCGTCGAACACCGGCTCGAGGGCGTCCAGAACCTGCTCCAGCACGGGCCCGCGGCCGACCGGCTCCCCGGGGTGGACGACCGGACTGAGGTAGTCGCGGTCGACGACGATCTCCCGACCCTGTCGTGCCGACCGTCGGCGGGCGATGCGCTCCTGCAGGTCCATCTACCCCGCCCCCTGTCGTCGCTCCGTCGCGTCTGCGTCCCCTACCAGCGCCGCCTCGAGGACCTCGAGCGTGTGCGTGATCTCGTAGCCGGTGCCGTGTTCCATCTGCATCGAGCAGGTCGGACACTCCGTCAGCCCCCGCTCGGCGTCGGCCGCCGCCATGTGCTCGAACATCTCCTCGCCGATCTTCATCGACGTCTCGTACTTCTCGGCCTTCCAGCCGTAGGTGCCGGAGATCCCCGAACAGGAGTCGCCGACGTCGTGGGCCTCGACCCCGTCGATCGCGTCCATCAGTTCGATCGTCTGTCCGTCGAGTCCCTGGTTACGTGAATGGCACGGTGCGTGGTAGGCGAACGACTCGCCCGCCAGCGAGGTCCCCTCGAGTTCGGCCTCGAGGTCCTCGTGGACCCGGAGGTACTCGACGGCGTCCCAGGTGTTCGCGGCGACGTCCTCGGTGTCCTCGAAGTCGAACAGTTCGGGGTACTCCTGGCGCAGCGACATCGAACAGGAACTGCAGGAGGCGACGACGTCGGCGCCGTCCTCGATCGCGGCGGCGAGTTCCTCGACGTTCGTCTCGGCGGCCCGGCGCGCGTCCTCGAGCATGCCGTTGGCGAACATCGGCGTCCCCGAGCAGTCCTGATCGGGGACCATGACCTCGTAGCCGAAGTGCTCGTAGACCCGCACGAGCGCCTTCGCGACCTCGGGGGTGTTGTAGTTGGCGTAGCAGCCGTGGAAGTAGGCGACGCGCTTATTCGGGTTCTCGATCTTCGCGCCACCTCGTTCGGTCCACCACTCCCGGAACGTCTCCGTCGCGAACTCGGGGAAGTCGCGCTCGCTCGTGATCCCCAGAACCTTCTCGCCAATCCACTTCGTGACGGAGAGCCCCATCACGAAGTTGGCCGTCCGCGGGAACGCCGCCGCGAGCGGCGCGAGTCGCCGGTAGTTCGCGAGGATCCGATTGCGGACGTACTCGCGGGAGCGTTTGTCCATGTTCTCCTCGACGTACTCCCCGCGTGCGGTGTTGTGCATCTGCGAGAGGGGGACCTCGGAGGGGCAGGCGCTGTCGCAGCGCATGCAGTTCGAGCACTTCATCACCGAGTCGTCGATGTCGTGGTCGTTTTGGCGCTTGAGCCGCCACTGCTCGGGCCCCTGGAACTTCGGCCCGGGGAACTCGTCGTCGACCTCGGCGACGGGACAGTTGGTATCGCAGGTCGAGCACTTGTAGCAGTTGTCCGCGCCCGGCCGGAGGTCCATCTCTTCGGCCTCGGGGAACACCCGGACGGGTTCGAACTCCTCGTCTTCCGCGCCCGGTACGTGGTCGTCGGTCGGTCGTTCTGCGTCGCTCATGAAATCACTCGTGTCGGTCGTCGCGTCTCAAAACTCGCGCTCGAGTCGCTCGGTCGCCGATGCGCGCTCGAGTCGCTCATTCGTCCACCTCCTCGGCGGCCCGCCGGCCGGCGACGTAGCCCGTCGCGAGCGAGACGCCGCCGCCGGACTTCTCGGCCGCGAAGTCGTAGCCGCCCAGTACCGCACCCGCGGCGCGCAGGTTCGCGAACTCGGGTTCGTCGCGGGCGTCGAGCGGGCGGAGCTCGCGGTCGGGCGCGAGGCCGAAGCGCGCGTAAGGCTGCTCGCCGAAGACGTCGTCGACGAACCAGTCGTAGCGGTCCTCGGCGTGGGGGACGTGGCAGTCGAAGATCGGCTCGAACACCCGCTCGCGCTCAGAACGGACGCCCTTGCCGACCAGCCCGCCCGTCGCGAGGACGTACTGGTCGGCGCGGTGGGGGATCTCGGTGCCGTTCCGGTCGACGACGACGCGGTCGATGCGGTCGCCGACGCCGCCGCCGTCGGCCGCCGTTCCCGCACCCGCCGAGCCTGCGCCCGCGGCGTCGGCCATCTCGTAATCGACCACCGGCACCCCCGACGTGACGCGGACGCCCGCGTCCTCGAGCGCCCCGTAGAGCAGGTCTTCGAGCCGTATCCCGGGGAGGCTCGGCGGCCCCATCGGGACCTCGAAGACGTCGGCGCCGAGCGCGTCCGCGAGCGCGGTGCGGACCTCGGCCGCGCGTTCGTCGCCCAGTACCGCTGGAAAACCGACGCGGGGTTCGCCCTCGAGGTGCTGGCGGACCGTCGTCGCGAGCGCCTCGCGCGCGCCGGTCTCGCCCGCGCCCGTCGTCACCGTCTCGTCGCGGTCGAGCAGGTGCGCGTAGCGGGTCACCTTCGCGTCGTCGCGCACGATGCCGGGGAACGGAATCGTAACCCCTCGGGCCGAAAACGGTGCGCCCGCGGCCTCGAGGTGGGCCGCGGCCAGCGGCGCCTCGAAGTCCGGCAGCGTCTCGAAGCCGACCAGTAGCGCGTCCCGGTCGTCGCTGGCCAGTCCCTCGGCCGTCGAGACGGGGTAGCGCGCGGTTGGCTTGACGGTGCCGCGGTGGGTCGGAACCAACGCGTTCCGGTCGGTGTGGTCGCCGGCGTAGGCGTCACCCGCGATGTCGTCGAAGAACGCGAGCGCCTCGCGAACGGCCTCGCTCCCGACGCGCTCGTAGGGATGGCCCTCGGGGAGGTCCGCGAGCGCGTCGAACGGATCGACGAGCGGTCCCTCGGCCTTGCCGTCGCTCGCGGGTGCGTACCCCAGCACGTCGATCAGGCCGCTGGCGTGGCGCAGCGTGCTCTGTTTGTACGTCACCAGCCGCACGCGGACGTCGCGCCCGGCGTCGGCGGCCGCGAGCGCCGCGGTCGCGCCCGCGAGTCCGCCGCCGATCACGAGGACGTCATCTTCGATGGCCATCTCAGGCCCCTCCGTCGAACGCGTCGAACTCGATCTCGGCCGATTCGTCGTCGTCCGCCGGATCGCGATCGCGGTTCATCGTCGTCGCGTGCAGCGTGTAGTTGAGCATCGCCTGCGAGAGCTGTTCGCCCCACAGGGCGTGGCGCTGGCCCTTCCAGCGCTCTTCGAAGAGTTCGTCCAGCGCCGCGCGGACCGTCTCCTCGTCGTACTCGGGGTGGAGTTCGTTGGCCATATTCTGGCAGCAGAAGCCGCCCTGACAGTTACCCATCGAGGCCCGCGTGCGGATGCGGACCGCGTTCAGGTCCGATCCTGACTGCTCGATCGCGTCCCGGACTTCCGCACGCGTCACGCCCTCGCACTGACAGAGCACGGGGTTCGCCTCGCTCGTCTCGAGCACCTCGCTCGCCCGACTCCCGAGTCGCTGCTTGCTCCGGCGCGCGACCGGCGAGCGGAGGCCGAAGTCGTCCATGCCAGCCTCGAGCGTTTCGATATTCTCGCTGCCGGGCAGCGGTTCGTCGGCCGTGGCACACGACGCGCTCACGCCCAACTTCTCGCAGACGTGGTTCGAGATCTCCTCGGCCATCGCCCGGTAGGTGGTAAACTTGCCGCCGACGATGCTCGAGATGCCGGAGACGCCGTCGCGCTCGGCGTGGTCGAGCAGGAAGAAGTCCCGCGTGATGTCGGTAGGGTCCTGCGTGCCAGTGCCAGGCGGTTCGTACAGCGGGCGGACACCCCAGAACGAGCGAATCGTCCGGGCCTCTTCAAGGATCGGCACCAGTTCCGAGAGGGTGTCGATCATCTGGTCGACCTCCCACTGCTCCTCGGGGTAGTCGTCGGGGTCCGAGACCTCCTCGTCGGTCGTTCCGAGGATCGCCGTCGTCTCGTGGGGGACGACGATATCGGCGTCGCCCTTCGGCCGACAGCGGTTGATCACGGTGTCGACCTGCCGGACGTTCATGATCGTCATCACGCCCTTGGAGGGGCGGACCTCGACCTCGAGGTCGGCCATCGCCCCGATCTGGCCGGCCCACGCGCCCGTCGCGTTGACGACGTACTCGGCGGTGATCTCCTCGGTGGTCCCCGCGGCTTCGTGCGTTCGCTTGCCGGGGCCCGACTCGTGGCGGACTGCGACGCCGTAGACGTCGTCGCCCTCGCGCAGGAGGTCGACCACCTCGGCGTGGGTCTCGACGCGCGCGCCGTGGTTCTCGGCGTCGAGAGCGTTCGCGACGCAGAGCCGGAACGGGTCGACCGCGCCGTCGGGGACCTCGATCGCCCGCTTCACGTCTTTCGCGAGGTAGGGTTCCATCTCGCGGGCCTCTCGCCCCGAGAGGACGCGCGCGGGAATCCCGCAGTCGCGACAGCCCTCGAGTTTCTCCCGAAAGTACTGGTCGGAGTCCTCGGGCCGCTGGACGAACAGGCCGCCGGTCAACTCGACGCAGTGGCCGGCGATCTCCCGGAGGATCTCGTTCTCCTCGATACACTCCGTCGCGCTGGCCCGGTCCGAGACGGCGTAGCGGCCGCCGCTGTGGAGGAGTCCGTGCATGCGACCGGTCGTGCCGTCGGTCAGATTGCCCCGTTCGACGAGGGTCACGTCGAGGCCGCGCATCGCCAGATCGCGCGCGATGCCACAGCCGGTCGAACCACCTCCGAGAACGAGGACCTCGGTGTCCGTTGCCATCCCTTCGTTCGTACCTCTTGCTCCCGGTTCTTTATTTTATCGGCGCTTCCCGAATAGCCATAACAATCGGATACGATTCCGATTTTCGATCGGTTATTTCGTTACCATTCGATCGTCAGTATCGAGCGGGAGTCGTGGGTAGCCGTCGAAATACCGGCCTACTCCGGATAATGGAGCGGATACTGATATAATAATTACTAGTGTAGTATTATGAGTTCGGCAAATTTTATAATGATCGTAGGAATTGTTTACCAGTATCACGCGACCGTCAGTAAAGACGCCGCGTGGACACAGAGGGGTGACCACCAGTGACAGAATCCACGTACGTCGGTGCGGTAGACCAAGGGACGACCGGCACGCGATTCATCGTGTTCGATCACGGCGGCCAGGTCGTCGCGAACGCCTACGAAAAGCACGAACAGATCTATCCCGAACCCGGCTGGGTCGAGCACGACCCGATGGAGATCTGGGAGAACACCAAGGCCGTCATCACGCAGGCGCTGGGTCAGGCGGGGATCGGTCCCGACCAGCTCGAGGCCATCGGCGTGACCAACCAGCGGGAGACGACCCTGCTATGGGACGCCGACACCGGGGAGCCGGTCCACAACGCCATCGTCTGGCAGGACCGGCGGACGACCGACCGCGTCGAGCAACTCGAGGCGGACGAACTGGTCGAGACCATCCGCGACAAGACCGGGCTCGAGGCCGACGCCTACTTCTCGGCGACGAAAGCCGAGTGGCTGCTCGACAACGCCGATCCGATCAAACTCGAGCGCTCCCGCCCGCAGGACATCCGCGACCGCGCGGCGGAGGGCGAGGTCCTGTTCGGGACCATCGACTCGTGGTTGATCTACAACCTCACGGGCGAGCACATTACGGAGGTCACGAACGCCTCGCGGACGATGCTGTACAACATCCACGACCTCGCGTGGGACGACGACCTCCTCGCGGAGTTCTCGATTCCCGAGGCGATGTTGCCCGAGGTCCGCCCCTCGAGCGACGACGCGACCTACGGATCGACCGATCCGGAGGGGTTCCTCGAGGCCGAGATCCCCGTCGCGGGCGCGCTGGGCGACCAGCAGGCCGCGCTGTTCGGCCAGACCTGTTTCGACGCCGGCGACGCGAAGAACACCTACGGCACCGGTTCGTTCTTCCTGATGAACACCGGCAGCGAGGCCGTCACGAGCGACCACGGCCTGCTGACGACGATCGGGTTCCAGAAGTCGGGCGAGGACGTCCAGTACGCCCTCGAGGGCTCGATCTTCGTCACCGGCGCGGCCATCGAGTGGCTCGAGGACCTCTCGCTGATCGACGACCCCGCGGAGACCGCCGAACTCGCCCGCAGCGTCGACTCGACGGACGGCGTCTACGTCGTCCCCGCCTTCACCGGGCTGGGCGCGCCCCACTGGGACCAGCGCGCCCGCGGCACCATCGTCGGGATGACGCGGGGCACCCGGAAGGAACACATCGTCCGCGCGACCCTCGAGTCGATCGCTTACCAGACCCGCGACGTCGCGGAGGCGATGGAGGCCGACTCGGGCATCGAGATGACGAGCCTCAAGGTCGACGGCGGCGCGGTCAAGAACAACTACCTCTGTCAGCTCCAGTCGGACATCATCGGCTCGGATATCGTCCGCCCGGTCGTCGACGAGACGACCGCGCTCGGGTCCGCCTACGCGGCGGGGCTGGCCGTCGGCTACTGGGACGACGTCGACAGCCTGCGGGACAACTGGCAGGTCGACCGCGAGTTCGAACCGGAAATGGACGCCGCGCGGGCCGACGAGCGGTACGGGCGCTGGACGGAGGCCGTCGACCGATCGCTCGACTGGGCGCGGGACAGCGAGGAGTGAACCATGTACGGGACGCTCCTTCAGGTTCCGGTCATCGGCATGGAGTTCGAGGCGTTCGCCGTCCTGCTCATCGCCGCCCTCGCCGGCGGCGCGTTCGGCGCGGCGCTCGGCGCGCTGCCCTCGTTCGTCTTCACGGGGTTCGTCGTCTTCCTCGGCGAGGGTATCGCCGTCCTCGAGGGCGAACTCGGCGGCCTCGATGCCGCCGGCGCCGGCGACATCGCGACCGGCATCACCGGAACGATCGGTTTCGGCGCGGTCACCGGCCCCCACATCGCCTTCGCCGGCGGCGTCGCCGCGACGGCCTACGCGGGACGGAAGTACCCCGAGATGGAACCCGACGACTGGGACTACCACTTCGGGAAGAACATCCTCTACGCGTTCGGCACCAAACCCGACATCCTCGCTGTCGGGGCGCTGTTCGGCGTGCTCGGGATGCTCATCACGCGGGTAATGGCCGGCATCGGCTTCCCGACGGACAACATCGCGCTCTCGGTCGTCGCGACGGCCTTCCTCGCCCGACTCGCGTTCGGCTACCCGCTCGTCGGTCGGGTCGGCGGCTCGAGCATCCTCGACATGTCCCCCTTCGAGCGCGAGGAGACGCGCGTGGCAGCCGACGGCGGCACCGAGACCGAACGGCTGGCGACCGAGCCCTGGCTCCCTCACCAGTACGAGTGGTCCGGCGTCACCGCTATCGGCATCGTCGGCGGAATCCTCGGCGGCTTCATCTGGCTCGAGACCGGGAGCATCTTCATGGGCTACGCCATCTCGGCGATGAGCCTGCTGTTCCTCAACCTCGGCGTCGAGAAGATCCCCGTGACCCACCACATCACGCTGCTGGGGTCGACGGGTGCCGTGATCGCGGCGGCAGCCGTCGGGAGCGACCCCATCGTGTTGCTCGTCGCGGGCGCGTTCGGCGCGATCGCCGGCCTCCTCGGTGAACTCTCCCAGCGCGTGTTCTACTCGCACTCCGGGACGCACGTCGACCCGCCGGCGATGGCCATCGCGGCGTTCATGTTCGTGCTCGGCGTCCTGTATCTTGCCGGGCTCCTGCCCAACGCGGGCTATCTCGGCCTCTGATTCATCTGAATTTTAACTCTCGAATAAAATAATGTAACTATCATATTCGGGCCGATCCGACAACGCTCGAGATGTTCTCGCGGCCCCGTTTCGAGATCCGGCGTTTCATCATCTGATGTTACTAATTAGATGGTTTATACCATCACTCGAGCGTCAAGCTCGTCATAAGTGTACTGCCCCGGTTCACCACGTGTAGCGACCGACCGAATTTATCCCTCACAGTCTCGATCATTGGTAGCACGTACCACAATGGAAGAACACGATCACGATTCGGATGCGGGCATCGATCGACGGAACTTCGTACGGGGTTGCGGGGCGGCCGCGGCCATCGCCGCCGCCGGGCTGAGCGTCGACTCCGTCGCCGCGATGGAGTCGAACCTCGACGCGCTCCTCGCGGATCTACCGGACAACTGGGGTCGGTGGGGCGAGGACGACGAACTCGGCGCGCTCAATCTGTTGGGAAGCGAGGAGGCGTACGCGGGGATGGAGGCGGCGATGAAACGAGGGCCGAAGGGGATCGAACGATTCACTCTCCAGACCCCGATGACCGGCGAGGCGGTCGACGCCCTCGTCGACGAGGAGACCGACGCGCCGACGAGGGATACCGGCGATCCGATGTTCCCCGGGCGAACGCCGGCCCGTCGCGACAACGCTGCGGATGCGCGGACCGCCGAACCCTACCCGGGCGGCATGAAGTTCTCCGACGACCGGTTCGTCACGGAGTTCTTCCTCCACGGGACGACCCACATGGACGCCCTCGGCCACGGCTGGTACGGCAACGAGGTGTACAACGGCCGCGACGAGGCGGTCACGGCAGCGCCGAAGGAGTTCGACCGGCCGGTCCCCGGCTGCGTCGACGGGGAGGCCGGCAACGTCCAGGAGACGCACGGCCACTCGGCCGTCGACGTCTCCCCGCTGGCCGACGCCGGCGTCGCGGGTCGCGGCGTCCTGCTCGACGTCGGCCGGGCGTGCGGCGACGACCGCGGATGGCTCGACCTCGGCGCGGAAGTGACCCTCGAAGACATGAAAGCGACCGCCGAGGCACAGGGGGTCGAACTCCGAGAGCGCGACGTCGTCCTGCTCCGGACTGGATCGATCGAACGCGTCGCCGACCCCGAGGCGGAGTGGGATCCGATGAACGAGCCCGGCCTGGTCTTCAGCGAGGACCTGATCCGCTGGGTCCACGACATGGAGATCCCGATGATCGGCGCTGATAACGTCGCCGTCGAGAAGGTGACCCAGACCGTCGGCGACCACACGTTCGTCCTCCCGCTGCACGGCGCGCTCCTGCGGGATCTGGGCGTCTCGCTCAACGAGATCCTGTGGCTCGAGGAACTCGCGTCCCAGTGCGCCGACGACGGGATCTACGACTTCCTGCTGACGTCGGCACCGCTGCACGTCGAGCGGGCGACCGGCGGCCCGGTCAACCCCGTCGTCCTCAAGGCGACGAAACCGAAGAAGAAGCGATACTGATCGCGGTTCTCCTCGAGTCCGGGCGGATCCCACCGACCCGACCGTTTTAGGAGCAGGCTCGCACATCTCTCGGTATGACCGCCGATCCGCCGCTGGTTCTCGATATCGACGGGACGCTCACCCGCCCCGAGGGGTGGGGCATCGATCCGCGCGTGTTCGATCCGATCCGCGCGTGGGACGCGCCGGTCGTGATCGCGACCGGGAAGGCCTTCCCGTACCCCGTCGCGCTCTGCCATTTCATCGGCGTCCCGGAACTCGTCGTCGCCGAGAACGGCGGGGTCGTCTACACCGGCGACGACGTCTTCGTCACGGCCGACCGCGAGGCCGCGCAGGCCGTCCTCGAGGCGTACCGCGCCGCCGGCTACGAGACCGGCTGGGGGCCCGAAAACACCGTGAACCGCTGGCGCGAGACCGAGATCGCGGTGAATCTCGAGCAGCCGATCGAACCGCTGCGCGAGATCGCCGCCGACCACGGCCTCGAGGTGATCGACACCGGCTACGCCTACCACGTCAAGGACGCCGCGCCGAACAAGGGCGACGGCGTCGAGCGGATCGCCGAGCACGTCGATATCGACCTCGAGCGGGCCGTCGCCGTCGGCGACTCGGTCAACGACGTCTCGACGTTCGAGGCCGTCGGCCGGAGCTTCGCCGTCGCCAACGCCGACGAGACCGCGAAGGCGGCCGCCGACGAGGTGCTCGAGGACGTCCACGCCGACGGGACGCTGGCGGTCCTCGAGCGCGTTCGCGGGTCCGCGTAGCCGCGCTCGAGCGGTGAACTGCACTTGGGATCGACGAACTCGAGCGCCACACGCGATTCGATCCACTCGTGGTACCGTGACCCTCGGAAGCGTTATCCGTGTACCACCCCTCCCTTTGGTCGTAATGGCAAACGGTACGGTTGATTTCTTCAACAACACAGGCGGCTACGGATTCATCGAGACTGACGACGCGGACGAGGACGTTTTCTTCCACATGGAGGACGTCGGCGGCCCGGACCTCGAAGAGGGACAGGACATCGACTTCGACATCGAGCAGGCCCCCAAGGGTCCCCGAGCGACGAACGTCGTTCGGAACTAATACCGACGTCCCCGTCGCCGTTCGGCGACGGTGATCGCGGTCCAGTTTTTGATTTATCGCTACACCCCGAAGAGTCGTCGCTGGGCCTCGAGCGGCCGGACGATCGGTCGCGAGTCCGACACGCTTATTCGCCGGCGGCGACTGATTCCGCGTAGTGAGTACCGAGACGCCCGAATCCGATCCGACCGAGACCGACGCGTTCGAGCGCGTCTGCGAGACGCTCGTCGACCGGATCCTCGCGGGCGAAATCGAGCGCGACGAAGTCGAGAAGGCCAAACTCGAGGCCTGTTCGGAGCACTCGGCGCCGAAGGTGCCGAAGAACTCCGAACTGCTGGACTACGCGCCACAGGAGCGCCGCGAGGAACTCGAGGAGGTCCTCCGGCGCAAGCCCGTCCGAACCGCCTCGGGGGTCTCGCCGGTCGCGATCATGACCTCGCCCGAGCGGTGTCCCCACGGGAAGTGCCTCTACTGTCCCGGCGGCCCCGACTCGGAGTTCTCCTCCTCCCAGAGCTACACGGGCGAGGAGCCCGCAGCGGCCCGCGGGGTCCAGAACGATTACGATCCCTACGGGCAGGTCACCCTGCGTCTCGAGCAGTTGCGCGAGATCGGTCATCCCGTCGACAAGGTCGAACTGATTCTGATGGGCGGCACGATGACCGCCCGGAGCCACGACTACCAGGAGTGGTTCGTCAAGCGCGCCCTCGAGGCGATGAACGACTTCGACGTGGACAAGCAGCCCGAACCCGCCGAGGGGGTCAGCTTCGCGCAGGACCCAGAGGAGTACGAGTGGCGGTACCTCGAGGACGTCATCGCCGAAAACGAGACCGCGGACGTGCGCAACATCGGGACGACCTTCGAAACCAAACCGGACTGGTGCGACCCAGAGCAGATCGACCGCATGCTCGATCTGGGCGGGACGAAAGTCGAGGTCGGCGTCCAGACCACCTACGAGCGCATCAACCGTGAGATGCACCGCGGCCACGGCGTTCAGGAGTCGATGGACGCGAACCGGCGCCTGCGCGACTCGGCGTTCAAGGTCGGCTTCCACATGATGCCCGGCCAGCCCGGCATGTCGAAGGAGATGTGTCTCGAGGACTTCCGGCGAATTTTCGAGAAAGAGGCGTGGAAGCCCGACTACCTGAAGATCTACCCGATGCTGATCGTCCGCGGGACGGCGACCTACGACTGGTGGCACGAGGGCGAGTTCGACCCGCTGGGTAACGAGGAGGCCGCGGACCTGATCGCCGAGATCAAGGACATGATCCCGCGCTACACGCGCCTCCAGCGCGTCCAGCGGGACATCCCCGCGGACTACATCGACGCCGGCGTCTGGAAGTCCAACCTCCGGCAACTCGCCCGCCAGCGGATGGACGACCACGACTGGACCTGCGAGTGCGTCCGCTGTCGCGAGGCCGGGATGAACGACGAGGAGCCGGAGAACGTCGAACTCGACGTGATGAGCTACGACGCCTGCGGCGGCACTGAGCACTTCATCTCCTTCGAAGACTTCGACAAGGACCTGCTGGTCGGCTTCTGCCGGCTTCGGTTCCCGAAGGATCCGGTGCGACCGGAACTCGAGAACGCCGCGCTCCTGCGCGAACTGCACGTCTACGGGAGCGAAGTGTCGGTCGGCGGGGAGGGCGAACTGGATCAACACCAGCACCGCGGCTACGGCCGCCGGCTGATGGAGCGCGCCGAGGCACTCGCCGCCGACGCCGGCTACGACAAACTCAGCGTCATCTCCGGCATCGGCGCCCGGGAATACTACCGGGAGAAACTCGGCTACCATCAGGACGGCCCGTACGTCAGCAAGCGCCTGTAAACTACCCCACCCTACTTCGCTCACCTCATACGAGGTTCACTCGTTGAGGGAGAGGCTTTGATGTGGACTCCCGGCAATCAATCCCCAGCAATCGGCTGGTAACTCTCACCGTTCACCGTCCCACCATTCAAACGCACGTCTACTGGTGCGTCTCCGTTCCCCGACTTGGGCGAGGAACGGAGTCTGTATTGCCGTTTCCGAGCGTATCGTAGTCCGATGTTCTTCGCGCCGTTGTAATCCGCATTGACCTCATAACCACACCTCTGGCAGCAGAACTGTTCACCGTGGCGGTTGTCCGGGTGCGTAAACCCACAATCTGTCCGAAAACACCGTTGAGACGTATGGTTCGGTTCAACCTTTTCCACGGAAACGCCTCGGTTCGGAGCCTTGTACTCGACGTACTCGTACAATCGTCGGAACGCCCATACGTGGTGCCACTTCGCGTTCGGAATCTCTTCTCGAATGTCCGTCAAGTCCTCGAACACGATCACGTCGCATTCGTGTTCGACAGCTTCCATGACGATCTCGTTAGCGGCTGTATGAATGTACTGTTTCCGCCACGCTTCTTCGCGCTTGCCGAGTCGAAGCAAGGCGTTGTGTGCGGCTTGCGTCCCGCGCTGTTGCATCTCTCCACGTCGCTTCTCGAACTCACGGCACCAATGATCGTATTCATCGCCCTGCCAGAATGTACCGGTTGAAGCCACTGCGAGACTGTTAACGCCGAGATCGATACCGAGGACTGTTTGGTGCTCAGTATCTTCCGAAACCTCGGACTCCTCATCAGAATCGCTGCCGTGTTTTCGGGTTGTGATGTGGAAGTAGAACTCGTCGCTCACCTTGTCGTATTGTAACGTACTCGTTCGGAGCTCGTACTCCTCAGAGAGAACATACTGTTCGTAAGGTGTCGGACTATCCGCCGGGAGTTCGAAGTCACACTCGACGCGCCCACTGATAGTCGAAAGGGAAACGCGATTTCGGTAGAACGTCGCGCTTCGCTTATCGTAGACCATGCTCCATGAGGTGAACTCCGGTTGGCTCACTCGATTGTCTTTCTTCCACCGTTCGACGCAGCCTTTCGTCGCTTGAACAGCGCGTCGAATGGCCTCTTGAACTAGGTTGGCGGTGAGGTCGGTTTCCTCTCGCAGTTCCGTGTAGAGTGCGTCTCTCGCGATTGCGTTCGTGGAGATACAGTTCGTGTAGGAGTTGTCGTCCCAACAGAACTCGGCGGCACGGTTCGCACAGTAGAGGAACTGCTCGGCAGTTTCGTGGAGGTCGTCGCGGTTTTCATCGGGAACGATGAGTTTGACCGGCGCAGTTCGACGCACCTCCATATTTCAGATCACCACTCGATGGTACTTATAAGTCCGCGAGTCAAGTGGCTGCTATCGTGTAGTTACGTCGTCCTTCGTCAGTTTCCTCTCCGACCTACTCACTCGTGTTACTCGTTCCTTGAGGTCGGAGGCTTCACCTCGAATTATGCTGAGTCGCCGCGACGGGAGTCTCGAATCACCTGCGCCCGGCTTTTCGCCCGCTAAACTACATCACATCTGACTGTCTGAGAAGTAAAATAACGTACCTATTCAGAAAATTTATCATAATCGTTCGGGAAGGATAGTCCGCCGACATTCGTCGGCACCGTTGTCATCACTCCCCAGACCGACAGCGGCACACCGAGTTGCCTCTCACCCAACACGCCGGTGTCTGCTCCCTGAACCGCTCGTTCCCCACCGAGCGACCGACGCCGGCGTGATATCCCCTTTCGACGCAATCAGCGACGGCCACGTCTCGAGAACGAATCCATCCGAGCAGTGCCGAGCCGAACGCTCGAGTCCCGATCGATCCGGGTGCCGTCGCGTTTATCAAACACGTATAAGATCGAGCGCACCGTCGGATGCGAGCGACGATGGCCTTCAGCGATCAGTTACTCGAGGACGGCGAGCAGATCTGGGCGGCACAGCGAGAGCATCCGTTCGTCCGCGAACTCGCGGCGGGGACGCTGGACGAGGCGGCGTTTCAGCACTGGCTGAAACAGGACTACCGCTACCTGCTCGATTACGCGCGAGTGTTCTCGATCGCCGGGACGAAGGCCCGCGACGAGGAGACGATGACCCACCTGCTGGGGGTCGCCCACGAGGTGCTCGACCGCGAGATGGACCTCCATCGGGAGTTCGCCGCCGACTACGGCATCTCGCGGGCGGACCTCGAGGGCGTCGAGAAGGCGCCGACCTGCGTCGCCTACACGAACTTCCTCGTGCGGACGGCCTACGAAGGCACCATCGCCGAAATCGCGGCGGCGCTGTACCCGTGCATGCAGGGATATCTCGACGTAGCCGACCACATGGCCGACCTCGCCGAGGAGGAACACCGGTACACGCCCTTCATCGAGCTGTACACGGGCGGGGAGTTCCGCGAGGCGACGGCCTGGTGTCGCGAGTTCGTCGACGAGTGCGGAGAGCGCTATCCCGGGGAGCACGCGGCGATGCGCGAGGCGTTCCGCACGAGCGCCAAACTCGAGTACCGATTCTGGGAGATGGCGTATACGCTCGAGGGATGGGACCTGTGAGCGCGTCCGCTCTGTGTGCGAGTCCGAGCCGTGGTGAGTCCCCTGGGCGACGTCGTCCCGGACTCGTCAGTCGACCGTGACCTCGAGTTCCAGAATCCCCAGATACGGCGGTGCGCCGCCGCCGCTCTGTCGCAACTCGGTCGCGCTCGAGCCGATGTAGTCGTAGAACTCGGCGGGCGTCTGGGGGATCACGGGCGTCCCGTCGTCGCGTTTGAGGTACGCGGGGGCGTCGGTGCCCTCGATGCGGGCGACCCGCTCCTCCCAGTCGCTGCCCGAGTAGAGGAAGACGCCGAAGGAGAACCGGCCCGCCCCGAGGGCGTCGATCTTCGAGTCGAACGTCGCGGCCTCCTCGGTCTTGTACTCCTCGTCGCTGACCCACGCCAGGGCGGCCACGTCGTCGGTCTGGAGCAGGTAGAGGTCCCAGCCCAGCTGGGCGTCGAACACCGCCCACGTGTTGCGCGGCCCGATCGTGTCGACTTCGAGACTGAACGCGGGGCGGCCCCGCTGGGGCTCGTGGACGAACGTGGCGTCGTAGCCGGGCGCTCGGATTCCGCGGTCGTGGTAGACGATCCCGTCGACGGGAATGTCCACGTCGAGGTTGGCGACGATCTCCCGGACGGAGAAGGCCCCCTCGTCCTCGAGGTGATCGACGAACGTGGGGAACCGCGAGACGGTCTGCCACGGGCGGTCGTCGGGCCGACTCACGGTCTGGACACCTCGCCGAGCGCTCGTCGTCGGTCGTGGCCCCAGTTGCGGAGGGGCCCAGTCCGGCTCCGCCACCGCGTCCCGATGTCGACAGCGTCTGTCATACGTCCACGGAGGGCCGCGTGCCGGATTAGGCTTTCCGACTCCGACGGACCCGGGCGACGACTCGAGCGCGGGTGGCGATGTGTTCGGCCCCGTGGCGATGCGCTCGGCCCCGCTGGCGTCGCGCCCGAGCGAGGAGGACGCGGAGCGACACGCCTTTTTGACAGCGCCGGACAGTGTGAGGTATGGATCCAAAGCGGGAGCTTACCAGCGTCGACCTCGCCGCCCTCGTCGGGGAACTCGGTGCCTACGAGGGGGCGAAGGTCGACAAGGCCTACCTCTACGGCGACGATCTCGTCCGGCTCAAGATGCGCGACTTCGACCGCGGTCGCATGGAACTCGTGCTCGAGGTCGGCGAGGTCAAGCGCGCCCACACGGTCGCCCCCGAGCGGGTGCCCGACGCGCCCGGCCGGCCGCCGCAGTTCGCCATGATGCTCCGTAACCGGCTCTCGGGGGCCGACTTCGCGGGCGTCGAGCAGTACGAGTTCGACCGCATCCTCGAGTTCGTCTTCGAGCGCGACGACGGCACGACCCGGATCATCGTCGAACTGTTCGGGCAGGGCAACGTCGCGGTCACCGACGGCGAGTACGAGGTGATCGACTGCCTCGAGACCGTCCGGTTGAAGTCCCGAACCGTCGTCCCGGGGTCGCGCTACGAGTTCCCCGACAGCCGGACGAATCCGCTGACGGTCTCGCGAGAGGCGTTCGACCGCGAGATGGACGACTCCGACACGGACGTCGTCCGGACGCTGGCGACGCAACTCAACTTCGGCGGCCTCTACGCCGAGGAGGTCTGTACCCGCGCCGGCGTGGAGAAGGGACTGGACATCGCGGAGGCCGACGAGGACGTCTACGACCGCGTCTACGACGCCATCGAACGGCTCGCGCTCGACATCCGGAACGGGAACTTCGAGCCGCGGCTGTACCTCGAGGCCGAGGGCGACGACGAGGACGGCGGCGGTTCCGAGACCAAGGACGAGGACGGAGACGGTTCCGAGACCGAGGGCGACGATGCCACCCCGGAGCGAGTCGTCGACGTCACGCCGTTCCCGCTCGAGGAGCACGCCGACCTCGCGTCCGACCCCTACGACTCGTTCCTGACGGCGCTGGACGACTACTTCTTCCGGCTCGACCTCGAGGACGAGTCGGAGCCGGATCCGACCGAACAGCGCCCCGACTTCGACGAGCAGATCGCCAAACACGAGCGGATCATCGAGCAACAGCAGGGGGCGATCGAGGGGTTCGAGCAGGAGGCCGACGCGCTGCGCGAGCAGGCCGAACTGCTGTACGCCGAGTACGGGCTGGTCGACGACATCATCTCGACGATCCAGAACGCTCGCGCGCAGGATCGGCCGTGGGACGAGATCGAGGAGCGATTCGAGGAGGGCGCAGAACGCGGTATCGCGGCCGCCGAGGCGGTCGTCGACGTCGACGGCAGCGAGGGCGTCGTCACGGTCGAGATCGACGACGAGCGGATCGACCTCGTCGCCCAGCAGGGCGTCGAGCAGAACGCGGACCGCCTCTACACCGAGGCCAAGCGCGTCGAGGAGAAGAAGGAGGGCGCGCTGGCGGCCATCGAGGACACCCGCGAGGACCTCGAGGAAGCCAAGCGCCGTCGCGACGAGTGGGAGGCCGCGGACGAGGCCGACGCGAGCGATGACGACGAGGACGAGGAGGAGCAAGATCGGGACTGGCTCTCGATGCCGTCGGTCCCGATCCGCGAGAACGAACCCTGGTTCGATCGCTTTCGCTGGTTCCACACGAGCGACGGCTACCTCGTGATCGGCGGCCGCAACGCCGACCAGAACGAGGAACTCGTCAAGAAGTACCTCGAGCCCGGCGACACGGTCCTCCACACGCAGGCCCACGGCGGCCCCGTCACCGTGCTGAAGGCGACCGATCCCAGCGAGGCCTCCTCGAGCGACATCGAACTGCCCGAATCGAGTATCGAGGAGGCCGCGCAGTTCGCCGTCTCCTACGCGTCGGTCTGGAAGGACGGCCGCTACGCCGGCGACGTCTACGCCGTCGACTCCGACCAGGTCACCAAGACGCCGGAGAGCGGCGAGTACCTCGAGAAGGGCGGGTTCGCGATCCGCGGGGACCGGACCTACTACGACGACACGCCGGTCGGCGTCGCCGTGGGGATTCAATGCGAGCCCTACACCCGCGTCATCGGCGGCCCACCGTCGGCCGTCGAGGGCCGGGCGGAGACGACGATCGAACTCGAGCCGGGCCGCTACGCGCAGGCCGACGCGGCGAAGCGGATGTACCGCCGGTTCCGCGAGCGCTTCGAGGACGAATCCTTCGTCCGCAAGATCGCCAGCCCGGACCGCATCCAGCACTTCATGCCGCCGGGCGGAAGCCGGATCAAAGACGATTGAACCCGCCATCGACGCGGCGCTCACCGTCGTTCCCACCCGACGCGGCTCGAAGGAACGTCGTGGGCAAGACCAATGGTGGTCGTTCACGTACTCGAGCGTATGTCCACGACCGACAGTACCCGCGTCGACGACGTGATGTCGTCGCCCCTCGAGACCATTTCGAAGGACGCGACGATTCAGGAGGCAGCCACGGCGATGCGCGAGAAGGGGATCACCGCGCTCGTCGTGCCGTCAAATCCGCCGTCGATCGTCACCAGCACCGATCTGCTGGACGCCGCCGCCGACGGGCGCGATCCGACCGACGTGCGGGTTGCCGACGTGATGACCGAATCCGTCGAGACCGTGCCGCCGGACCTCTACCTCGAGGAGGTCGCCGCGATGATGACCAGCCTCGGCATCGGCCACCTGCCGGTCGTCGAGAAGGACGACTACGTCGGCATGGTCTCCTCGACGGACGTCACCGCCGAACTCTCCTGACGCCGGCAGTGACGCCGACGCCGGGGACCTTCCGGAGTCAGCCACCGAGAGCGGCCCGAGCGACTCGAGCCACGGCTGCATCTGCCGGGTACAGGCCTACACGACCGCCGGTGGACGCCACGACCATGACGGACATCGATATCGACAGCGGCACCCAGACCGAGACCGACACCGAGCGCGAACTCGGCACCGCGACCATCGTCTACGAGACGCCGGCGGAGGACGTCGAACGCGTCACCGTCGACAACGAGCACATCGCCTACTTCCAGAACCACTGGCTGTTCGCCTACGGAACCGACGAGGACGGCAACGACGTCATTCGGCGGGTGCCACACGAGCGCGTCCACTACGTCGAACGCTCCGTCGAGGAACTCGAGTCGACGTTCGAGTCCGGGGTCGAGAAGGCGAAGGGGAAACTCGAGGAACTCACCGACTGAGTTAACTCTCCTCCGTCGGCTCGGATTGCTCGTCGCGGGCGCTCGCTTCCGGTCCGACTCGGCGTCGTCCGGGTGCCGTCCCGGGCTCCGAACGGTCGTCGATCTCGATAGTCGTGCGGCGCTCGGCCGCGTCGTAGGACGATCCGAGGGCGATCAGGAAGCCGACCATCGCCGTGACGACGGCGACGGTGCCGATGGCGACGACCCCGATCGAGGCCAGCGTGCCCGAGAGGACTTGCCCGGCCGTCAACAACGAAACTGCGGTCACGCCCGCGATCAGCGTGAGCAGGCGGGCCAGACGACCGGTATCGACGCCGTGGTAGCGCTTCTCGCCGGTGGTGTCGAGCAACACCGTCAGGATTCCGTCGTACGAATCGTCGGTCCTCGCGTTGCCCAGCGAGTGAATCGATTGCGAGATCCAGACGCCCGCGGTGAAGTTGAGTAACGCGACGAACGAGACCACGCCGAGCGTTCCGTCGACGAGCAGTCCCGCTCCGATCGCTCCCGCGAACGTCACCGCCATGATGGCGTGCGTTACGAGCGACCGCGTACCGAAGTCTTCCAACTGATCGATGTGTCCGTGCTCCATACCGGAGGAAGGTGCGCAGCGAGGATAGCGCCGGTCCCTATCTATGTCAACCGATGACAGATAACACGAGTTTCGGCTGCGGCGAACTGGTCGCTCGCGCCCGCTCGAGTGGCTACGGAGACGCAGTCAGAATCGGATCGCTGGCCGGACTCAGTCGTCGGCGGGCAACTGCTGGCCGGTGACGTCGGGGCGGGTGACGTCGCGGTCGGTCTCCTCGCCCTCGATGTCGTAGGGGTACTCGCCCGTCACGCAGCCCAGACAGAGGTCGATGCGCTCCTTCCCGAGCACCTCGGCGACGGCGTCGGTCGAGAGGTAGGCGAGGCTGTCGGCGCTGATCGCCTCGCGGATCTCCTCGGTCGACTTGTCCGAGGCGATCAGCTCTTCGCGGGTCGCCATGTCGATCCCCATGTAACAGGGGGCGACGATCTCCGGCGCGCCGATTCGGACGTGGACCTCCTCGGCGCCGCAGTCTTTGAGCAGTTGCACGAGCTGCGTCGAGGTGGTCCCGCGGACGATGCTGTCGTCGATGACCGTGACCGTCTTGCCCTCGACCGTCGATTTGATGGGGTTGAGCTTCAGGCGAACCGCGCGCTCGCGCTCGTCCTGCGTGGGCATGATGAACGTCCGCCCGACGTAGCGGTTCTTCATCAGCCCCTCGGCGAACGCGACGCCGGCGTCGTCCGACGCGCGGGGCTCGCCGTCGGCCGTCGTCTCGCTCGCGGCGTCGGCGTAGCCGGAAGCGAAGGCGCGCCCGGAGTCGGGGACCGGCATTACAACGTCGGTCTCGACGCCGCTCTCCTCCCAGAGTTTGCGCCCCAGATTTCGGCGGGCCTCGTAGACCAGCGTCTCGTCGATGACGCTGTCGGGTCGGGCGAAGTAGACGTGCTCGAAGAAGCAGTGCGCGGTGTGCTCGTTCTCGACTAACTGGTAGGAATCGAAGCCCGAGCCGTCGTCCTCGAGGACGACCAGTTCGCCCGGTCGTACGTCGCGGACGAGTTCGCCGTCGAGGGTGTCGATGGCCGCCGACTCCGAGGCGAGCATGTAGCCGTCCTCGAGTTTCCCGATGCAGAGCGGGCGGTTCCCCTGCGGATCGCGGACGCCGAGGATGGTGTCGTCGTGGCTGATCGTCAGCGCGTACGAGCCGTGGATCCGGCCCATCGTGCGCTTGACGGCGCGCACGAGGTCTTCCTCGAGTAAGTTGCGCGCGAGGTCGTGGGCGATGACCTCGGTGTCGCCGTCGCTGGTGAAGGCGTGGCCGACGGCGGCGAGTTCGTCGCGGATCTCGTCGGCGTTGACGAGGTTGCCGTTGTGCGAGAGGCCGAGCGACCCGCTCTTGAAGGAGACGGAGAAGGGCTGGGCGCAGGAGGAGTCGACCGAGCCGGCGGTCGGATACCGGACGTGACCGATTCCCGCCGAGCCGTTGAGCGTGTCGAGGTCGCCCTCGCCGAAGGCGTCCCCGACGAGCCCCATTTCGACGTGGCTGTGTTGCTGAAAGCCGTCGTGGGTGACGATCCCCGCGGACTCCTGGCCGCGGTGCTGGAGCGCGTAGAGCGCGTAGTACAACGGCCGCGCCGCGTCCCGACCGTCGAGTGAGACGCCGACGACGCCGCACTTTTCGGTCATTCCTGTTCGCCGGGGAGTCTCGCCCCGCCCATCAGTCATGGAAGTCAGTAGGCGTCCGAGTCGATAAAAATCCCCGTGTTTGTGCGTCCAATTCAGTCAGCCGACGTGAATTGTATCCACGATCGTGTACACATCGCGGATAGCCGCGTCGTCGGTCGATCGTCGCTACCACAGGTTGGCGCGAGCGATCGATCCGGCCCTCGAGGCACAGTGTTCAAGACAGTTGACTCGAATCCGACCAGTATGCGACTCGAGGAGTACTGGGGCGTCGGGCCGAAGACGCGGGCGACGTTAGTCGAGGAACTGGGCAACGAGCGCGCGATCCGAGCGATCGAAGGCGGCGACGTTCGGGCGCTCGCCGACGCCGGCCTCGCCCGCGGACGGGCGACGCGCATCCTGCGCCGCGCGACGGGCGGCGCCGGGATGGACGTTCTGGCGACCAGCGACGCCCGGTCGGCGTACAAGGAACTGCTCGATCTGGCCGTCGAACACGCCGTCACGCAGCGCGCGGCCGACCGCATTCGGGTGCTGACGCCGCTGACCGACCGCGAGGCCGTGGAAGATCGCCTGGACGACGTGCTCGCCGCCCGCGACGCGTGGGCCGACCTCACGGAGACCGATCGCGAGGCCGTCCTCGCCGCCTACGAGCGCTACGACGAGCGCGCGG